>CAIZVZ010000021.1 GCA_903936565.1 uncultured bacterium | reverse complement strand
TATTATACATTACTATCTTTTTTTAAGACACTGGGTTATGCAATACTCGGAATTACAATGTCTTTTGTTCTACTCTGCTTCGGGCCCGAGATGCCAAAATATTTTACATAAACAATTATGGTTGAATTTACCCTTCTTCTACTGTACTTACCACTCAAAATATAGTTAAATAAGGATATGAAAATACTGTCCATAGAGACTAGCTGCGACGAGACTGCCATATCAATTTTGGCAGCCGATTTTGTAGGTGAAAATACTAGCAAAAAACCCGCTTTCAAAATCCTAGGTAACGCCCTACACTCCCAAATCGAAACCCACGCAGATTTTGGTGGTGTCTTCCCCACCCTCGCTAAACGCGAGCATATCAAAAACTTCACTCCAATTCTAATGTCAGCATTAAAGAGTGCTGAGATGCTTATTGAAAGGACGGACGGACAAGATGACGGCGAATTCTCTGCCTATATTACTGGTGCGCTTTCTTCCCTCTTAGATCGTGAACAAGAATTACGTAATCAACTCCAAGAATTTTTTACGAAATATGAAAAACCAGAAATTGACGCCATCGCAACAACTACAGGCCCTGGACTTGAACCTGCTCTTTGGATTGGTATAACGGGTGCAAAAATTCTAAGCTTCATTTGGCAAATTCCAATTATCCCAGTAAATCACATGGAGGGACACATTACCTCAGTATTGATTGATGAAGAAAGATCTGACGACAATCAAGAAGTACTGGAAAAGGGATTGGAAATAAACTTCCCTGCTGTTGCACTTTTGATTTCCGGGGGACACACCGAACTTGTGCAAGTTAATTCCTGGGGCGATTATAAATTACTCGGACAGACCAGAGATGACGCAGTTGGAGAAGCATTCGATAAAGTTGCAAGAATCATTGGACTAAAATATCCTGGGGGGCCGAAAATTTCCGCATTAGCAAAACGCTTCAGAGATGGAGAATTTGCTTCACAAAATAATTCAGCAAGCATTCCTTGGGACCTACCACGCCCGATGATTACAAAGAGAGATTGTGATTTTTCTTTCTCAGGGTTAAAGACTTCTGTTTTGTACGCCGTGCGTGATTATACAAAAAACACAGAACTACATGAGGCAGACAAAGCATCGCTTTGTGCAGAATTCGAGCAAGCTGTAACTGATGTTTTGATTTCAAAAACAAGAAGAGCGCTCGAGATAAGTGGAGCAAGAACACTAATTATCGGTGGGGGTGTCTCGGCAAACACTTATATCAAAGACTCCTTCAAAAAAATGATTGCCAGCGAATTCACTTTCGAAAATAGCGAGCAGAACGTAACATTATTACTTCCTCAAAAGAATCTATCAACTGACAATTCTGTTATGATTGGTATTGCTGGATTTTTGCAATATTCGAATGGCCATTTTATCTCCAAACTAGCTAAAGAACACCTAGCGTGGGATCAAACAGAGTTTCCGGAACTTCGAGCTAAAGGCAATTTAAGACTGGAATAAAAAAGACCCTCCTGCTGTGCGTATTGAACGCAACATCATTCGGGCTTTTGGCGAGTTAGAATCGCCATGTGATTTATTTACCATGGCCCCACATAAGGCTATCTTTTACTTTTTTGGAGACGGCCACTTGCGAGACCGCTCGTGACCCTTCCGTTTAGGCCACTTCTTTTCGATGGACACCCTGGGGCGGTGGGACACGAAGGCTCTCATTTCCCGCTTACTGACAAAAACGGGGCGACGATTCGGATCTTCGATAAGTTTCCCCACATCGTCAAATACCCGGTTACCCATCCTCCTCGTCTGCCAGTGAACTCTGTCAAACTCAGCCTGAGTTTGGTACCCGATAAAGTATTCCCTCTCAGTCCTATCGGGGTGAGTCAAATAACTCGGCGGAACCTGAAATTTTACAGGCTGTGGCGCGAACAATATTCTGGTTTGCATTGAATGTACTGGTTGATTGTTGAATATCTCTTCTTCTAGACCATAGAATATTACAACATATATCAATATCCGTCAATAGTTAGAGTTTTTCATCAAAACCGCCTTTATAATCCCCCACTTTATGCTAATATAATTATATAAATTAATATAAATATGAACGAAGACACAAACACAAACCCGAATGGTGAAATAAGCGCAAAAACAGAAGCTTTTACCCCCAATATCCCGTCACAACTCCTAAAACCCTACGACCCGACAGAGGTGGAACCTCGAGTTCAAAAGCAAGAGCGTGAGAGTGGTTTTTACAATCCTGATGTTTGTATTAAAGAAGGTATCACTAAATCAGATGCTCCAGTTTATAGTATTATTCTTCCTCCTCCTAACGTCACAGGAACACTTCACATGGGACACGCACTTGGTTTTACCACACAGGACATCGTAATAAGATATAAGCGCATGCAAGGGTTTAGAACTCTCTGGATTCCCGGAACAGACCATGCAGCCATTGCTACACAATCAATGGTTGAGAAAAATATTCAAAAAGCTGAAGGGTTAAATAGACACGACCTAGGCCGAGAAGAACTACTTAAAAGAGTTGGTGATTTTGCACAGCAAAGTAGAGACACGATTGTCTCACAACTTCAAACTCTTGGTGCCTCAGTTGATTGGTCAAGAGAAGCCTTCACACTTGATGAAGAAAGGAATTTCGCAGTTAAGACTGTTTTCAAAAAAATGTATGATGACGGTTTGATTTTCAAAAAGAATCGCGTTATCAACTGGGATCCTAAGGGACAAACCACAATTTCTGATGATGAAATCGTTTACGAGGATAGAAAGGCAAAGTTTTATACTTTCAAATACAGCAAGGACTTCCCTATCGCAATCTCGACCACAAGACCTGAAACAAAATTGGGTGACGTTGCGGTTGCTGTTAATCCGGACGACGCACGTTATAAGGAGTATGTTGGCAAGGAGTATGAGATGGATTTTTGTGGTGCGCCAATTAAAATTAAAATTGTTGCGGACTACGCGGCTGAGATGGATTTTGGAACTGGTGCCGTTGGTATTACTCCAGCTCATAGTATGACTGACTATGAAATTGCACAGCGCCACAATTTGCCAATGATTCAAGTTATTGATGAAAAAGCTCGCATGATGGTTGGTGGACCAGAAGTTCTTGGCAAAAAAGTTGTAGAGGCACGTGATGCAGTAGTTCTGTGGCTAAAGGAAAGTGATTTATTAATTGAAGAAACAGAAATTGATCAAAGAATCTCAACTGCAGAGCGAACCGGTGGAATTGTTGAGCCACTTCCAAAGCTTCAATGGTTTGTTGCGGTTAATAAGCCTTTCACACTCGAGCATTCTGAGATCAAAGGAATAGAATCTGGATCAGAAACAACACTCAAGGAAATAATGCAAAAGGCAGTTTCAGGTGAACAAGTTGAGATGTTGCCAGAGCACTTCCTAAAAACCTATTTCAATTGGATAGATAATTTGAACGATTGGTGTATCAGTCGTCAAATCTGGTATGGACACAGAATTCCCGTTTGGTATAAGGGTGAAGAGATTTATTGTGGAATAGAAGCTCCAACTGGTGCTGACGCAAGCGAGTGGATTCAAGATGAAGACACACTTGATACTTGGTTCTCATCAGGACTTTGGAGTTTCTCAACAATGGGCTGGCCAACAAAGGCGTCAGATCCCAAAAGTGATTTTTCAATTTACCACCCAACAAACCTTCTTGTTACTGGCCATGACATAATTTTCTTTTGGGTAGCACGTATGATTCTAATGACCGGATATGTATTGGGAACTATCCCCTTCCATAAGGTGTTATTTACTGGAATGGTTCGTGACATGAAGGGGCGAAAATTCTCAAAGACACTAGGTAATGGAATCGATCCAATAGAGATTGCTCACAAATTCGGAATGGATGCTGGAAGAATGTCTCTAATATTCGGAACCGCACCTGGTACTGATAGCAAGATTGATGAAAATAAAATTAAAGGCTACAAACACTTCGCAAATAAGATTTGGAATGTAACTAGATTTATTTTAACAGCAACAGAAGGCTTAAATGGTACAGCAAATAATCCACTCGTTAATTTCACAGATGCTGATCTGGCGCTAATAGAGAAGAGAAATGAAATTTTTAAATCGATATCCACAAATATAGACAACTTAAAGATTCACATTGTCGCAGAAGACCTGTATAATTACACATGGAAGGAGTTTGCAGATATTATTCTTGAAGATAGTAAAGAAATTTTTGCCGATGTAGATAATCTTAGTGCCGAATCAATTGCAAAAAAGAAATCCCGCGCAAAGTTTTTATTAGAAACACTCGGATTAATCGTTAAGACATTGCATCCATTTATGCCACATGTCACTCAAGAAATTTGGTCACTTCTTCCCGCAGAACTTAAAACTCGAGAATTACTAATGACTGAAAAATGGCCTACCTTTTAAATACGATATCAAGCTACTTGGAAATCCTACACAGGATTCCGCTTTTTACTATTGAAACTTTTATGTACGCCTTAATAGGCGGTGTTTTGCCTGCGACTTTTTGGCTATGGTTTTGGATGCATGAATCAAATGATCACCACGAACCAAAGGATATTATCTTTTTATCTTTTGTTGTGGGAATGGTAGGTGTTTTTGTAGTATATCCACTTCAAAAAATATCAGTCAGTCTATTTGACTTAGTGGAGGGTAATTTATCTTCAATTTATACTTGGGCGATTATTGAAGAAGCGGTGAAGTTCGCCGGAGCTTGGTTTATTGCACTTAGACATAAAAGTGTTTACGATCATCCAATAGACTGTTTTATATACATGATGAGTGTTGCGCTAGGTTTTGCCGCAATGGAAAATACTCTATTTTTATTAACCCCTCTATTTCACGGAGATGTGATGGCAAGTGTTCTAACTGGTACAGCAAGATTCATGGGAGCAAGTCTACTTCATGTTGCCGCGTCCGGTGTGTTCTCCGTATTTGTTGGATACAGCTTCTATAAGGGAAAATTTAGCAAAGCATCATGGGCACTAATTGGATTAATCATCGCAGGAGTAATTCACACTATTTTTAACTATATTATTGTCATAAGTGATGAACAAAATATGTTTATCGCATTTTCATTCGTATGGATTTCCATCATCCTTTTAATATTGTCTCTTGAGAAGGTTAAAAAGATAAAGCAGTTCTAAAGCTCTACTAAATTCTGGCTTTTTTTTATTTAATATCTTATAATTAAGATAAATAAATTAATATCACAATATGAAAAAAAGATCCTTTTTTGAAAGACTAACGGGGGCGGTTAATATTGACGAAGACGAGCAATTAGAAGAGGCTGAGGATTATGACTTTCCTCCAGCTAAAAATTCTAAGCCAGCTATTTCTGGTTCTAAAAAAAGCGTCCAAGTCCACCCTCAATTTGATGACAAAAATAGATCTGCTTGGATGGACGATTCTTCTGCTGACAGTGAGCTGTCTGTTGATGTCTATCAAACACAAGATGATGTTATCGTCAAAGCTATGATTCCAGGAGTCAAAAAGGAAGATTTGGAAATTAATTTAACTAGAGATTCTGTCATACTTAAAGGTATTAGAAAAGAGGAAAAGATTGTCGCTGATGATGATTACTTCCATCGTGAGCTTTATTGGGGATCTTTCTCAAGAAACATTCAATTACCTCACGAAGTCGACATTGAACACGCTGAAGCTATCGAGTCACAGGGCATTTTGACCCTTAAACTACCTAGAGTTGATAAGGATAGGCAAATGAAGGTTAGAATCAAGAGCATCTAGAGACATTACGGGGTTAAAAAAGAAAATTAAAAAAGACTTGACAAAAACTATATATGGTTATATAATACTCAATATAGTTCTTTTATATGTAAACAAATGGGAGTTGAAATGGAAATAGGTCATGTTTGTTTCGTTGAATTGTCGTTGTTTATGGCGGTTTTAGGCAGATATTACTGAGTTAACAAGGGTTAGCTTGGCGGTACCTGTCTAATAACCGACAGCCAAACAACAACTGATACAACAACCAAACCAACCACTGAAAGAGCCAGAATCATGAAAAAATTGCAAATCGCCGGACTCACCATCGCCCTCATACTCGTCACCGCACTTCTTGGACCCGTGTGCCTCAAGACCGGCCTCAAGTGGGCTGGACTACCTGCCCCGTGGGAAAACCAAACGGAGGTGACGATTGATGAAGCCGATGGATCACCACCCGTAAGCAAAACGGCCAAAACGAAATCATCACTCTTCCCTCACCCCGACAAGGCGGAAAGGGAGAACTGGTTACGGAAACAGCCGTCCAAGCCAACCAAGGCAGCCAAAATCGTCTCTTGGGCAAAGGTCTTCGGTCCCTGCGGACCCAAGACGCTGTATCAAGGCGGCGCATTTAAGGTTGTGGGGGATATCCGCAACACGGACAAAATATACTACGATCCCAAAGGTTGGGCGTGGACACCTGACGGTGTACCCGTCCAGCGCGGAGGAGTAGTGTTCTAACCCACAATGCCCATTCAACCCCAACCCGAGGCGGCTAAAAACCGCTTCAAAACACACTGCCCGTGTCGCTCAATGAGCGCCGGGCGGTATTTTTTTGTCTAAAATTTGCTTGACAAATATACTTAATGGTTATATAATGTAAGTTGTTAAGTTCTTTCAAATACATAGAGTGATAGGAAGATTGGTGGAAGTTTTGTCATTCATTTTTGTTCAAAGTTGATTGGTTATGGAAGTTTTAGGTAGATATTATTTAGTTAACACAAAGTTAGCTGGATGATATCTATCTAAACACCCCAACCAACAACAATAGACAAGACCAATGAAGAACATAATCAGACTAATCGCAGCGGTTCTGGCAATAATTAGCGCCTCGTGCGCTACTAATAGTAACCAGTTCGCTAATTCTGTGCACCGTGCCCAGAAACAACAGAGGATGCAACAGCACCAAACCGCCCCTCGCCTACAGATAGGTCAAGAGGTTGATTCAGCCCAATACTTTGGAGATCAACCAACAAGGCCTACGACTGACAATTTGGAGCAGTGGGAAGAAGTTTTTGGTCCTCACGGACCGATGATAAACTACTTTTCACCTCACAGGGCGAGGGTACAAAGCGTACCTATAGGCTTCAAAATCCTATATGACCGAAAAAATCGGTGGGCTTGGAAACCAAATTGTGGTAACCCAGTCATACTAGCTCCAGACGCAGGTCCGCCACCGCCTCAACGGCAGCAACCTCAGCCGGTATTTGTTCAACAACCACAGCAGCGGCAGACCATAATCTGTCCGCCACCGCCACCAGTTGTTAGACAGGTACAGTGCCCGCCACAGGTTCAGCAAGTACAACAGCGTCGACCAATCATACAGGCCACCATCTGTTGGCCTGTGCAGCCTCCTCGGCCAGCACCGCGCGGCAACTGCCCACCGTGGGCTATCCCCCAACAAGATGGGAGATACATCCCGGTCGGCATGAGATAACATCAAACACCAACCGCCACCCATCACGACAACAACCAACCACAGCCTGGACCCTTCACGGGGCCCAGGCTGTCTTTTTTTACCAATTATATTACCGCTCACAATACCGACACACCCCACTAGACCAACCATTCTGGTGCCGAGGGCCGGGCTCGAACCGGCGACCCCTTCCTCTTCAGGGAAATGCTCTACCAACTGAGCTACCTCGGCATTTTCTTAAAACTTCTTCAATGCATTAAGGATATCAATTCCTCCATTATTTTCAACCCCTCCAGTCAATGAATTTATACTACCATACAGTTTTAGTATATTCTCAAGATATGGCTGAATGTAGTAAAAAGTACCCAAAGTAAAGCCAATAATGATAACCCATTTAATTATGGAAACAGAATAAGAGATACGGTATGCATTATGAAGACGCTTGATCATCTTGCTGTTCTCAACCATCATCTCTTTGATCTCTTCCAATTCTTCTCGCATCTCCTTAATTTCCTGTTCTATGGATTCATTCATGATTGGATTTTATATTTATACTTTTACTACACTGCCGATTACAACTATATCATATCACTAAGCACTTTTCCAGCGAGCTACAATACCACAGGGTAGGATAATTGGGGTAACTCCAACTATCCTATTGTCCCCCATTTTGCCTGCCATTATCTTTTCGAAGCCAACTGAATCCTGTTCAATACACAGTTCGCCATGCTCCACCTCCCCACCTCGCTTAGCAATCAAATTTTGCAAATTTTGAGAATATGCAATTGAAGAATATCCAGCAGCATATCCGTTCAAGATCAAGAACAAGGCATCATCAGACATCAACTCGAAAATTAATTCCAAGAATGGTAGAAAATCTTTTTCAATCTTCCAAACTTCACCCTTTGCACCTCGGCCAAAAGCCGGCGGGTCTAAAATTATTCCATCATATTTATTCCCTCTTCTAACTTCCTTTTTCACAAATGAAACTGCATCTTCCAAAATCCATCTGACCGGCAACTCTTTTACTCCTGCAAGCTCTGCATTTTCATTTGCCCAAGTCACAGCACCTTTTGATGAATCAACATGTGTGACATGTGCACCAGCCAATAGACATGCGATAGTTGCCCCACCAGAGTATCCAAAGAGATTCAAAATCTTTGGAGGGTTTTCTTTAGAGAATTTTTTACCCATACTACCAGAATCATCTAATGCCTTTTTAATCAACTCCATTGACCATTTCCAGTTTGTAAACTGTTCGGGAAAAATTCCAGTGTGCTTGAAGGGGGTTAATCTTGCGTAAATATTCAATTCTGGTAGTCCATCACCCATTTCAAATTTTACTGGCCACCTATCAGGAATCGATCTTGTCTTAATCCAATTTCCAGTGTCCTCGTCTTCCCCTTTCATTTCACCATCTCCTCTACCACCCCCACGCCCACTTCCACCTCCATTTCCAGACTTAGCAAATACAGCATCAATATTTGGCCATAGATTCAAATTGTCATTCCCTATTACACCCACAGTCTGAGCGGATCCGTTCATAGACGCATTAAAAACCGCCTTAGGCCATAATGCCTGAGGATCTGGTCTTGCAATCAAATATTCACCGTATCTCTCCAATTTAAAGCCATTACCAGCGTCAATCAAAGTATATTCCTTTTGAGGTTTAAATATAAACATATTAATCAAATTATTATAACCATTCTACATTATTTTAAACAAAACAAAAGAGCCGCGTCTTTTTTGTATTATTCCAACGAGATAAAACCTCTAATAAAGAGACTTGCGAACTGCGGTGAGCAGATGATTTCCGTTCCCTATAAGGAAATCTCATTTTCAGCAGAAAATCGGTGTTCTTTTTATTAGAGGTTTTATTGAGTCTGTGCCACCAGCAGGAATCGAACCCACATCAATCCCTTAGGACGGGACTGTTCTATCCATTGAACTATGGCGGCAATCGTGTAATTCCCTGAATCAACCTTAACTATAATTACACGATTTTCAAAAAACTACCACTGTCTACTGAAACCTACTTACTTTCTATTCCCAACATCTCCACTTCAAAAATCAAAGTAGCATTTGGTGGAATTACGTACCCTCCCTTACCATCTGGAATTCCTGAACTACCATAAGCCTTTTCTCCAGGGATAACCAAGCGCTTCTTCTCACCAACTTTCATTCCAACCATTCCTTCGTCCCAGCCTCTTATAACTTGTCCGATTCCAACAATAAACTTAAATGGAACCCCTCTATCAATTGAACTATCAAACTTTGTTCCATTCTCAAGTGTTCCAACATAATTAACTGTTAATGTATCGCCTGCTTTTGAAACTTTTTCTGTGTCCATTTTTTTATTTGAATTATTTTTATTAATATCCGAACCAGCAACGGCCCCTGTAACTACATCAGTAGATGATGTTGCTCCGACAGTTGAAGTGTCAGCAACCGTTGAATCTATAACACTAGCAGAAGTACCGATGACAGGTCCCTTATCTGACTTATAGTTTACTATATATACTGCAAGTAGAATTATGGCAATTACAATGACTACATATAATACTTTCTTCATAAATTATTTTGTTAATTAAATTTTAATACCAACTTTTTTTGCGACGACCTCCTTATCAAATCCGATAACAACCGATCCATCAATATCTATTACAGGAACACCCATTTGTCCAGTCTTTTGTATCATTTCCTTGCGCTTTTCTAAATCTGCTGCCACGTTATACTCTTCAAACGGAATATTATTTTGTTTAAAAAACTCTTTGGCCATGACACAAAATGTACATGACGGTGTACTGTAAATCATTATTTTCATAGACACATATTATATACCACTAAGGCTTTTTCTTGAAGACCCCAACAACACCATTCCACAGTTTTTTAATAACGCTAGGTTCCTCTTTTATTGGAGCTTGGACTTCTTTATCCACAACCATAATGACTTGCTCCCCAGGCAAAATTACATCAAATTTTGATCTAATTTCTCTCTCCAAACCTTCGTTTGTATTTAATTCAACGACCTTTTTTGTGAGATTTTCATGCCTAGCCTCCAGTTCCAATCTCTTGGCTTCAACCAGCCTCATTTCTTCACTACTGCTAATTTGTTTTGTCGACAAACTAATCAGACTTCTACCAACAATAACAATAAGCACAAACAACAGTAAAAGAACCCATTTTGAGTACTTTTTAGTCGTTTTATCATCGCTATGTTGAAATTCTTTCATTAACTGGTATATTATAGACTATATGTTTCTAAATCCAAAACACCAGAAGAAGGTAAGATTAATTTGGGGTATAATCTGCGTATTGATTATCATCTCAATGATTTTACTTTACATACCTGTATTGTCTAGAGGTCTATAAGAGATTAAGCATTTTGATATTTCTCAATCACTACATCAGGCTCACCTGATTCTTTTATGGTTCCTCCATCAAGCCACAAGACTTTGTTGCAATACTTTTTAATTACTGCAACATCATGACTTACCAAGACAACAGCGGCCCCACCTTTAATCAATTCCTCCATTTTCTGTGTCGCTTTTTCTTGAAAATCAGCATCACCTCCAGCCGATAGGACTTCATCAATTAATAATACATCTGGATTGTGATGATTCACACAATTAATCATGACTGAGAAATTAAGTCGAGACACCATTCCCGTTGAAAATTGATAAACCTTCATATCAACATAATCACACAATCCTGAGAATTCAACAATGTCTTCAAACTTTTTTCGTATATCCTTTTGACTTAATCCGAGCACAGACCCCATAAGATGAATATTTTCTCTCATTGTCAACTTTGGAACAATACCCTGCTCGACACCAGTCAAATAGACAACACTTCCATGTGTCTTAATTTTCCCGGATGTGGGCCTATATATTTCTGCAATCAATCGAAGTAGACTACTCTTACCTGCGCCATTTTTTCCAATCAAACCTAGCACCTCACCTGAACAGACATCAAAAGAAATATTCTCTGCAATCACAATATCTTTTTTGTATTTTTTGAATGTCACAAAATTTATAAAAACTGACAATGCACCAAGTTTTGACCTACAATCAGCACTAAAGCTCTTAGAAAGATTACTAACTTCTATTCTTTTAATTATATCTTTTGTCATGGTTTTATTTTAAAATTTCATTTTTGTCTGTATCCCCCAACCTACAACCTCTCAGCTAATTTACTTTTATTTTTTTCAAATATATAAAGACCAATCGCAAAAACCAAAATACTTGAAACTAGAGCTAATATAAAGGTCCTAATCTCTACTATTCTGTGAAATATAATTATGTCTCTTGCGATGTTGATAAAATGATACATTGGATTAAACATACTGACGGTGTGCACAAGACTATTAGTTGGTATAACATAGAAGATTGGTGTCACGAACCAAAGCAACCTTGTAAAGACTGCCCATACGTTTTTCAGATCAGCGACATAGACACTGAAGACCGACAGCATAAACGAGACTCCGATTATAAAAAGTGCAAAGAAGAATAAGACAATGGGGTAGAAAATAAACCACAGTATATTCATCTTCAAAAATATTCCAAGTGCAATTACCAACAAAAATTCAAACGAGTGAGAAAATAAGAATTGCATCACACCTGAGATAACGAAAACCTCTGAATTAATTTTTATTGATTTTAAAAAACTGCCATTATTTATTATTGTCTGAGCAGAATAATTGGTGGTAGCAGTGAAAAAGTTAAACATTATCAGACCAATAAAAAGATAGATCGGGTAATACGGTATTGTATTTTGTGCCAATATTCCACCAACTACCAGAAGCACAGCGAAGGAAACTATCGGTTCAAGTAGGTACCAAAATATACCCAAATAACTCCCCTCATTTCTAAGTTTAAAATTTGTCTTTGCCAGCTGAAAGCTTAATCCTAGGATGTTTTGTAATTTATGCTTCATATTCAACTTAGATATTTGATACTTCTATTATATCACAACATCCAAACCTTATTACTCCCCTGTCTTCATCATTTTCAAGAACACATCATGTGGAATATTCACAACGCCACGCTCCTTCATTTTCTTCTTTCCCTTCTTTTGCTTTTCACGAAGCTTCATCTTTCTTGTGATATCTCCTCCATATAGATAACCTGTAACATCCTTAGTCATAGCAGAAAGCGTTCGAGATGCGATAATTCTTCCATTTGCCTTAGCTTGAATTTTGGCAACGAACATTTGCTTTGGCAAAACATTAAACAGTCTATCCACAGTCTTATTAGACTCCTCATCAATCCTTCTCTCAGATACCACTCTTGTAAAAGCCTCTACCGGCTCATTTGCAACAAGTACATCCATTCTAGTAACCTCAGCTGGGCGCATCGTTTCAAACTCATAAGAAAGAGAAGCATAACCAGAAGAAACTGATTTCAACTCATCGAAAAAGTTACGCATAAGCTCTCGCAGTGGCATTCTAATAACCAACTTTGTTCTACCATCTCCAAAGGTCTCCGTGTCCCCTAGTTCTGCCTCATGATCGTAAAGGAGTTGATAAATTGAACCCGTATAAGCTGCAGGCGTAATTATATTTGTAATTACCCAAGGCTCACGCACTGATTTGTATTGGCCATGCTCTGGAAAAAGTGAAGGCGAATAAACCATGACCACCTTTCCGTTTGCAAGCGTAACTTCATAAGTAATACTTGGAGTAGCAATAATCAAATCTAATCTAAACTCACGCTTCAATCTCTCTGTAATAATTTCAAGGTGAAGTAGCCCAAGGAAGCCACATCTAAAACCTCGCCCAAGTGAACCTGAGGATTCTTCTTCAAATGAAAAGGCGGAGTCTGAAAGCTTCAGCCTACCAAGCGCTTGTTTAAGAACCTCAAAGTCATCTGCGTCTTCAGGGTAAACTGAAGCCCAGACAACAGGTGATGGATTCATGTATCCAGCAAGCTCTGGAAGTTGCTTTCTAAACATTGTGATCGTATCTCCAACGGAAGCGATACCTGGGCGCTTAATACCGGTTGTGATATATCCAATTTCTCCAGCATTTAAAACATCGATTGATTCTTCGTCTGGTGTAAAAATTCCAACATCGAGCGCTGTGAATTTTTCATTTGCAATTTTAAAAACTAATTCGTCACCCTTTTTAATACTTCCCTCCATCACTCTGATATAAACAATAACACCTTTGTGATTTGAATATTGAAAGTCAAAAACAAGAGCTCGACAACTTGCCGAGTTTTCAATTTCTTCAACTGGATGTGGAATCTTTTTTATAATTTCTTGCAAAAGAACATCAACCCCCTCACCCGTCTTCCCTGAGGTTCCAAGAATATCCTCTGGCTGGCAATCCAAAAGCGCGCACATTTCCTCCTTTATTTCTTCAGGTCTAGCGATTGGTGAATCAATCTTACTTAACACAGGAATAATAGTCAGGCCAATTTCTCGAGCCAGTCTAAGTGTAGTTAGAGTCTGTGCCTGAACACCCTGCGTTGCGTCCACAAGCAGGATACAGCCCTCCACAGCCTTTAGAGCGCGTGATACTTCATATGAGAAGTCGATGTGTCCTGGAGTGTCAATTAGATTAAGCTCATACTGCTTCCCTGCCTCAGCAGGGTTTTTGTATGACATTCTAACTGGACGCATCTTGATGGTAATACCCTTCTCACGCTCAAGTTCCATGCTGTCCAAGACCTGATTCATCATCTTACGCTTTTCAATAGTGTTAGTTATTTCAAGCATACGGTCAGCCAACGTGGATTTACCATGGTCAATATGGGCTATAATACTGAAGTTTCTGATGTTTGAGAGATTCATTTATGATAGTTACTATATCGTAGAACGCCGAATTTGACAACAAAATGGGATTTGATATACTGATGACACTACGAAAAAGATCTTGCTAAGTCACGTGCTTAGTGAGAGCTTTTTTATTTTCGAGTAATTCTCTAACTTGTATTAAATACATAATCCTTAAGTATGACCTGTGTTTAATAAAGATGGATGTATTTTTAGGGGTTACAGATATACACAGCACACACTTCCCCATATATCTGACATAGTCCGTCAGAGCAACAAAATCTCCGTCTCCCGACATTATTATTACTTTCTGTACAATATTTCTCTCAACATCCACAGTTATTCTATTTGTTAACTCAACGTCACAATTAGCCTTAATCTTTCCACCCTCTCTAACTGTCTGTTTGACTACTAATTCTACCCCATGCTCTGTAATAATATTTACTATAGTCTTCAGGTATTCGACATCTCCAACAAAGAAAACTATTTTACAATTTCTATATTTATCATACAGATATTGAAACAGAAGATTTAAATCTAAATCAAAATCGATACCCTGAGCACTCAGTATAATGTTGGCAGCATCAATATACACACAAGATAATTCCATTCAAAAAGTCTACCAAATTGACCATAATATCTTTGTGATTAAAATTATAAAGGCAATTCAAAGTTTATCTAAAAATTTTATTTTTAACTAACAACTAAGGCCTAGACAAAGACTTCCTTGTAACACAAACCACATAAACAATTAATTTATTCAGTAGTTGTCGCAGTGGGTGCCACCACCTTAGGTTGAACCTGTTTTAACACACCATCGACAATTTCAGCGTACATAATCTTTGTGGACGATGCTTTTTTACTATTACGAGCAACATAATTAACTTCAATTTTACTGTCTTGTATACTGATCTCAGTTGGCTCAAAGCCTTCACCTAGAAAAAGTAAATTTGTTCCAGAATAACCTTTATCACCCGCTAAGGCTGCGGTAAAATAATACAACATCCCCCTATCTTTTTCTTCTCTTGGAATTACAAAAGCCACATCATCCTTACCATCACTATTTAAATCTCCCCATATTTCATCCTCTCTAAAATACTGAGAATGATTACTGCGCGGTTTTTGCATATCAGTACTTTTAGTTTGAATATCGACGCTACTAAGTTTTGACTCTGTTTTTGTATCGCTCTTTCTTTCTAGAAACATACCGACAATTAATAGCAATATTAAAACAATTGTAAACAATTTAGTTTTACCACCACCTCTCATCAATAGACCCACAATGAATCCATAGAGTATAAACACTACAACTACAAACAAAAATAAAAATATCAGCTTTTGATCATTTGGAAAATTGAATAAATTAAAAACAGGAATTAACGCAACCCACTTAGATACTACCCCGATAAAACCACTTAGACTTTCTAGATAAACAACATAAGAAGCCATTACTACGCCTATAAATAAGCCTATTATCGAAGATTCAAAATGTGTTAGTCTTTTCATTTTATTTTGATGTCTTATTACTTATTTCTATCATCTCTTGTTCAATAAATTCTTCTGCCTCCGTCAAATTCGCCTGTAGATGTTTTATAATCTTTTCTTCTTCTTTTGTTAAATCTCTCTTCGATCTTGTTTTTTCAAGATTATGTATTTGTTCTCTGACATTTTCTCGTAGTAAATCAAACGCCTTATGAACTGAAGTCTCGAATGTTCTAAAGTTATGATCAACCTTTTTCTTGATTTTAATACCTCGATAGATGAAATAAAATCCAAGCAAAGATATAGTACCTATTATCAAGATAATCAGAATTATAATGGACAACCAACTTAACATCCATGAACTAACACCGACAAGGGGTGATTTCTTAACTGTAAAGCTAAAGTCTTTTGAAAATTCACTCTTTTCTCCATTACTGTTTATAGCACGAACCTTAAAAGTATACGGTCCATCGGAAAGGTTTTTTGACCAAATTATTTCGAAGCTACCATCATCCAATGTCACAGAATTTTGAATACCTTGATGACCATAAGCATCATCTACTTGCATCTCAATATTTGTAAGTGGATATGACAAACCTACAACCTTAAGCACCTTATCTTCAGTTAGTTCTGATGGATAATCTTTTATTTGAGGTGTCTTTATCGGTATAACTGAAAATTCAGCTGACTGAACAGTCTCATTTCCAGCGTAGTCTACCGCCTTAACTAATAGGTCGTGCTTACCTGGATCTTGACTTGAAATCACATATTCGTTGGAAGACTCAGGCCTTGGAGAGACTCTCACATATTGACCATCTCCAACCTTCATCTGATAGTAATTAATCCCCGAAAGTCCGTCAGTTGTGTTGAACGAGACTACATTTCCCGCCCCTGAACCATCACTATCTGGGAACACAACCTTAAATGGATTTGGTGCCACAGTATCAACTTGAATCTTGTAGCGAGCTAATTCACCCCACCCGTTTTTATTTTTGAAACGAATATTAAAATACCATACTCCGTCATCCAGGTTAGCTAACTTTTTACCTACAACAGATGAGTCGTAATTAGCTTTCGGTACTGATGCAGAGCTTTTTCCAACAATATAAGAAACTGCCGTTACATCATTTGGAGTATTCCATGACAAATCAACATCCGAAATGTTATACCATTTTTTTGAATCAGGATGCGTAGATGATATGACAACTGGAGCCTTTGGCGTACCAGAAGCCGCAGGTGGCGGTACAGCAACTGAATCAACAGAAGGCTCAATGTTTATTGTACTTGAGTTTTTTCTGCTTAAAATATCTGTTCCAAGTCCATCATTCTCCCTAACTGCTCCATCTGCAAAAACAATTGTTGCTGTCCCAGCTTTTTTGGCTCTAAATGTAATTGAGATAATATTACCACCACTACCGACATAACCTGGATTTGGTAACCCTCCATTAAAGGTTATCTTACCTTCTCCGTTTGAAAATTTTGGCTCTTCAACCCATAGAGAGAAAATAGATGAACCTTTACTTATAGACACAACATCTAACAAATCTGATGGAAATTGTATTGTACCCTCAGCGTTATTTATCGACTTACCCGAAGTATCTACAGAAACCTTTGTTGATATTATATTTCCAGCCGAAACATTTGATGATGACGGCGAGAGATATAAACTAGCAGCAGAAGCAGATCTCACTCCTGCCAAAGAAAATATAGTCAGACAAAATATGGCGACAAAAAATATCGAGGCTAATTTACTATATAATGTTTTTTTATAAAGAGTTTGAAACATTTTTTTTATTTTTTTTCAACTTCATATACACCACCCTCAAAACCAAAATAACAACTAGTGAAATAATTATAGTAAACCAACTTATTCCACCCCCTTCATTAGCACTACCTATTTCAACCTTCTTGTTTCCAGCTTTATCGTAAGCTGTAACACTCAATTTTGCTTTTCCGCTCTGATCCTGATAAACGTAAACACTTCCACTTCGAACTACAGGTGCTCCATTTTCAGATACCTCATAGTACGCAACTCCTGTTTGATTATCTACAGCACTGAAGTATGCAAACTTCTTTCCCTCAAACATTGAAGGATCTTGTCCTGAAACAATAATGAAATCTTCAGGCTGAGTTATATCCTTTGCAACCAACGCTGCCCATTCATCCTCAGCAACAGTTCCAGATGCCTTTGGCTTAACAGTCAAAGATAATCCCTCAGTTTTAACAGGAAGCTTAGTTCCCTTACCATCGTTTGCAAATGCGACTATATTTTGTGGATTAATTGTTACTGTGCCCTCCTTCTTGGCTTGCAAAATTACTTTAAACAAAGATGCACCTTCGATATTAAATCCACCCGGTACTCCACCCACAAAAGATACCACTTGACCATCTTTAGATAAAGACGGTGTTCTTGGCCATAATCCAAAAGCAGAATTAGCTAAACTAAACTCCTGTACCATAACACTATTTCCTCCAGTTTTAACCGCAACATCTCCGTCCACGGTATTGATTGTCGTACCTTCTGCATTAATCTTTACATTTACAATCACAGTATCCCCAACAGAAATTGTATTTCTGGATGATTCAAGATATACAGTCGCAGCAGATGTTTTATTAAATGGGACAAATCCCAACAGAGCTACTATTATAATGGCGTATGCTAAATTAATATTTTTTTTCATTTTTTAAATTATTTTTTATCCCAATAATACAAGAGGACAGAAAAATCAATTGAGTTAATTTTACCATCTTTGTTCAAATCAACAAGTGAATTACTAAATGGAGGCTTCTTTCCCCAGAAATATAACAGCACAGAGAAATCTACTGAGTTAACTCTAGTGTCGCAATTGAAGTCTGCACGTCGACATTTTCCATCCTCAGTTACTGATGGTGGAGTAACGGGTGTTTGATTACTATTGTTACTGCTGCTACCTCCTCCACCTCCGCCACCACCTCCACCACCCCCTCCTCCGGGATTAACATTTCCACCAGAAGCAGCTACAGCAGTAAATGAACGTGAGGCAACAGAACTATCAGTTCCGAAGTATGCCACAACTTTAAAATAGTAACTTCCCACATTCGGTACCGTAGCGGTAAGTGTAGTATTAAAGTCCTCTCCTGCATTTATGTATTTTGCAGCTACAGCATGGAAGATATCGTCACCTCCGCCACAGATATTGCTTGGTGATGTAACTACACACCATTCATATTGATATTCATTACCACTCAAACCTTCGTTTGTAATTGTAATGTTTGCACTAATATTTGGTGTTGTTACACCTGGAATACTATTAATGATGACCTGCGCAGGTGTAGTTACAAGAGTCCAATATTGAGTATTCGATAACGTCTTACCTGTTTCAACAGTTGCAGAGAATGTACTTGACCATGATCCTGCTGGAGCATTACCCGCAGTTGTATATGAATAGGTATAAGTACCGACAGCTATTCTGGTCATGTTTACATTGTTTACAATTACATTGTTATTTGAGTCGTGTATTGTCACCTTTGGAACATTCGCGGAATCTGTAAGCGTACCATTATAAACAGTTGTAACTGTTGCTAAGTAATTACTTCCTGCAACAACACTGTTAGAATTTGAAGCTGAAACAGTCCAAGGTGATTCAGTTGTAAGACTTAGAGATGTCAATGTACGTGTTGATGCACTCCAGACATCAGCAGCTAATGTTCCCAATGAAGAAAGTGTTCTTGAACTATATGACCAAACATTAGCAGGCATCGAAGTTATAAGTGATCCAAGTGAAGTTGATGCGTTAAGTACTGAAGAGTCGGTGTTGTTATTAATAGCAGTGATTGCTGAAGCGGCTTGTGCATCCGTATTCGAATTAATCGTCGACACCGCTCCTGTCACATCAGATTGCAATGCAAGAGTTCCAGATGATAGAGATCCGGAAGTTAAGTTACGTATAGCGTAACTCCATACGTCAGCTGCAGCAAGAGATGTTGTCGC
>CAIZVZ010000020.1 GCA_903936565.1 uncultured bacterium | reverse complement strand
TGCAACTGAACTAGCAAGAGAAATAGAATCATATTCAAATGGAACACTTGTTGCCTGGGTGAAGGTTCCAACACTCTCAACTTCAGTGAATACGGAGATATTTATGTATTATGGAAACACAAGTGCAACAGAACCATTAGCTTCTGCTACTTATGGAAAAAATAATGTTTGGGATAGTAATTTTAAGGGGGTGTGGCATATGGAAAATCCTGCATCCCCAAATGATTCTACAAGTAACGCAAAGAATCTGACAAACAACAACGGATCAACTGCGACAACTGGGCAAATAAACAACGCTGGAGCTTTTGCTTCAAGTAGCAGTCAGTATTTAAGTGGAAGTAGTGTTGGAAACATGAATACAATTTCATATTGGGTAAAGTCAAATACAAATGATAACGGAGGAATTGAATTAAACGCCAATCAGTATATAGGTGACAGTGCTGTCCCTGAGGGGGTGGTTAATCCAACAGTCTATGTTGATGGGGTTTTGAAAACTTTGTATGGTAGCGAATTATTGTTAAACGGTGGGATGGAAGCCCCTTATACTAACGGCACTGCTCTTAGTTGGAATCCAGGAGCTACACCGTCACAAGAAACTACAATTGTACATAGTGGGGGTAGCTCCCAAAAAATAGTATCTCCGGGTGGTTGGTATGATATAAATCAAGCATTAAACATTACCGACAATATTCAATATAAAGGAAGTGGATGGATGTATGTGAGCAGTGGGGCGGCCATAATTGCTCTTCAAGAGTACTATGGATCTTGGACAGGTTATGGTAATGCTGCCGTATCCCAGACTGGTTCTTGGAAGTATGTTAGATTTTATTCCCAAGCTGATTACACAAACCCAAGATTTAGAATCATGGATTATAATACGCCTTCAACTTGGTATACCGATGATCTTTCGTTTAAGCAAGTCCTAATCCGTTACCCCATAGCTGACACCAGCTGGCATCATGTAGTTATAACCACAGCGACACCAGTAAATACTTCTGATCTTAAGATTGGTAAAGGTGGAGCAAGATATATGTCTGGAAATATTGATGAAGTTAAAATATCTTCCGCTGTAAGATCTGCAGATTGGGCTAAAACGGAATACAACAATCAAAGCAACCCATCTAGTTTTTATGCGGTAGCAAGTGAAGAAAATGTTGCCAACTCAGCCTCCAATGGTGGTGGTGCTGTTACTGTCTACACAGCAACCTCAAATCCAGGAAACATCACTGCAACAAGCACCGGTTCTCCGATTATTGTTACTGGTCTAACAAATGGAACTGAATATACTTTTACAGTTACCGCAACAAACAGTGCAGGAACCGGTCCAGCTTCATCACCTTCTAACCCTGTTACCCCTGCAACAAGTCCTGGTTCTCCTACGGCATTAACTCCGACAGCAGGAGACAGACAAGTCTCTTTATTGTGGTCAGCCCCTGCTTCAAACGGCGGAAGCGCAATTACTGATTATGTAATTGAATATAAATTAACAAGCGCCCCTGATCAGCCTCTAAGTTGGCAGATATATTCTGACCCCCAAACACCAACAATAGTTGCTACTGTTGTTTCAGGATTAGTAAATGGTACATCGTATGATTTTAGAATCTCTGCAGTCAACGCTGTTGGAATGGGAAGTTCAAGCTCTCCGCTTGTCAGTAGTATTCCAAAAACCATTCCCGGAAAAACAACTGTCACAAGTGTTGTTCCTGGGGATACACAAGCAACTGTTAATTTTGATTTGCTTTCAAATGTCACAGCTTTAAATTGGTACAACAACAACTGGACCTACCGAAAGAAAATCACAATCGATAAAACAAAAGTTCCAAATACAAATCAAACAAATTTTCCAGTTTTAATATCTCTCACCGGTTTATCAAATATAAACGCAAATGGAACAGATATTAGATTTACTTCATCA
>CAIZVZ010000019.1 GCA_903936565.1 uncultured bacterium | reverse complement strand
GAAAGTTAGAGAGAAGAATAATATTCCGAGCAATAAAATATCTCTTTTTTTGTATATTTTATTGATTAATATTTTTCTCATATACTAGTACAAAAATCGCTCGTGTGAATAGAGGATTTATGTATATATAATACTATTTTTGGTGTTGGTTTGTAAGGGAAAGTTTGAAGTTAGTGGGGATAACTTGCAACAAAAGACAAACTAATATTACATTATATTCGAATTGCAAATTAACCTATTTCGTAGTCCCCCCAGCAAGTATAAACATCAATTCGATAGCAGCCGCCTCCACCTCTCTTGGATCCTTGCTGTTTACAAATATTTTCCACTTTTCCATGACATCCAAACTATGGATTTGCCTTACATTGTTCTCTAACAGCAACCTGTCCTCATA
Source organism: uncultured bacterium (assembly GCA_903936565.1). Lineage (GTDB taxonomy): Bacteria > Patescibacteriota > Minisyncoccia > Phycocordibacterales > CAIZLB01 > CAIJKW01. The sequence continues at coordinate 77,103 of CAIZVZ010000019.1, read as the reverse complement.
TGAAATCTTATCGTTCGTTCTAATAACCTTATCAATAAATAGCTTGAGAAAATTAGCATTTCTTATACGTGTTAATTCCCTTTGCCCCTCATCTACAATGGGTGTTTGTTGTTGTCTCAAATTATAGACGTATTGTGCAGAAAAATACAAATCACCAGCCAGTAAAATAATTAACAAAATATTTGACACTATCCTATTTCTTTCAAAAACACCTGATTGTAGCTTTATGTTAACCATTTGAGTTGCAAATATTATTAGATTTTAATGTCTAAATTATATCACACTAATAACACATATTCATACTAAGTTATGCACCACAAAACAAAAAGAGCAGACTATTCGTCCTACTCCTTTTGTTTAATCAATATGTATTATATTTCAGTATATCTCCTAATACTCCCTCATCGCCAACTGAGCATCAATCTTCTTGATTATATCGATAACGACTTGAACCACAATCAAAAGCGATGTTCCTCCAATTGTTAGAATCTTAATTGAGGTGATAGCCTGAAGAACTGGTGGTAAAACTGCGATCAAACCTAGAAATAGCGCTCCAACCAAAGTAAGTCTTCCAACCATCTTAGCTAAATGCTCCGTTGTGGGATCTCCAGGTCTAACTCCAGGAATAAATGCGCCACTCTTCTGTAGATTCTCTGATATTGTCTTTGGATCGAAAGTAACGGCAGTGTAGAAGTATGTGAAGAAGAATACTAGAATAAAGTACAGAGCTGAGTAAATCCAAGGATTCTGCATTACAGAAGCAAGGAACTTTGAGGCATCGGCAATCATTGGATTACCAAGATACGCCAGCATATTGAATACCATTTGAGGTAACAACAAGATAGATAGAGCGAAGATTATTGGAATAACCCCGGCTTGGTTTAGTCTAAATGGCAAGTATGTTGATGAACCGCCATATATTTTACCCCCTCTAACTTGCTTTGCGTAAGTCACAGGAACAGGTCTTTCTGCTTCAGTCATAAATACAACACCCACAATTGCTGCCAAACCTATAGCAGCCATCACTATGAATAGTGGTATTTGAGAAGCATCAACCGCATACTGCAACTGTCCAATAGCTTGAGGAATTTGAGAAACTATTCCCGCAAAGATTATAAGAGAAACTCCATTTCCAATACCAAACTCTGATACCAATTCACCAATCCACATAAGAACCATTGAACCAGCAACAATTATTGCTACGTTTGTAATCAATCCAAGACTTCCAAGGTTTCCAACAATCCCCTCTTTTTGCAATAACGCCAAGAAACCAAACCCTTCAATAACAGCCAATGGAACAGTTAAAGCTCTGGTGTAGAAACTAAACTGCTTTCTTCCAACGTCACCATTTTCTGAAATCATAGCCTTCATTCGAGGAGACATCATCGTACTCAACTGCATTATAATTGATGATGTAATATAAGGACTAACTCCAAGCATGGCTATAGAAAGCGTAGTAAGCCCTCCTCCTGAAAACATACTCAAAAGACCGAAAAACTGATTATTATTTAAAAATTGATCCAACATCACCTGATCAACTCCAGGAATTGGAATATTGGCAAGCAATCTGAATACAACAAGTGCACCTAGAACAAAAAGAATTTTGTTACGTAGACTTTTATCTGTAAAAAGATGTTTAAGTTTTAGAAGAAATTTGTCCATATTTTTTGGCCAGAATTGACCGATTATTACAATTAATTAACTGAAACCGAAATTCAGTGAATCTAAAGACAAATTTACCAGAGTAAACTTATTTAATTGATCCACCAGCCTTCTCAATTACAGATGTTGCGGAAGCAGAAACTTTACAATCTACTACATTTACGCCAGGAATAGATTCTTCTGTTTTACCCAAAATCTTTATTTTAGGAAGACGTCCCTTATAAACTGAAATTATACCCTTCTCTGCTAGTGTAAGCGGAGAAACTTTTTCCCCCGCCTTGAAAGCTACCAATTTTGTTATATCAACAATAGTTGGCTTAACTTGGATAGACTTATTGGAGTTTTTACCAAGACCACGAAGCTTTGGAATTCTTTTGATTGTATCTCTAAGTTCCGGTCTGATTTTTCTACCAGCACGAGCTCCTTGGCCTTTTGTACCACGTCCAGAAGTCTTACCACGCTTTCCACCACGTCCAACCTGGACTGATTTCGCTCTTTTTGTCTTTGATTTTACGTTATGTAATTGCATGATAATTTAATTATAATCTAATTTATTAATTTGATGAAGCAGCACTTGCTGAAGTTTCATTATTTCCTAATACTCTTTTACCCTTTTTAAATGATGACAGGGCCACAATTGCAGCCTGTGCATTATTAAGCTTATTCTTTGTTCCAGAACGAAGTTTTGCGTTTATGTCTGTAATACCAGCCAAAACAATAACATCACGAACTGATGAACCTGCTACAACCCCCTTTCCTAGAGCTGGTTTCATTTCAACTCTAGCACTACAGTACTTAGAAGCAACTGCATGAGGAATACTTCCTGTCTTTGTTAGAGGAACAGTTATTAGATTGTTCTTTGCATCTCTAACAGCTTTTTCAACTGCAAGTGATGTGTCAGTTCCCTTTCCTGTTCCAACGCCAACCTTACCTTTTTTGTCTCCAATAACAACAGCTACAGCAAAACTGAAACGTCGTCCTCCAGCAGAAACTCTAGTAACACGTCTGATGTCAATCATCTTTTGATCAAACTCAGGCTTAGCACGAGGCTCTCTTCTTGGTCCACCACGTCTGTCTGGTCCACCACGTCCACGAGGTGCACCACCTGGTCCTCCTGGTCCACGTGATCCTCCTCTTGGTCCACCTCTGAATCCTCCTCTGTTATCAAAAGGTCCAGCAGCTTGAGCGGGAGTCTGTGATGGTGTAACCGGTGATGCCTCTGTAGTAACTTCAGGAGTTGTCTCTACAGTTTCTTCTACTATTGTATTGTTTGTAAGTGTATCAGTCATATTTATTAAAATTCTAATCCGCCTTGACGTGCTCCGTCAGCAAGTGCGCGGATACGTCCTGTGTAATTAAATCCTCCTCTATCAAACACAACCTTTGTGATGCCAGCTGTTTTTGCAAGCTTTGCAACCTCAATACCGACATTCATTGAAGATTCTGTTTTTGTTCCTTTACTTGTCTTAAGAGAAGAAGCTGCAGCCAATGTCTTACCAGTCTCATCATTAATTATCTGCGCGTATATAAACGCGTTTGATTTAAATACAGATAGACGAGGACGCTCTGTAGTTCCAATAACCTTTGAGCGAATTCGCTTTCTTCTTCTGTCTCTTGTTGATGATACGATATTAGTTTTCATGACTTTTTTTATAATTTAACTTTATGCAGCCTTCTTACCTTGCTTTCTCTTAATTATTTCTCCTTCATATCTGAATCCCTTACCCTTATAAGGCTCAGGCTTCTTCAATGATCTAACTTGTGAAGCAAGTTGATTAACTGCTTCCTTATCACATCCAGTAAAGAGAACTTGACCCTTTTCTGATGTAACAGTTACTCCCTTTGGAATTGAAACTTGAATTGGGTGAGAAAAACCTAGGTTTAGATTAATCTTATCTCCAGCAACATCAGCTTTGAATCCGATACCTTCAAGTAGTAACTTCTTTGTGAATTGCTCAGTTACTCCCTTAACCATATTCTTAAGGTGAGAACCATATGTTCCCCACAAAGCTCTAGCTTGTAGATCGTGCTTAAGTGGAATTACAGTTGCAGTTCCGTTTTCAACCTTGATATCAAATCCAGGTCTGATTTCTCTACTCAACTCCCCCTTTGGTCCTTTTACAGTAAGAACATAATCCTTAAAGATTACTTCGGTTCCAGTTGGGATATTTATTATTTGTTTTCCTATTCTTGACATATTATTAAAATTACCAAATCTTAAACAAAACTTCTCCTCCGACCTTTGCCTTCTTTGCTTCCTTGTCTGTCATAATACCATTTGGAGTTGTAAGTATTAGAGCACCGTATCCATTAAGAACTGACTTAAGCTCCTTTGCTTTTGTATAAGTTCTACGTGATTGCTTAGAGATTTGCTGTACTCCCTCAATTCTTGGCTTACCATCTACGTAAATCAGCTCAATCTCAAGAGTCTTTATTACTTTCTTTCCCTTTTTAGAAAAGTCTTTAATGAAACCCTCTCTCTTAAGAACTGCGAGTACTGACTCTTTCAATTTTGAATAAGGAAGAGTAGTTGTAGCTTTTCTAGCTACATTCGCGTTTTTAATGTTTATTATTATTTGTGATATTGGATCTACCATGATGATTTTTTAATTCCTGGGATTCTGCCTTCGTTAGCAGCCTCTCTAAAACAGATACGGCACATACCGAAATCTCGCATGTAACCGTGAACACGACCACATCTAAAGCAGCGTCTCACTATACGTGTTGAGAACTTTGGTTTTTTTAGCGATCTTACGAATGTTGATGTTTTTGCCATATCTTTGTGTTTTTGAATCCTAGCAGTTTAATGCCTTAAAGTCAACGCTTATTTAACGTCTTCTTTTCTAAACAAGAAACCTAAATATTCCATTAATGCCTTGACCTCGGCCTTGGTCTTAGCTGTTGTAACTAAAGTCACAGCAAACCCAAAAACATCCTTCAATTCCTCGTCAGATGTCTCTGGGAATACTGTGTGCTCCTTAATTCCAAGAGTATAGTTACCCATAGAATCAACAGCACTTAACTTTATACCTCTGAAGTCTCTAGTACGTGGAAGAGCAACGTTAACAAGCTTTTCTATGAAACTCCACATTCTTTCTCCTCTTAGAGTTGATTGCCATCCTACAACGTCACCTTGTCTAACCTTAAATGAGGCAACTGACTTCTTTGCAGCAGTTTGAGTAGCCTTTTGTCCAGCTATCTTTGTTAGACGGTCTCCAATTAACTCCTTCTTCTTTGGATCCTTAATAGATCCAGAGGTTGCAGAAAGAACAACCTTCAATATCTTTGGCGCTTGAAGCTTGTTTGTGTATCCAAACTCAGCCTTTAGGGCTTCGTATGTTTTTGTTCCTTTTTCTTTTACTGTTTGGTGTTTCATAAATTTTCTTTAATAAATTAACTTTTAGGCTTATATTGCCTTTCCTGTCTTACTATCAACTCTAACCTTCTTGCCTCCTATTACCTTGCTGGCAATACGAGCCGGCTTACCATCGATTGCAATTGCAACATTTGAAACATGTAGAGGCATAGATACCTCAACAATTTGTCCCTTCTCACCTTGTCTTCTTGCCTTTCTGTGCTTTTTTAGAAGGTTTAGACCTTCAACAACAACTTTAGATTCAGTAGGAATAGCTCTGGTAACTTTACCAGTCTTACCCTTGTCTTTTCCTGCTATCACTATTATTTTGTCTCCTTTCTTGATTTTCATGTTTTTAAATTTATGTTGCAATTGTTAATAATTTTTTATACCACCTCAGCTGCTAGAGAAACGATCTTTTGATACTTCTCAGAAAGCTCTCTTGGGATAGGACCGAATACACGTCCTCCAATTGGCTCACCCTTTGTCTTATCGATAAGAACAACTGCGTTCTCATCAAATCTAACATAAGAACCATCCTTTCTTCTGAAGGCCTTCTTTTGACGAACAACAACAGCGCGGTGTATGTCCTTCTTCTTTACAGTCTTTCTAGGCTCTGCCTTTTGAACTGAAATTATCACTACTTCTCCAATCTCTGCATATCTCTTTTTTGAAGAACCAGTAACTTTGAACACCCGGCCTATTTTTGCTCCAGTGTTATCTGCTATTGATACTATTGAACGTGGTTGTAACATATTGGTAAAATTAAATTAACTTAAAGTGTTTATCCTTTGAGATTGGGCGACATTCAACAATCTCTACTTTATCTCCTATCTTCTTTGTATTTCCAGCATCATGTGCCTTATACTTCTTGTTTGTCTTAACAAACTTCTTGTACTTTGGAACCATGACATATTGCTGAACTGACACAACGATAGTGTCCTTCATTTTATCTGAAGTAACAACACCTGAAAGCACTTTCTTATTTGCTTTTATTGCCACCTCTTCTATTGTATTAATTGTCTTTTTCATATTTTATATTGAAATTATTTTGTCTCCGCCTCTACTTTAGCAACAAGCGCTGCCTTAGAAGAAATATTCTTTGTTTGTGCAGTAAGTTCTGTAAGAATACGAGCGATATCCTTTCTTGTATTGCGTCCAGCCTTTACATTTCTTGATTTTGATCCAGCTCCACCAAAACGAAAAGCCTGCAAAGAATCCTTCTTTTCATGTAAGGTCTTCATTAAATCTTTTCTGTTTTTGTCTTTAAATTCAGTCATTGTTTTATATTTAAATATTATTCTCTACCTACCACACGGATAGTTACTGGTAATTTTTTACCTGCTTTTATCAAAGCACTTTTTGCAACTTCCTCAGTTACACCATCAACTTCAAAAAGAATTCTTCCAGGTCTAACTTCCAAACAGAAACCTTTTGGCTCTCCCTTTCCCTTTCCCATGGGTACTTCAGCTGCCTTTTGAGTTACAGGTCTATCTGGAAATACTCTAGTCCACATACGTCCAGTTTTTCCAAGTGTTTTGGAAATAACCTTTCTTGCAGATTCAATTTGATTTGAAGTTACACGATATGAGCTAGTAGCCTTTAGTCCATATGAACCAAAGGAAACATCAACACCACGAGTTGCAACCCTAACTTTGTTTGGGTTTTCGCGGCCGACTTGCCATTTTCTGTGTTTAACTTTCTTTGGGAATAACATGGTAGTATCTTATTTAAATTATTTGTTAAAAACTTCACCTTTATAAATCCAGACCTTGATACCGATCTTTCCATAAGGCAGGTTTGCCTCATAGTTCTTGTAATCAATGTCCGCTCTAAGAGTTTGAAGTGGAATTTGACCTTTTTTAAGTGTCTCTGTTCTTGCCATTTCTGCTCCTCCTAGACGACCTGTCATGTAGACTCTAACTCCCTTAACATCTCTACATGTCATAACCTTCTCAATCATTTGCTTCATAACACGTCTGAAAGGCATACGCTTTTCAAGTCCTTCTGCAAGCATCTGAGCGACTATTGGTGCACTTGATTCTGGAGATCTTACTTCTTCTATTTCTAACTTAAGTGCAGTTGTTTTTTCTTCTCCGTGCTTTCTTAAGAATTTTTCAATTTCTGCTTTAAGTTTTGTTGCCCCTTCTCCATTTCTTCCGATTATTATTCCTGGGCGTGAGGTCTTTAGAATCAAACGAATCATTTTGTCATTTCTCTCAATCTCGATATCTGCAATATATTGTCCACGCATCTTCTTTTGCAACCACTCTCTAACGAGAATGTCACATTTCAGATTTGCTCTAAACTTGGCATCAGTAGAAAACCAACGAGATTTCCAATCTCTGATTATTCCTAGTCTATGTGAATATGGGTGAACTGTGTGTGTCATATATTTTTATTTATTTTCTTTTTTTGATTCTTTTATAACTTTTGCAGTCTTTGTAACTTTTTCAACCTTAGCTGTCTCAATCTTTGCAACTGGTGAAACCAATCCTACCTTCTCAGAAAGAATTATTGAAACATGACTTGAACGCTTATTAAGTCTTGATGCTGATCCACGAGCGCGGGGTAAACTTCTTTTTAGAACTCTGCCCTTGTTAACTTGTATTTCTTGAATCTTTAATGACTCAACATTAGAGATACCTGCGTTCTTTGCATTAGCAACCGCACTCTCAAGTAGCTTAGCTACAGGAAGAGATGCTCTCTTGTTTGCAAACTTCAAAGCAACACGAGCTTGCGCTACGGTCTTGCCACGAATTAGTCCTGCTACTAGTCCTACTTTTCTTGGTGATTGTCTATAGTTACTTAAAATTGCTTTCATGGCTTTGACTTATTTATTAAAATTATTTCTTTTTAGCTGGTGAAGCAGTAGTTGCCTTAGCGGCTTTAGCTGCTGTTATTTCTGATTGCTTCTTAGCGGCATCAAGTTCCTTTTGCATCTTTCCTCCGTGTCTAACGAACTTTCTTGTTGGTGAAAACTCACCAAGTCTGTGTCCGACCATTTCTTCTGTGACAAGAACTTCAACGTGAGTCTTTCCGTTGTGTACTCCAAAAATAAATCCAACCATTTCTGGTGAGATTTGACTTCCTCTGTACCAAGTCTTAATTACCCCAGTTGATTGTGGGTTTTTGCCTGCAATCTTCTCTAGAAGTTTTGGGGCTATATATGGTCCTTTTTTTAGTGATCTTGTCATTGATTTGTGTGAAAAATAATAGCCCTTGAGAGCCAGTTACCGTATACTAACAAAAATTATGAAAGTGTCAACCACCAAAAGGCTCATTTGGTAATATCGACATCTATTTTGTAAATGTCTAATAGTCACTTTCTGGGGTTGAAGCGTTTTTGAATAAAATTGAGTAAAATTAGGCAAAAAAACAAACCCCGACGGACCAAGATGGCCGCCGGGGGATGGGTTGATGGTTATTAAGTTGATGAAGGGTTACTTAGCCTCTGGATGCAGAGGTCTGCATCTGAAGCTTTGTACTCCTGTGTCTTTACCAAGCCCTTGAGCGACGAGCTTTTCCGGCAATCGCCACAATTTCAGGCGGAACATTATCCTCGGGGTAACGTTCAACCCCATGTAGGGAATCATGCTTGGCTACTCGTAGCATACGACCGATTTCATGTGGTGTACCAGCGTTGTCTGCCCAATTACTCGGGCGATAGCATGACAGACGCTGAACTGGTGATTTCTTTCCTGCCATATTATGCTATGGTTTGTTGGCTGTGCCTGATGGTTTATCGGCTGTGTCTGATGGTTTATCGGACACTTGCCCCGTGTTGGAAATCACAAATGGCGGCGTCCTCACGAAATTCGTCGATTCTGCTCCCTTGCCCCCTTGAGTCTCATCAGTGGCCTTAGGGGGGCCAATTTTAACTCCGCGGGGAATTCTAGATATATCATATATACGTTCTGGCATTGTACTGTGTGGTCTTGTTGTTGATGTCTGATTTTCTGGATACTGAGTCACCGTGACTCTACTTTGTACCATAACACACCCAAGCATAAGAATCAATACTAACAAGCCAAAATACAGCCTAAATCATAGTTGCTTTGCCATTATCTACCTTAAGTAGCGAATATTCAGCATCAGATCGGTCATTATTTTTGTCAAAACTCACCTTTCCAGACACCCCCTCATAATTAACACTTTTAATATAGGCTTGTATTTCAGACCTATTATAGTTTGAACTGGCTGTTGCAGACAGAGCCTTGGCCATTATTTTAATATTATCGTATTGTGCGATACAAATATTGACTTGCTTGCAATCTTCGCCAAATCTAGCCTTATATTTAGACTTGAAATCTTCAATAGCCTTACTATTTTCTATCCTATAATCTGCCCCATAAGCACCTTGAAATAAGGTTGGGTATTTTGATAGTAGATTATCCGCTTTAATAACATTGTCGTTAACCAGTATTGTTTTTGGTTTAAAGCCGAGTTCGGTCATTTGTTTGGCGATGATCTCAGCGGAAGTAACAGTTTGGGGGCTAATAAACAGGACATCTACTCCCTCAGACTGAAGTTTAAGCAATTGACTTCGGACATCCATTGATCCACTAACAAACCCCTCAGAATAAACTTGCTTTGGACCAGGTAGTGTCGCTGTAGAGCTGGCTAAAATGTTCTTTTCTAAAGAATCCTTTAGCCCCTTCGCATAGTCTGTTTCTTCATAGATTATTCCAATCTTTTTATAATCTATACCCTTCAGTAGACCTGCAAACAATTCTGCTTCCTTTGCATCTGAGGACCAATTTCTAAATAGGTTTTTAGATACACCACTTATCTTAGGCGTAGAAAGTGTTGAACCCAATAGGACAGATCCGTCATTTTCAAGCATCGGAGCTATCGCAAGCGCTGTACCACTACAAGCCGCAGATGTGAACACATTAGTTTTAGACTTGAACTGCTTGTATATTGCAACAGCCTCCTTGGTGTCACATTTATGATCTTGAAGATTTAACTTCAAGGTCTTGCCGTTAATTCCGCCGCTTGCATTAATTTCTTCCACAGCCAGGATTGAAGCCCTAGATGCAGAGTCCCCATAAGATGACAGTCCGCCGGTCATAGGGAACATTGCAGTAATTGTTAAATCCTTATTGCCAAATTGACCCGATGTACCCAAAACTACGGCCAATATTAAGGCTATAAATACAACTGACATAAATACTATCTTCTTATAATTATTTTTCATATAATTTGCTTTTTATTATTAATGTGTCGTAATTATAGTTCTAAAGATTACTTATGTCTGTTTTGTCGACATGTATGTATAAATGCTATATTATATAAGCAACATATAGTATATTTAGACGACGAAGTAATCGACATTTTAATACAATCAATATAACCATTAAACAAACATGCTAACCAACAGAACCGTAGAGATAATCAAAGATATTGGGCTGACAGAAAATGAAGCTAAAATATACCTTGCTAATTTAAGCCTCGGGCCCGCAACAGCCATAAATATCGCTAAAGAAGCGGGGGTCATAAGGACCACCGCCTACTCCGTAATAGAGGCACTTAAAATTAAGGGGCTAATCAGCATTGAAATTAATGGTCTAAAAAAGCTCTTTGTTGCCTCCAATCCAGAGAATCTAATGAAGACTTACGAGCTAAAGAAAGATAACCTATCAAAAATTATCCCCGAGCTATCAAGTAAATACCAAATACACACTGGTCTCAATTTTATTAAATATTACGAAGGGGTATCCGGTTTTAAAAAGGTCTACACTGATATGTTAAAGGATTTGAGATATGGAGATAAATACCTGATTATATCTGATATTGAAAAGTTTATGAAAATTGATAAAGATTTCTTTGAGGATTGGGTGGAGAAAAGAAGTCACCTACACCTGTCTCTCCGAACCCTACTCCAAAGAACACCTGAGGCCGAGAAATACAAAGAATATGGAAAGAGAATCAATTGGGACATTAGATATTTACCAAAGGATGTGGATCTTATTAGTAACCTAGTTATATTAAAAGATAAAGTCATTATTACTCAAATGGTCTCGCCTATTCTTACTATCGTCATAGAAAATCCTGGAATAATACAATTACAAGAAGAACAGTTTGAAATAATTTGGCAATCGGCAGGAGAGGTGTAAAGACAAGGTCCCCCATCTTTCGAGGGGGACTTGCTATGGTTTAGCGTTCAAAACCACAAAATCATTATTTGGTTGGTACTCGCATCCCCCAATACACAAAGGCGTCATGGAGTTTGGGGTGAGTTTTTTTGAAGATAGCGAGAGCTTGTTCCTTTTCAATATACTCTTGCATACATGCCGACAAATCCTCTACAGGCTCAATCGCGCAGGTAAAATCAAAGGTTCTCTTTTTCTTCTTGTACCAGCCAGCTATTTTTACATGTATTGTAATCATGGGGTCTACCGAAATATTGTCACAAAGATATCAAAATGTAAAGGCAACACAAAACCCCGTATTTCTGCGGGGTTTTGTATATAAGACTTGCTGGCCGATAAAAGAATTATCTTCTCTTTCCAACCTTTCTTCTTGAAACAATATGTTTGTTTGAATACTTCTTTGCGCGTCTTGATTTTTGTCCCTTTCCGGTTGGCTTTCCGTAGATAGAAATTGCGCGTCTGCGTCCTCTTCCTTGTCTACCTTCTCCTCCTCCGTGTGGGTGATCAACTGGGTTCATAGCAGTACCACGGACAGTTGGTCTGATACCACGGTGTCTACTTGCTCCAGCCTTTCCAATATTTTGCAAACGATTCTCATCATTTGATACTTCTCCGATTGACGCCCATGCTGTTTCTATAACCTTTCTAACTTCAGTTGATGGCATCTTAACAAGAGCATAGCCCCCGTCATGAGCAATCACTTCAGCAAAAGATCCAGCTGAACGAACAAGTTTTGAACCTCCTTCAAATTTCAATTCGATGTTGTAAATGAATGTTCCAACAGGAATGTTCTTTAATGGAAGTCTGTTACCTGCCTTTACCTCAACCTTCTCACCTACTATAAATTTATCTCCAACCTTTAATGTCTTTGGAAGAATAACATAACGCTTTTCTCCATCGGCATAAGTTACGAGAGAAATAAATGATGTACGGTTTGGATCGTATTCAATTGTATCTATCTTTGCAGGAATATCTCTTTTGTCATACTTGAAGTCAATTTGACGATAAAGTCTCTTGTGACCTCCTCCCTTGTGTCTAGTTGTAATACGTCCAGTGTTATTACGTCCTGATCCACGCTTAAACCCGTTTGTAAGGGGCTTATATGGCTCGTCAGTAGTAAGAATCTGGGCATAGTTGACTATAGCCATGTTTCGGCGTGAGGGGCTTGTTGGTTTAAATCTTTTCATATATTTATTTTACTTTGCGTATCACGCTGATTATGCTAAGTCGATCTTGTCGCCTTTCTTTAAGAAAACATAAGCTTTCTTAATAGCGCTTTTCTTGCCGACCTTTCCACGAACAAACACTGTTTTTGCAGGAATGTTCACAATGTTAACCTTTACAGGCTTTACCTTGTATAGTGCCTCAATAGACTTTGCGATAGATGCCTTTGTAGATCTGTCAGTAACTTCAAAGACGTATTGGTTTTCACCAGCCTTTACAGTTGCCTTCTCAGTAATACGAGGGCTCTTTATAACTTCCAATTGATGCTTCTTTATTGATATCTTTGTCATATGTTTGATATTATGTTGGTTACTTTATTTTTGAAGTAAGAGTAACAAACGCATCTTCAGGTGAAGCAATGACCAAGTACTTATATTGAAGAAGCGCAATTGGATTAATATTTCGAAGTTCTGAAACCTCAAAACTCTTTAGGTTTGAGAAACCTCTCTTTACATTCTCTTCAAGTGCAGGAACTGTGATAAGAGCAGCATTCTTATGCTTTGTTGCCAACTTATCAAAGCCTGTAACCTTTGAGAGTCTATCGATCATAGCTATTGCTAGCTTTGTTTTAGGTTCAACTAGTTCAAGATTTTTTACGAAGAGGATTTCACCATCTCTCCACTTTGCGGAAAGAATTGTAAATAGTGCCTTAGCTTTCATTTTCTTGTTTACCTTTCTGTCGTAATCTTTCTCGTTACGAGGTCCGTGAGCAACACCTCCACCTACCCAGATAGGAGAACGAGATGAACCGTGACGAGCACGTCCTGTTCCCTTTTGCTTCCATGGCTTTTTACCACCACCGGCAACTTCTGATCTATCTTTTGTGTGTGCAACTGGTTGTCTTGCAGATGACTGTATCGAGTTTACAACTTGTGCAACAAGATCACCATTCCAAGGAATTCCGAAGATTTCTTTTGGAAGAGCTACTGTGCCTGCACTATTACCTCCCACATCGTATATTGTTCCTTCTAGAGAAACTTCTACTTTTTCCTTCTTTGTCTTAGCAATTTTTGGAGTCTTTTCGACTTTACTTGCTGCTCTTTTAGATTTTGTCTGTGCCATAAATTTAATTTAAGGTTTAAGATAATTGTGCTAGGCGCGCACTTCTACTAATGTGCCTCTTCGACCTGGGATTGCACCCCTGATGCATAATTCCCCTGTTGTTTTATCGTAAGAAATAACAGTTAGATTCTTAACGGTTACTCTATCGCCACCCATACGTCCTGCCATACGTGTACCTTTAAATACACGTTGGTATCCGCCGGCGCCAATAGAACCTGGCTCGCGCTCACTGTGCTTTTGACCGTGAGAACGTGGTCCACCGTGAAATCCATGGCGTTTTACAACACCCTGAAATCCTTTTGATTTTGAAATAGCTGACACCTCCACTTTTTCCCCAGGAGCAAGTTCTGGATTAATGTTCTCACCAATTGATGAGTCCTTTACACCAGAAATTTCTCTTAGATATTGGAAACTGCCGAGATCTTTCATTTGCCCTTTTTGTGCCTTGTTTATACGACGAGGACTTCTTGTCCCAAATCCAACTTGAACAGCATCGTAACCATCTTTACCTTCGGTCTTAACTTGCGTTACAACCATCGGAGAGGTTTTAAGAACTGTCACAGGATGAACTCTGCCTTCTTCGTCGAAAAGCTGGGTCATATTCTGTTTTGTTCCGAGAATAAATTTCATGGTAGTTTTTAGGAATTCACTGAAGAAAGTTTAACTACATCATTTTTACGTCAATATTCACTCCTGATGGCAGACTCAAGTTAGTTAGAGCTTCAATTACCTTTGCATTTGGATTGATTATATCAATCAAACGCTTGTGTATTCTCATCTCAAATTGCTCACGTGAATTTTTGAAAATAAACGATGAACGATTTACTGTATACTTCTTGATTTCTGTTGGAAGAGGAATAGGACCTACGATAGTAGCATCAAATCTTAGAGCTGTATCCATAATTTGTTTAATGGATGCATCAATGATCTTTGACTCGTATGCGCGAACACGAATACGTAATCTTGATACGCTATCTTCTTTTGCAGTTTTCTTTTTATGTGCTTCTTTTGTTGCCATAATGGCGTTTTTTTTAATGTTTTCTGAGTAAAATTCAATCTTCCGTTAACTAAAAGTTAGGCTACGATCTTAGTTACAACTCCAGCTCCAACAGTTCTACCTCCCTCGCGAATAGCGAATCTTGTATTGTCTTCAAGAGCAATTGGGGCTACCAATTTAACTTTGAATGTAACTGTGTCACCTGGCATAACCATGTCTACACCTTCTTTTAATGTAACCTCTCCTGTAACGTCAGTTGTACGTACGTAGAACTGTGGTTTGTAACCTGAGAAGAATGGAGTGTGTCGACCGCCTTCTTCCTTCTTAAGGATATAGACTTCTGCTTCAAAATCTGTGTGTGGCTTAACTGAACCTGGCTTTGAAAGAACTTGACCTCTTGTAAGATCATCCTTCTTAACAGATCTTAGAAGAATACCAGCGTTGTCTCCAGCCATACCCTCTGTTAGTTGCTTGTTGAACATTTCGATTCCTGTAACAACTGTCTTTTGAGTATCTTTGATTCCAACGATTTCTATTTCTTCACCAATCTTAATCATACCTTTTTCAATCTTTCCTGTAACTACTGTTCCTCTTCCTTCAATTGAGAAGATGTCCTCAATAGGCATAAGGAATGGTTTGTCAGTCTCTCTCACTGGTTGTGGAAGATATGTGTCAAGAGCCTCTGCAAGTTCTAGAACTTTCATTGACCATTGATCTGTATTATCTGGAGCTTCAAGTGCCTTAAGCGCTGAACCTCTGATAATTGGAGCATTTTCGTCAAATCCGTTCTTTACTAGCAACTCTCTAATTTCTGCCTCAACTAGATCAAGCATGTCTGCATCATCTACCATGTCACACTTGTTCATGAATACGATAATCTTTGGAACACCAACTTGCTTTGCAAGAAGAACGTGCTCACGTGTTTGTGGCATTGGTCCATCTGTTGCAGCAACTACCAAGATAGCACCGTCCATTTGAGCGGCACCAGTAATCATGTTCTTGATGTAGTCGGCGTGACCTGGAGCATCAATGTGAGCATAGTGTCTTACATTTGTTGTGTATTCACTGTGTGACAATGAAATTGTAATACCACGAGCCTTCTCTTCTGGGGCCTTGTCAATTTCACTAACATCCTTGATTGTTGCTTGCATACCTGCTCTGTGAAGAACATTAAGGATTGCAGCTGTTAAGGTAGTCTTTCCGTGATCAACGTGACCAATTGTACCTACGTTTAAGTGAGGTTTTGAACGATCAAAAGCTTCTACTGCCATATATTTGTTGATAATTATATAAATACAGGGCTTTAAATATGGATATCTCCATAAGGCGCGGATATCTCCGCAGGCCCAATATTTACTAATTAATAAAAATTAAAATTAATAAATTTTCTTAAATTTCATCCCCAGTGCTTCTTCTTGTAAATAGCTTTATTATGTTTGATTCTTTAATACTTGCCTTAAATCAAAAAGAAGAGTTGGGATAAAAAACCGCCATTTGGCGTCATACTGGATAATATCAGAAGGTGGGGGTTTGTCAATACAAAACGTCCCCTACCCAACCCCTTAAAGAGCACGGAGATTTCTAGCAAGAAATCTCCTCTGCTCACTGCAGTTCGCAAGTCTCTTTAAGGGGTTGGGTAAGGTCCTTAATATACAAACAAACCCCCACCTTCGGGATATGGATCTTGAAAAGAGGAGCGCCGGACCCTGTCGGGTCCGGCGGTATAATTAGTGGGGTAAAAGACGCTGATTGAGCCTTAAAATGGTCTAATATCCTCAGGGATTTGACCAAATCCGGTAGATCGATTCAATTCAATCCAATAAAGACAGGCTGAATCTGCCAAATCAAGATCTTCCATCACAGCGTCAACGTAGCTTGTCATTTTTGCATTCAGCTCCGCCATTTTAGATTGAGGAAGTTCCGTTTCGACGATATACTCAGCAAAAGCACCCCGCAGTAGGTCAACTATGCCAATTCCGTCCATCGCCTCTCCAGCGCGTTGCAAAAGTAGAAGATTCAGATAGTCAGCAAGTTCAAGTTCCTCTAGTCGTCTTTTCATATCGTCATGGTCTCGTAATCCAGTTTGCATGTTTATCGGGGGTTGTTGGTGAATGGTTTTAAGAAAGAACGCTATAACCATAATGGCACCAAAAAACATAAAGTCAAATAATCTTTTCTACTGCGGATCTAGACTCAAACCAACACAAAAACACCCCTCTCGGGGTGCTTTTGTCAGAATATATTAGACGTTTTTGGGAAATTGTCCTTAATACGGCTCTGTTGCTATCTTTTTTTATTTCCTTGACTCAACGATTGTCTTCTCCACGTTTGCTGGAACTGTATCATAGTGATCGAATTCCATTGTTACTGAGCCTCTTCCTTGTGTCATTGATCGTATATCTGTTGTGTAACCAAACATTTCTGATAGTGGAACCATCGCTCTGATAACCTTGATTCCGCCTAGTCTATCGTCCATTCCTTCAATTTGTCCTCTCTTTGATGAAAGTGATCCTGTAACGTCACCCATGAATTGCTCTGGTGTTAGGGCTTCAACCTTCATTATAGGCTCAAGAATAACAGGTCTCGCTCTCTTTGCTCCCTCTTGGAAAGCTTGAGAAGCTGCAATCTTGTAAGCGATTTCTGATGAGTCAACATCGTGATATGATCCAAATGTTAGCTCACAAGATACGTTTGTTAGTGGGAATCCAGCAACAATACCTCTTTCCATTGCCTCTTTAACCCCCTTCTCAACTGCAGGAATAAATTCTGCTGGGATAACTCCTCCTTTAATTGAGTCAATAAACTCAAAGTCAGCAGTTCTGTGCACGTTTTTAGGAATCTTAGCTCCTTCCTCTAGTGGCTCTAGGTGCTTAATTGTAATCTTAACGTGACCATATTGCCCCTTACCTCCAGATTGCTTAACATATTTGTGTTCTGCCTCTGCACTTCCAAGAATTGTCTCTCTGTATGCAACTTGAGGAGCACCCACGTTAGCCTCAACATTGAACTCTCTCTTCATTCTATCAACCATGATTTCAAGGTGAAGTTCACCCATTCCTGAGATAACAGTATCTCCTGTCTCTGAGTTTGAAGAAATTCTAAATGTTGGATCTTCATCTCCTAGTTTCTTAAGAGCAACACCCATCTTCTCTTGATCTGCCTTTGTCTTTGGCTCGATTCTTAGAGACACAACAGGCTCTGCGAACTTAATAGGATCAAGCAGAATCGGATGAGATTCATCACAGAAAGTGTGAGATGTCTTTGCTTCCTTAAGACCTACGGCTGCTGCAATTTCTCCAGCAAAAACTTTCTTAACATCTTCTCTCTTATTAGCTTGAAGTCTAACAATACGTCCAAGTCTCTCCTTGTTACCAGTTGTAGCATTGTAAATATATGAACCAGCTTCAATTGTTCCGGAATATACACGGAAGAATGTAAGTTGTCCTACGAATGGGTCAGTTTGCAATTTGAATGCAAGTGCTGCAAAAGGTTCTTCATCTGATGCGTGTCTTTCAATTTCTTCATTTGTCTCTGGATCAAGTCCTTTTATTGGAGGAACGTCTAGTGGACATGGTAGGTAATCAATAACGGCATCCAATACTAGTTGAACTCCTTTGTTCTTAAGAGCTGAACCTGTGAAAACTGGGAAAACCTTATTTGAGATAACTCCCTTTCTTAGAGATGCTTTAAGTTCATCGATTGTGAATACCGCAGACTCACCTTCTTCTAGGTATCTGTTCATCAATTCTTCATCGAACTCTACACACTTCTCAACTAGTTCTTGTCTTCTCATCTTAGCTTCATCAAGCATCTCAGCTGGGACTTCATATTCTGTAACAGTACTTCCCATGTCTCCTTCAAACTTGTAAGCCTTCATCTTTAGAAGATCAACAACTCCCGCCAAGTTCTCTTCTTCTCCGATTGGAAGCTGCATTCTGATTGCATTCTTGTTTAGTCTGTCCAAGATTGATTGATATGATCTTTCAAATGATGCTCCCATTCTGTCTAGCTTGTTAATAAAACAAATACGTGGAACGTGATACTTATCAGCTTGTCTCCAAACTGTTTCTGATTGAGCTTCAACTCCGGCAACTCCATCAAATACCACAACTCCTCCATCAAGAACCTTTAGAGATCTTTCAACCTCAACTGTAAAGTCCACGTGACCAGGAGTGTCGATAATGTTGAAACGATGCATAATAGACTTATCTGCTCCCATGTATGTTGGGTTCCAGAAACAAGTAATAGCAGCTGCGGTAATTGTAATACCACGCTCTTTTTCTTGTTCCATCCAGTCTGTTACTGCCTCTCCTTCATGAACTTCACCAATTTTATGGCTCATTCCTGTGTAGTAAAGAACACGTTCTGATGTTGTTGTCTTACCAGCGTCAATGTGAGCGATGATACCAAAGTTTCTAATTCGCTCTAATGGATAATCACGTTGCATATATTATTTTTTATTTAATTTTTATAAATATAGTTTACCATAAATCAACAAACCCCAACAATGAGCTCTGGATAGAGTTTGCTTGGGGTTTGTGATTAGAATTACCAAGCAAAGTGAGCAAAGGCCTTGTTGGCATCTGCCATCTTGTGGGTATTCTCTTTCTTTCTTACTGCTTCTCCTTCATTCTTTGAAGCTGCAAAAATTTCATCTGCTAGTTTTAAATGGATAGCCTTACCCTTTTTTGCACGAGCTGCATCAATAATCCATTTCATAGATAGGAAAGCTCTTCTTTCAGCTCTAACTTCTCTAGGAACTTGATAGTTTGCACCTCCAACTCTTCTTGATCTAACCTCAACTTGAGGAGCTGCATTTTTAAGGGCTGTTTCAAAAATCTCTAATGGATTTTCTGTCTTGGCTAAATCCTTAATAGTGTCAAAACATGAATAAACAATCTTTGCAGCGGTCTCTTTCTTACCACTCCACATAACATAGTTTATGAATTTTGAAACTACTTCTGACTTATATTTTATATCAGGTTTTATAACAACCTTCTTTTTTAATTTTCTTCGCATTTTCTGTAAGTTACGTAATTTTTAATAATATTGATAATACGCGATTTATAGACTTTTTTCAGACTTTTGACCGCTTCGTCAAAAACTTACTCTATAAATCATTTTTTGTACGAGTGTACATTCCGAGACGAAACAGCTAATTACTTAGCTGCCTTTGGGCGCTTTGCGCCGTAAGCTGAACGTTGCTTTCTACGCTTTTCAACACCTGCACAGTCTAGCTTTCCGCGAACAACGGTATATCTAATACCAACGTCCTTAACACGACCACCACGTAGTAGTACCACGGAGTGCTCTTGTAGGTTGTGTCCCATTCCTGGGATGTAAGCAGTAACTTCTATACCGTTTGTAAGACGAACTCTAGCGATCTTTCTGATAGCAGAGTTAGGCTTCTTAGGTGTTTTGGTTGTAACCTTTGTACAAACTCCTCTTTTAAAAGGTGAATTATAAAAGATTGGTCTGTTTTGCAATGTGTTAAAACCACGAGTAAGTGCAATAGCCTTACTCTTTTTGCGAGCTTTTGAACGGTTCTTCTTAACTAATTGATTTAAAGTTGGCATACTTAAATTTACGAGCGTATGTAAAATACACTAGTTGTCATAGACTACTATATATAGGTGCTTAATGCAAGGGTCGTAACCTTCTATAAGCTCCGATGGGACTGAATTATACATTAGATACCTAAAATCATTCCAAAGACTAGAAAACTCTAGCTCCAATAATCAAATTAGCTATAAAATACACCACGGGGACAACCAGTTGCCAGATAAAGAATATGAAGACTAGAGCAAATATCAAGCCATATCTATCAAGTATACCCATTATGTATCTTGCCTTGTGGGGTAAAATAGCGGCGAGGATACGGGAGCCATCCAACGGAGGAAGAGGGACGAGGTTAAATACAGCAAGAACCAAGTTGGTTATGATTACTATAGATAGTGCAATGACAGCAGGGTCTGGGAGCGATGAAGCAAACCCTCTTATAACCAAGCCAGCAACAACAGCCAATATTATATTTGATAGGGGGCCAGCAAAGGCAACCAGTGCTTCACCCTTCTTTCCAGACCTAAGGGCGTTGAAGTTTACAGGTACAGGCTTTGCCCATCCAAGGATGATTCCACCGGGTAAAATAGCACAGAACAGAGGTAATATTATAGAGCCGAATGGATCTATATGCTTTATTGGGTTTAGAGTAAGGCGACCCATGATTTTGGCTGTTTGGTCACCCTGGCTAAGTGCAGCTAGCCCATGGGCCACTTCGTGAATTACCACGGAAAATACCAGTATCGCTATCGAAATTATTATTGTTGCTATGTCCATAGAAGTATGATAGCATACCAAAACATATGGCAAAAGTTTGCGCAATAACAAAAAGAAGTTCAATTAATGGAGGCGGGTATTCTAACCGTACTCGTGCTACTCAATTCAACCCAACAGGGTTGAGACGTAGACGCGCCAATCTTCAAAAGAAGCGTATTTATGTTCCAGAGCTTGGACAATCAGTTACATTAACTCTATCAACTAGAGCAATCAAAACTATTCAAAAGAATGGCGCCTTTGCCACTCTCAAGAAAGCTGGTTTGATAAAAATGAAATAATTACAAGTAATCGGATTACTCCCCAAAATACACCGCACCAGAAATGGTCCGGTGTATTTTGATTTTAGTGATTGGAGACGATGAGGTTGGCAGTGTTGATGAAGCAGTTGAGGCTGATGTCAGAAATCCACCCATCAACAAATCCAAAACTTCCTTATGAGGATGACCGTATCTGTTATTTTTTCCATAAGATAAAATTACATCTGTTGGTGAAAGTTTCTTAATAAACTCTGGCGCTGATGAAGTCTTTGAACCATGGTGTCCAATCTTCAAAATTATTCTATCAAACTGATTTCTTTGAAATTCTTCTCCTGTGAGATTTGAAAGTTGAGAGAAAATTTCTGTGTATTCTGAAACCTGCTCCCGGTTAGACGATGAACTCAAGAGGGTGTTGCTGACAGACGACGCTAAAACTTTTTCAATCTTTTGCGGTGCATCGGCCATCATGAAAATTAAATCCTTGCTTTTTATAAGAGATACGACCGAGAAGTAATTATCCTCTGCCAATTCTTTTTTACTAGCAAACGTTCCCATACCAGAAAATGCAGGAGAGAGGAAATATATTTTTTCCTTCGATGATAAATTCAAATTCTCACCAGTAAAAACAGGCATGGTCAATCCATGATTTTTCATTCTAATATTTTCAATTGATTTTGCTGAGTCCGGTCGGACATCATAAATTGGAGAATATAAAATTAATCCAACTTCAAAGTTGGCTAGAATATTTTCAATCTCCCCAGCATGATCTGAATCTGGATGAGTCAAAACAATCACGTCAATTTTCTTTCTATACTTTCCTAAAATCTTTTCTAACTTTTGCACAATTCCACTTCCTGGTCTTCCAGTGTCCGTGAGAATAGTTTGATTCTCTTTTGTGATAAAGAGAGACGAGTCACCCTGACCAACATCAATAACATAAAATCCCTGATGATTATTTTGAGCTACTTCGCTTTGTGTTTTAGCTTCATTAAAAACCGAAATGTAGAAACTGATGGATGTCACAAAAATAACCCCAGAGAATACGAACAAAACTCCCACAATTTTACTATGATATAATAGACGGACAGAGACCCTATAAAAGGCATCTGCAAATCGCAAAAATATTTCAAATATTCTTTGCCATATTGATTGAGAAAATTGAGGAAGATTATTAATCATAATAAATTTAAAATATGAAATTTACAGAAAAAACATTCTCGATTTCGGAGCTCAAGGGAATTAGCCAGAAGACCATAGAGGAACATTTGAAGCTCTACTCCGGATACACCAAAAGTGCAAATTTGATTCTAGAGAAGATTGATGGTCTTCGAACAAGTGAAGAAGAGATTACAAAAAACACTTACTTGATTTCTGAACTTCAGAGAAGATTTTCTTTTGAGTTTGACGGCATGAGAAATCATGAATATTATTTCGAACAATTTGAAGGTGGCGCACAAGCAAAAAGTGACCTGAGTGAATTGGTTCAAAAGATCAATGAGACATGGGGGTCATTCGACTCATGGCTTTTTAGATTCAAAGAAATTGCAATGACTCGAGGTGTTGGGTGGGCCGTCCTTTATTTTGATAAAAAGACAGGGACACTTAATCACTCATGGGTTGAGGAACAGCATCTAGGACACTTGGCTGGTTGCTCTGTAATTCTTGCCCTTGATATGTGGGAGCACTCATACATGTTAGACTTTGTCCCAAGCGAGAAGAAAAGATATGTTGAGGCATTCTTCGAAAATTTAAATTTCTCTGTTTCCGAGAAAAGATTCTTAGAAGCAAAGTAGTCTCAATACTAGATTCAATTAGATTTCATTCACCCAACCAAGAACTCCGACCACTCCCCCGATATCTCAATTTCAAAAGTCTCACAAGAAATATTTTTGTCATTCAGAATGCAGGCAAAACGTATGTCCCCCGAACCTCAGCATCCATAAACTTTATGTTTCATCCATCAAACCTGATGGATTTTTTTGTTGATATCTTCCTTTATCTCTCGTATACCCAACACACTTGAATCATCCGAAAACTTTCTATAAAGCATCACAGAGAGTGGAATTACAACGACATACCAACAGACGATAAAAAAGTTATTAGTCTTCCCAATATCCAGCATCGCATTATTTAAACCTGAAATGTACTTAACTACAAACAATATATAAGATAGGATAAGATGTGAAACAAGACTGAATACCATACTCAAATTTTGGTTGATGAAACAGAAGACACCAGAAAAGAACACAAAGAGCATTGCAAAGGGTATAAGGGGTACCACCATAATATTTGCAAAGATTCCGTAAGCTGATATTGAACCGGAGAATTTTAAGAGAAGCGGAAGTGAAAATATCTGAACCGCAACGGTAGATGAGAGGACTTCACGAAGACCAAATCTATCGGTCACAAAACTGAAAAAATGTTTGGATGAATTACCTAAAAGTATCAAACCCATTGTACACGCAAAGGACAATTGAAAAGACGGATCACCAATTATGATTATTGGATTTTGAATTATCATCAGCCCTCCCGCAATAAGGACAGCGCGGAGTGCTGAATGATTAAGGTCAAAGACTTGAGAAAAAATTCCTATCAAGGACATGATCAATGACCTAATAACCGTTGCCCCTCCGCCGACCATAATGCAAAACAAAATGATACTGATTGACCCAAGTGTGCCTGTGATTATTTTTGGCAGAAAAGATAAAACAGAAATTATCACCTGGGCGACAATTGAAACATTGAATCCGGATAACACCACCATATGTACCAGTCCAGACCTTTTAAAGTCTTCTAGAGTTTTCTTGGACAACTCACCTTTACCTGTGATCAAAATCCCAGCACCAAGTGCCGACTCCTCTCTATTTGGTAGAGCAATTTTAATTTTCTCCACAAAGAGATTTTTGAATTCATACAGATAATTTTCCAATGTAAACCTCGAGTTGAATCCACCAACTTTCTTGATTTTCGCATTCACAATTTCAAACTGTATTCCCCGAGAAAGTAGAAAAATATTTGAGTCAAAATCCTCTGTAACTTTTGGTAAGCTCAAAGTCCCAACAAGATTTACGAAGTGACCAAAACTGCAATCCGAGCAACTTGCAATAACTCGTATTTTATTTTTCCTAAAGCTTGAATCAAAATACCTCCTTATGTCCAAAAAATCTTTCAACCAAAAATCCGACCCTGCAGGATTAATTGAAATTTCCTCGCCATTAATTTTGATTTCGGACACCTCGACAATCAGACTTTTTTTGAAACCAAAATCAGTCGACTCCTCGACAATCACCCCTCGTAACTCGACCTCCCTGTCGACCCTATCCATTAAGAACTTCGATCTTGATGTCACAAAATTATATCGAAGATAAATTATTACAAAAGACAAGACAATCACAAAAATCCAAATCGCCCACAAAGTGCTTTTGCTTTTCTTTTTGTAAAACCAATCAAAGTTCATCCCCACACCATATCAGATCGACATAATGCTTCTATAAAAAAAATCTAAAGAAAACTCAAAGAAGATTATCGAGACATGAAATCTCTTGAAATATTTTCCTGATCATTTAGAGACACTGACTTCTTGTAAAGTGCCCCCTTTGTCCCCTTCACTCTCTTCTCACAATCTGACCAATTTTTATCAATATATATTTTTCCATCAACCTTACTTACATATGAAAAGGCTTTTGCAGAGCTTCCTGACTTTTTTGTCCCACTCGCATTTTTTTCGTCCTTCGCCATTTTGATCAAACTTGGATTATAAAAAACATCCAAAAGTTTTGAGGTGTCAATTGCAATTTCTCCTGATTTAATTTCCCCGTATTTTTCAAAACTACCTTCAAACAATTTTGGATTACCCGAAATCTCTTCACTGATATTATCAGCAAACAGAGTTGCAATTTGATCACATCTCTCATTGCCCGCAACGCCCGCATGCCCCGGAAGTAGAACCCAATCAATTTTCTTTCCTTGCATCAGATCCGATAAGTCTTCCCACAATTCTTGATTTTTTACTTCCTCCCCCGCTTTCGTTTTCCATCCATTTTTCTTCCAACCAAAAATCCAACCCTCTGCTCCATTCATCACATATTTAGAATCAGTGTAAATACTAAATTCTGTATTCTGATTATCAAGACCAATCTTCCCGCAATATCTCAGACCCTCAATAACTGCACTTAGTTCCATCTTGTTGTTGGTGGTCATATTACCCCGTCCTCCCAATTCCTTAATTTCAAGAGCTCCTGAGTTGCTATTAAAGTTTTCGGCCAGTCCACTTACGACAACCGTACCGTGGCCCCCTCTTCCTGGATTTCCTCTTGATGCACCATCTGCAAATATTAAGACTCTGTTTTTCATATTTTTATTTTGTTTTGATTTTGTTCTTTGTTTTTTCAATTGTATTGTCAGTCCTGAATCTATTCATTAGATTATATCAACAATTCTGATTCGTAACACTGGTGTATATGTGAAGGTCGATTTCTCCAAATTACCCAAGACCGTCTTCCTTACCACATTACCCTTTCCCAGTTCACTTTCAATATCTTCATACATCTCTGCATCTGCAAAGAAGGCGATCGCCTTAAGACCAGAGAAGCTAATCTCCAAATGTTCCTTTTGCTTGCCGAACATCTTGATACTATCTATCTTTACATCCTTAAATACAAATAGAGGCTTTGAGTTGCCTTCACCATACGGCATCAACTTTTCTATATCGTTCCAAGTATTCCATGTAACCTGTTCGGGTTGCAGAATTGCGTCAGCTAGGTATGTAATAGTTTTTTCTGGTCGATCTATCAATCCCCCTCCTGCGTCAGTCTCGGTTCCTACCTGAATACCTACCCCAGACAGATTGCCATAACTCTCCTTAATCCTATCCCTGAATTCATGTATAAATTCCTCATTAACAGAGTATCCTCCAGCAAAAGAGTGACCGCCCGCGTTAAGGAATATTTGCGGATGCTTTTCCTGAATATCACGCATTATATCCACAACATTACACACTCCGTCCGATCTACAGGACCCCTTGATAACCCCCTCACTTCTTCCCCATAAAAATACAGGTACACCATAGTCTTTAACCAGGGTTGTGGAAACCAGACCTAGTAATGTCGGACTCCAGTCAGGATTACCAACTACTAATATCTCATCGTCGTCCAACTTCAATTCGCGAATAACCTTATGTATCTCCTTGCTCATCTTAGCAACCACCACCTTTCTCTCATCGTTAATAGAATTTAGGTGTTTCACCATGCTCTCCGCTTCTGCAGAGTCAGTTGTTGAAAGTAGAAGAAAAGCATCTCTTGGATCAGCCATTCTGGATGCTGCATTAATTCTCGGGGTTATTAAGAATGTGATATCCTCCTCAACCAAATCCTTCTGGGAAACCTTTAGAGCCCTGAAAAGCTTTACCAAACCCAATCTTTGTGTTTTACGAAGCACCATCAGTCCAAATTTTGCAAAGACCCTGTTTTCATTCACCAGGGGCACCATATCAGAAAGCGTTGCTATTCCAACCATATCAAGCAACCACTTTTCCCAACCTTCTTTAATATCAAACTTATTTCCATGAGACCTATCATGGAAAATTAAGGCCTGAACAAGCTTGTACGCTACTCCGGCACCACAAAGCATCTTGTCAGGGTAGGCACAATCTAGACGCTTTGGATCAACAACGGCAACAGCTGGAGGTAATTCCTTGTCTGGTAAGTGGTGATCGGTGATGATTACATCAATCCCTAGCTCTGTAGCTCTTTTAACTGTCGAAACATCTGTAATTCCACAATCAACCGTTATAACCAACATGCCCTTATGGTTAACATCTCCCTTATTCTCCTCAGCCAGACCCTCTATAACATGCAAATGAAATCCAAAACCCTCCTTGTGTCTGTGGGGAATATAATTTACAAAATTGTGATATGCGACTTTTTTAAAGAAATCATGAAGAACAACTGAAGCTGGGATGCCATCGGCATCAAAATCTCCATAAATAACGATTTTTTCATTATTTTCTATCGCCTTATTAATCCTTTCTACAGCAGTCTCCATTCCAGCCATTAGAAATGGGTCATGAACATGCTTATCATAATCAGGATTAAGAAAGGCCTGCTTTTCATCAGCAGAAACTCCTCTGGCATTCAACAAATGATCAAGAATAGTGTCCCCTGACCAGTCTCTGACACTATAATTCTTCACTTTTTTGGCTTTTTTCAATTTAGAGCTTTTCAATATCATGATTCTATCATAAAATGACTAATATGACTGATAAAACAAACGACCAAACAAATCAAAACACAAATAACAATCATAATGAAGACTGCGTGTTTTGTAAGATTATAGTTGGTGATATTCCAGCGTTCAAAGTGTATGAAGATGATGAAACCTTGGCTATTTTGGACATAAGACCAATAAATTACGGCCACACATTAGTTATTCCAAAGGATCATACAGAAAATCTATATACCCTACCTCCAGAATTAGCCTGCCGAATGATGCTCACCGCTCAGAAATTGGCCATATCAGTTAAAAACGGAACGGATGCTGACGGAATTACAATATCAATGAATAGTAATGTGCCAGGGCAATTGGTGGACATCCATGCTCATATTCACATTATTCCCAGACTAAACGAAGACGGATTAGTTGAGTGGCCTCACAAAGAATACAAAGAGGGAGACATGCAGGTATATCAAGATAAAATAAAGGCGGAATTATAAAAAATATATAGTTGGTCAAAATATAAACTAGAGGTCACAACTTGTGACCTCTAGTTTATATGCCAATTTTACCGTATCCGCATTTATGGTCAAAATTTGTGACCATTAAACTACTCTAACGCCTCAATCCCCGGCAATGTCTCATTCACCAAAAAATCAATCATTGCACCTCCTCCAGTTGAAACAAACAAGTTACTTTTCTGATCTAAATCATCCAATCCCAACGACTTAACCGCCGCTACAGTATCTCCTCCCCCTATTGCCCCCCGCACTCCACACTCCATTAAAATCTTGGCGCACAAAATTGTTTGATCAGTAAAACCGCTCTCATAGTTACCAAGGGGTCCATTCCATAAAACAAACTTAGCATCAGAGACTATTGACCTAAGTACATCGCCAAAAGAAGGTCCCGCATCTGCAACAACATCATTATCAGCAACTTCAGATATTTTCTTAACTGTGACTTTTGCAACATCGTCAGCATCATGGACAATTACATCGTCGACGATAATTAACTTTGGATTAGATATAATGTCGCTGATATCCGTTGCCCCATCAGAGACCAATGATTTACCAACATTAAACCCTCGAGCCTTAAATACATCATTAACCAATGCTCCACCCAAGACCACAGAATCAGCCTTATCTAAATACTTTTTAATCAAAGGCAATTTTGTATCAAACTTTGCACCACCTAAAATGAAAACAAAAGGATGCGGTGGATTAATTGCTTCCGTTAAAGATTTTATTTCTTTCATTAATTGCATTCCAGCAAAATGCTTAAGGAATTTGGGAATTCCAACTACAGACGCGTGTTTCCTGTGAGAAACGGCAAATGCATCATTTACATAAAAATCTGCGAGTCCCGCAAGTTCCTTTGCAAAGTTTTCATCGTTATTTTTCTCGCCTTCATTAACACGTAAATTTTGCAAAAGTAAAACCTCTCCATCTTCGAGCTCTGATACAGCACTATTGACTGCTTCGCCAATTACTTCATCAACATATTTAACAGACAGACCAAGATTGTCATTAAAGTGTTTAGCCACAACCTCCATTCCAGATCCATCCTTTGTTTCTATGTGTGAAATTAAAATTATTTTTGCACCGACTTCACGCAAAAGATTCACAGTTGGTAAAACAGATCTCATACGCAAATCTTCAACAACTATCCCATTTTCAATTGGAACATTGAAATCTGCCCTTATCAGAAAAGTCTTTGATGCGAGATTTCCTAATTCCTGTCCTTTAACAAATTCCTCTATTCCAACTATTTTTGAATTATTTTCTAACATTTTATATGGATTATTTTATTTATCAATTATTGTTTTCCTTCCACCTACAAGATGCATTTTTAATTTAACTATCTGATTTATGATTATTTCTTGCCCTTTTTCTTTATTTTTATTCTCGGCTTTTTCTTAACAACATTTAGAGACTGAACAACACTCTTCAAATCTTCTGGTTGCCAACTCGCACGCCCAATAAGCAATCCATCAACATCACCGTTATGAACCAAGTCTTGTGCATTATCAGGGGTAACAGAACCTCCATAAACAATTTTAACAATACTTGCAATACTTTCTCCCCAATTATCTTTCAAGTACTTTCTAATCAGAATAACAATCTGATGAATCTCATGTGGTGTTATTGCGACATTGCGAGAATTATTAACTGCCCAAAGTGGTTCATATGCAATCACAAGATTAGCAAATTGCTGACGAGATGTGTAAATTAGAACTTCCTTTAACTGAGCTTTAATTACAGAGAGGTACTCAGCGTCATTATCTCTTTCGGTTTCACCTACACAAACAATTCCAGTCATTCCAGCCGCTAGAACCTTTTGAAGCTTTTGAGCGATAAGTGCAGGATCTTCCCCCATAGCCCTTCTCTCTGAATGACCAACAATTACATATGTTACCCCAGAGCTTTTTAACATTACTGAAGAGATTTCCCCAGTATGAGCCCCAGATTCAAACTTAGAAACATCTTGTGCGCCAATTTTAACCTTTCCTTTTGCTCCACCGGCCACTTGAGATAGTGTGGCGATAAAAGTTGAGGGTGGACAAATAACAGTTTCAGTTAGTCTCATTTTGTCTGAAAACCTCTTAATAACGGCCATTTTTGCTTTTGCTTCTACTAATGTATTTGGTGTCATCTTCCAATTGCCGATAACTAAAATCTTTTTTGGTTTCATATATTCAAATTATATCAAAAAAATTTGTGGCTAGTCACAAATTTTAAACTTTTTTTGTGTTGTAATTTAACTTAAATAACAGGCATTACCTTCCTAGACTAATCCTCCTAAAATTTACCTGCGAACTATATTTCCTTCAGACTACTAATGCTCCAAGATGTCGACGTACTCGATTTGAAGCTTGTATTTACAATATTTGGATCATATTCAACTTGTGCACTGTTTGACATATACAAATAGTTTGCTAAAACACTTTTTGTTTGAGCGCTGTTTGATAGGTAGACAGCACCATGAGGTGCCAGAAGGATTGCGCTTGCCTCAGCGGAGTTAGTAAGCTTAATTGCTGGAGTCCCCCCAGTACAACTGGTATTAGCACAACCATTAGTGTTTTGAGTTGCCAATATTATAGTACTTCCCGATTGACCACTACCACCCAAATACGTGCTGTTTCCCAAATTAATAGTGCCGTTAACAACTATTGTTTCTGACTTTTCAGCATAGCTTGAACTGAGTTTTATTCTCGCTGAGTTATCAAGAACCAAATCGCCAGTTATGTAGACAGGACCATTAAGTGTCAAAATACTACTGTTTGTAATTGTTAAATTTCCAACAACCTTTAGAGCTCCCGCTGTAGTTGTTGCTGTACTATTGGTTATAGTCAAATTTCCATTAACTATTTTTCCAGCACTTCCCTGAACTTTCCAATTATCGATATCAGTATCAGACATGGGTTGATTAACTGGAGTTGTAGAAGTCGAGAGTGTTCCACCGATTGATGATGAACCAAGTCTTAATACATTGCCCATAGAAAAAACATTACCATCAATATGAGAACTGTTCTCCATTCGAAGCCCTCCATTTGAAAGCCAAACGCCAAAATCAAAAATAACAGTTCTATTTGAGGTAAACATCGCTTGAATTTTTCTTGTAAAACCACGATAATCACTGTTTGAAGTCACCAACTTATCATTTGCGTCCCACTGTGCAATTATGGAATATGAAGCATCACCAACGACAGACATGTTCAAAACCTCCGGCATTGTCTTGTTATTATTTAATCTATATAACACCTCGCCATTTAAAGATTCGGAGTTTATCAAAGTTTGTTTTGAAGACAGATAGTCGCCTGCACTTCTTACCTGATCAGCAACAGGAAGCGATAATCCAAATAAAATCAATACAGAAATAGAGAGGGTTAAAACAACAGCGACCAACACCACTTGTCCAGACTCCCTATTGGCATATAACATACCGCAAGCACTCCTTTCTTTTTTAAATTTAGAATTGAAAATTATCATATTGTTTTAGTTAGTTTCTAAGTATGAATGAATCATAAAAATCTTCTGACATATATTTTTCTGAGCTTGTGCCATTATCTATTGTCATCTCAACCTTAAAACCGTTAAAAGTAGAGTTGGTCATGTTTCTAAAGGTCAAGCTGGTTACCCTAACATCAGATAGAGTAAGCGGCCCCAAAAGAACACCGTTCTTATTCCAAAGAACTTGTCCGTTGGATAAATATATTCTATTTGTAATCGAAGTATTTCCGTTATATAAAATTAATGAAATGGAACCGCTTGCATTGTCAAAGACAGTGTTTGGAATATCAATTTTCGAAGACACGTTGGTTTTGTCATTCAAACTATCAAACACATTAATGGCGCTCCTTTCAATGTTTCTAGAGCTCTTCAAAAATAAATACGTTCTTGTGGCAGAAGAAATTAAACTAATCAAACAGAACAAAATTACAGACATCAAACCTATATAAATAACTGTTTCTACCAGAGAAAACCCTTCTTTCGTTTTTTGTTTTTTTGTGCGTAGAAACATGCTATTTATTAAATATATTATGGACAAAAGATGTTGCGGTCCTCGTAGAGGTTCCACTGCTATCGTTCCAGGTAACATTAACAACAAACTTTCTTGTCCCTAAATCAAGGACACCCCCACTTGGAACAACATTAAAAGTACTAGCATCTCTGTAGACTGGATAAAAAGTAACTGTTCTATCAAACCTGCCGTCAATTAAATTAGCATACGTAGTTGTTTTCCAAAGCCCGTCACCTTGATCCCAAAATAATCTATATGGAACATTATTATTTAATGCCACAATATTTTGCCAAGACACATTTCTTAAGTTTATAATTGCAGCAGCCCCCTCTTCGACCAACATACCTGCCTGCACGCTATGTACAGAATTAAACCCTATTTTACTAATCCCCGTCTCAAGATTGATAATAAAAATTAAAGACAGACTGATTATGCTTGCGCCGATTAAAATCTCGACCAAGCTGAAACCTCTTTTTAAAATATTATTAGAATTTTTATTTATCACTTCAACTCAATTATACCAGTTCCGTAAATTGTTACAATTTTTTTGTATACAGATGTACCCAAGGTGATTGTTCCCGTAGCTAATGGGTTTCCAGTTATCTTCATGAAGACAATTTCTGTTTCATGAGAAGACAGGTCAACTGAACTGATTTTCACATTTTTTTCCAAGGTATACTTTGATAACACGTTGCCTGTTGCATAACTTGAACCAGAGAAAGTGGTTATGGTTGAAGAAGCAATTTTAACACCATAAGAAGAGTCGTTTTTTCTATTTGATGACATACCCTGCGCCTTCTGTAATACAGAAACAATAGAATCAGCATCTTTTTGAACAGACTGCTTATCTCTTAAACTTAAATATGTACTAATGGAAACGACCGACAGCACCACCATTATTGATAAAACTATCAATATTTCTACCAAAGTAAATCCTCTATTTTTTAATTTATTCATATTTTAGATATTATTCATCACCGAATACATAGGACTAATCATTGAAATAGCGAAGAATCCAACAGCTGCTCCAATAAACACCATCAATACTGGCTCGATTATTGTTGAAAGATCCTTTGTTTTTTGATCCACCTCATTTTCATAAAAAGTCGCAACCCCCAACAACATACTAGAAAGCTTTCCTGTCTCCTCACCAACACTAATCATTTCTGTAACAAAAGCAGGATAAATCTTAGTCTCCTTTTCAAAAACCGAGGACATTGAATCTCCCTTCTCAACCACAGCCTCCAATCTTTTTAGGGCGCGCTTGTAATATCCATTTTGCAAGACCTCTCCTGTAATCTTTACCGCAGTTACAATATCAACTCCGGCAGATAAAAGTGAGGACATTGTTCTGGCTGTTTTTGCTGAATTACTCTCAATGACAATCCCTGATATTACTGGGAGTTTTAATACAACTGAATCCATTATACTTTTCCCTATAGATGTTTTAATGAAATAGAAGAAACCAAAAATAACCAAGATTAATCCACCCAAAGATAACAAGGCGTTTTGGGCAAGAAAATCAGAGATAAAGATAATTATCTTAGTACTGGACGGTAGGGCTGTTTTTAAATCCTTAAATGTCTTAGTTAATCTCGGAACAACATAAATCATCATCAAGAACGCCACAATTATCATCACCATAAAGATAATTGTTGGGTACATCATCGCTCCCTTAATCTTTTTTTGTAAAAGATATGTTTTCTCCATCTGAATTGAGATGTCCTTCAGAGACTGAGCGAGATTACCAGACTCCTCACCTGATTTAACCATAGATATAAATACCGTTGGAAAAATCTTAGGGTATTCTGCTAAAGATTCATAAAACGTCTTACCACTTGAAATGGAAACATTTATTTTTTTAAAAATCTCTTTTAGTTTTGGCTTGGTAGATTGCCTTTCAGATACACCAAGAGCGCGAGACAGCGGCAATCCAGCCTCAATCATATTAGCCATGTTTCTGGCGAATATTATCTTATCGATAGTCTTAACCTTAGAGAACAGGACGATATTTCCTTTTGCAAAAGTACTCTTATTCTTTTCTTTTACAGAAACTAGAGTATCTCCAGTCTTTTTAAATTCGTTAAAAAATGAAGACTTGCTTTCAGCTTCAATATCTCCACTATACTTTTTTCCATCTTTGTTTATTGCTGTAAAATAATATTTCATGTTTTTATTTTGATCCCTACCTATTTTTCAATCTCCTCACCACACCGACACCCTTACTTCACTATTCCGATGACGCGACTCTCAGAATCTCTTCAATTGAAGTGTGGCCCTGAACCGCCTTAAATATTCCATCTTCAAACATCGTAAGCATCCCCTCTTTGCGGGCTTGCTCTTGAATTTGATCGGATGCAACACCCTTCATAATCATTTCCTTAATGGACGACGATACCTTCAAAACTTCGTGAATTCCGACTCTACCCTTATATCCATCTTCACTTTCTTTATCAGGTACAGGCTTGTAAAAATAAATACTTGACCAATCTACGTCATCTGCCACAACATGTTCATCCTTAAGAGACTTCAACACCATATCCAAGTCAGTGTATTTTCTAAGTGACTCTAGTTGCTCTTTCGTTAAAATGTATCTCTCCTTTGACGAACCTAACTCACGGACAAGTCTCTGTGCAATAATAATTCTAATGGTTGAAACCAAGAGGAACGGCTCACACTTCATATCAATCAAACGGGGAATTGCACCAGCAGATGAGTTTGTGTGAAGAGTGGAAAGCACCAAGTGACCAGTAAGAGAGGCGTTTATAGCAAGAGATGCCGTTTCATTATCACGAATCTCCCCCACCATTATAATATCAGGGTCTTGTCTGAGAAGTGAACGCAAACCAGAGGCGAAGGTTAAACCGATATCAGGCTTAACCTGAGTCTGATTGACCCTATTCATTTGATACTCAACAGGGTCTTCAACAGTTGAGATGTTTACATCTGGTTGATTCAAAATATCAAGCAGGGTATAGAGGGTCGTGGTCTTTCCAGATCCAGTTGGTCCAGTAGTAAGGATTAAACCCTCAGAATAGCCAGTTGCTTCGTGAATTAATTCCAAATTTCTACCGTGAAAACCTAAGTGCTCAAGCGTGAAGCCTGTCATATTCTCTCTAAGGAGTCTCATGACGGTCTTTTCACCATAGTACGTTGGCAAGACGGAAACACGAAATGAAACATTTTCTCCATTTGATTCAATCTTGAAACGCCCGTCTTGGGGAAGCCTTTTTTCGTCCAACTTAAGATTTGCCAACACCTTTATTCTCGCAGTAACACTTGGACCAATGTTTTTTGGCAAAACCATGGCATCGTGTAACATTCCATCAATTCTATATCGAATAACGACCTCATTCTCCATTTGCTCAATGTGAATGTCAGATGCACCCTGTAAGATCGCGTGCTTAAGAAGAGTATCGATAATTCGAACCACCGGCAAATCTTCAGCTAACTTTCTGAGGTCTTCTCCACTTGTATCATCAACCGTTCCAACGCCACTCACCATCTCCCCTGCCGCATGAGCCATCCCGGCACCACCCCTACCCTTCAAGGTGGAAACCTCTTGTTGAATAATGTCTCCGAAATCTGCCTTTAAACTCTTTTGATATTGAATCAACGCCGACTTCATCGATTCTGTTGTTGTCAGTCTTGGAAGAATTTTTAGACCAGTTTTCTTCTGAACGAAGTTAATAGCAGAAAGATCAGCAGTATCAAGCATCGCAACCTCAAGAGAATCATCTCTTTTTCTGAATGAAATAATGTTATGCTTTCTAGCAATAGGCTCCGGAATTAAAGAGAGAACTGCAAACTCAAGTTTTTGGCTACTTATATCAATAAAAGGAATTCCCAATATGTAGGCCTGCATCCTTCTGTAGTCATCAGCAGAAATTTTTCCACTATTAACCAAAGTCTCCCCCAGTGATCTATTTTCCTTTATCGATTTTTGTTCTATTTCATCAAGATCTGGCGCTGGAACAAGCCCAGAATCAATCACGAGTTTTTTAAGCTGATTAGAGTCGATAATCATTTATGTAAATTATATCACGCCAAGAAATTTAATTCTATAAAAATCAGGGTATAAGATGCTAAAAAAAATAAACATGAGCAACAAATGGATAAAATTTTGAATAAAACACCCCACCTGCTTCAAGCTTGTTTATTCTAAACAAAAAAATTATAATTAAATTAACTATGAAAGAGAGCTTTAGTTTTGTGGAAGATCCGAAAACCACTTATGAATCCGAGCCTGCCATCTCAGATGATTATACTACGAAGGAATCCATGCCAGTTACCCTCGAAAGAGCCAGGGACCCGTATGGAGTACAAGATTCAGAAATTTCACACCTAGACTATGAATCCACACGCACCGCAGAAAGACTGAAGAGAAAAGACCTTGCTGGTACAGCTCCAAAAACAATAAGGAGTACTATAGATCCACCCCCGTTACCCAAAAGAAGAACTGTTGAGGTTATAGAAGGTACAACCAGGCCTCACATCGAGCATGCGTTTATAAAATATAAGGATGGTAAAGGTGCAAGAGAATTAGAAACCATAGAATCTTCACCAAACCATATAAAACTCAACTTATTTAAACAAGAGCGCAATACAGATGAAAAATACCATCTTATACATACACATCCGTCAGAGACTATGAGACCGCCAGTGCCAAAGAAGTTAGGTTTCTTTACAAGGTTTTCCAACTGGATTAGGGGTCATAAACCAGAAAAAATGGAAAATTCATATCCAAACCTTCTCCATTCCACTCCTGACATGCGAATTTTTCTAGCTCACGACAAAATGAAATATACGACAATCGCTGTTAGAGATCCAAAATCTGGCGCCGTGTTGGGATACAATGTTCTAACCAAGACGAAAGAATCTCCCCTCTCGGTAGTTTCAGAATTAAAAAAAGGTAACAAAATTAAAGCCTGGTGGAAAAATTTTAAATTCAAAAGAGCCACCAATAAATACGAAAAAGACCTGTGGAGAAATTGGACAAATGGCGATCAAAATAGAATGCGAGACTCTTACGATGATTTTCTTGCAAAATACAAACTTAGATCGAGACTGGTCCCCGCGACAGGTTTTAGGGTAAACGATGCCAAGACATCATTTGAAAAAATTCAAGAATAATGACAATGAACTATACCACCGTCTCATAAGACTTCTTCTGCATCTCAAATAATTTCTTATAAATTCCATCTTTGATTTTCATCAATTTGTGATGGCTATCAAACTCCTTCACCTCCCCATCTTCAATAACCATAATTCTGTTAGCATTCTTTACCGTATTAAATCTGTGAGAAATTAATATGACAGTCTTATCTTCTGGTAGATTTTCTAGCTCTTGGAATATTTCCATTTCAGCAACAGAGTCAATCGAAGCTGTTGGCTCATCCAATATCCAAATTTGTGGATTTTTGTAAAACATTCTAGCAAGCGCAAGCTTTTGCCACTGACCAACAGACGGTTCGACACCGTCGTCAAACTCCTTTCCAAGCTGAGTATCATACCCCTTTTCCCACGCCGAAATAAATTCATGCGCACCAGACTTTTTAGCAGATTCAATCACCCGATCAATATCTAAAGGTAGTTCTGTGTTTCCAAGTGCAATAATTTCTTTAGCAGGTAATTTATAATGCGCATAATTTTGAGACAGGTGTCCAACTCTTTGGTAATAATCAGATAGATCAATATTCTTTATGTTTTCCCCTCCAATCGATATTGACCCTTTTGTTACATCATAGAATCTCATTATTAATTTTGTAAGAGTCGTCTTTCCAGCTCCATTAACTCCAACAATAGCAATCTTTTCCCCCGCTTTAATTTTAAAATCGAAATTATTTAGTACATTCTTTTTTGTATCAGGGTAAGCAAATGACACATTTGAAAATTCAATTTCAGGAGTCCCCTTATCTATTTTAACACGACCGTTCTTCACAACCTTTTTTGTATCAAGGAATTTAAAAACATCTGTAATAAATTTATTATCACTGCTCAAGATAGAAAATCCCCTAAATAGTTCCGAGATTGATTCTCTAGTATCAGACATTCTACCCAAAAGAAAGATGAATGTTCCAACTGCTAAGGTTTTACCAATCACATCATTCATTAAATAAAAGACAATTACAGCACCCACAAAAACCTCAATCAAGGTGGTTAGATTTTTATATTTTGTTCTTCGATTCTCATTGTTGTTTAATTCGACATTAAAAGACCCGAGTAGGCTACTTATTATATTTTTAAAATAATCCTTGTTTTTAAATATCTTAATTTCAGTTAAAGAGGCGATATCAGAAAAATAAAATGTTAACAAGTTAAATTTACGCTTAACTTCTGATTTAGCATCCCAAATGCCATACTTAATTTTACCAAACTTAATTTGCAAAACTAAATCTGGAAGTATAGACAATATTAGTATTGGTAAAAACCACCATCTATAATTGAAAAGAATGAAGGCAACAGAAGCTAGTACTACAAACTTACCAACTATATAAAAGAACCAGTCGGTAAACCAGAGTATCTTTTCTTCATTCTCATTAACCCTAACGACAAGGTTGTTAAAATCAGCGTTTTCATAAGTTTGAACGTCAATTTCATGCCTTTTTTCTATAAACATCAAGTGTATATATTGAGCAAAAAACACATAGAATTTATTGAAAAAGTACGTATACCAAACATCAGCTAGTCCCATCACAAGCGGCAACGATAAGTAAACAACGACAATGCTAATTAGTCCTGGATCAAAAATACTAGTTAATTCTCCAGATGTTATTTTATTAATAAACAACGCCGAATACCAAGCCAAGACGAACGGCAAAACCGACCTCAATACAGTCAAAAGAAACTCCACTATCAAGTAGGTTTTATCATACGCCCAAACAAGCTTAAGGATTCTATAGAAGTTTAATCCTATAAAAACGTCCTTTTCTTTCTTTTCAGTCGAATCTTTAGTATTTGTAATAGCCTGTTGCATACTTAATGAGTCGTTAGTCAAACATTAATATTACAACTTTTTTTGACCATTTTACCAAACAATGCTATATTAATGAGGTCTCAAGTTATGTTCGCCCGAAAGGCGGGCTAATTTTTTTCCCAAAAACTCACAAAGAGCCATATTATACGGCTTAAATAAAGGGTTTATCCAAAAGAGACGGGTGTCGCAAGGTCAAATTCGACCAAACAAAGCCTTAAAAAGGCCCGAATCGGCGCCAGCCAAACAAACTTAAACAACTAAATAACAATTAAATATCATGTTTGATCTAAAAGTAATACATTCAGTCCTTGACCAATTAGAAGAAGAGAGAGGAATCCCCAGAGAAAAAATACTAGAAGCCATAGAATTAGCCCTCGCCACCGCCTATAAGAAGGAGTACGGCAGAAAGGGTCAATATATCAGGGCTATTTTTGATATTAACACCGGAAAAGTAGAGTTTTGTCAGGTAAAAACCGCCGTCGATCCAGAAAAAACAATATTCCCCAATGAAGACGGTACACTCCCAGAATCAGCCTATGATATCAACAGAGAAGATGAGGAAAGAGTCATTTTCAACGACGAACAGCACATTTTGCTGGATATCGCCAGAAAAATTAAGAAGGATGTGCAAGTGGGCGAAGAACTAGTCTTCCCGCTAGAAACAAAGGAGGATTACGGAAGAATCGCAGCTCAAACAGCAAAACAAGTCATTATTCAAAAGATCAGAGAGGCAGAGAAGATATCAGTACTCAATGAATTTGGAAAGAAGGAAGGAGAAATTGTTTCAGGGACAGTAGAAAGAATAGAAAGAGGAACAGTATTTATCAACATGGGACGTGCAATCGGTTTGCTTCCATATGATGAGCAAATTCCAGGAGAGCATTACAATCAAGGAGAAAGAATCAGGGCGTGCCTCATGCGTGTTGAGGAAACTCCAAGAGGAATATTCCTCAGACTCTCACGTGCAACACCCCACTTCCTGGCAGAGCTGTTCAAGATTGAGGTACCAGAGATTGCAGCAGGAACAGTGGAAGTTAAGTCAGTAGCAAGAGAGGCGGGAGCAAGGTCAAAAATTGCAGTTTACGCAGCAGACTCACATATCGATCCAATCGGATCAATGGTTGGGCAACGTGGGGTCAGAGTAAATACAGTAACAGGTGAATTAAATGGAGAAAAAATTGATATCGTTGATTGGTCAGAAAATCCAGCAGAATTCATCGCCGACGCTCTATCTCCAGCAAAGATTATAAATATCAAGATTAATGAGCAAGATAAGACAGCAGTAGTTGAAGTCGCGGAAGACCAACAATCACTAGCTATCGGAAAAGGAGGACAAAACGTAAGACTCGCAGCAAAGCTGACCGGATGGAGAATCGACATTCAATCCGTAAAAGTAGAAGACCTAAGTGGTGAAGATATTGGTGGAAAGTTTGGAAAAGGAAATAACAATGAAGAGGCAGCGGATTTGCAAGATGAACAAGAAATGGTAATCAATGATAGCGATGTGGCAAAACTAATTTCAGACGGAGTACTAGTGGAAGCAGAGGATGGAGTGAAGGAAGCAGAGTAAATAAGAACCAACTTTCCAAATGGAAACAAAAGTGGTTCTAACACGAACCCGTTGGAAAGTCCCTTTGTTACTTATTTCAGAAGATATCTAAACAATTAAATTATAAGAACTTAATTAATGACAAAATGATGACAAGAATGAACTTATGGCACGATATTGATTCCGGAACTCCAGAGGAAATGATAACAATCATTGAAATCAACAAGGGATCAAAAAACAAATATGAAATAGATAAAAAGACAGGATTAATCTCACTTGACAGAGTTGGTTATACAACACAAGATTATCCATTTGATTATGGATTTATTCCAAGAACACTTTGGGATGATGGTGACCCACTTGATACTGTAATTCTTACAACTCACGCCCTTATCCCAGGAGTAATGGCGCGTATTCGCCCTGTTGCAATTTTAAACATGGTTGACGATGGAGATTCAGATGCAAAGATCGTCGCCGTTCCTGTAGGGGATCCAAGATGGAATAATGTTCACGATTTGTCAGATGTTAATCCTCACACAATTGAAGAGATTGAACACTTCTTTTTGACATACAAGCAAATGCAAAAGAAAATTGTTACAATTGATAGCATAGGTGGAGCAGAGGATGCAAAGAAAGCCTTTGATAGAGCCAAGAAACTCTATGAAGAGAAGTATGGCAATAAGGATAGTGTGGCAAAATAATTATTCAGAATAAATCAAATAAAATGTCTTTTACAATAACCAACAAACAAAAACTTCCTAATTCAGAATTCGAAGTTGAAGGTGAAATCAATGCAGAAACAGTCGCAGAGTTTAGAGCCAAAGCCCTAAAGAGCTTTAATGAAGAAGTTAAAATTGACGGCTTCAGACCAGGTCATATTCCAGAAAAACAACTTGTGGACAAGCTGGGAGAAATGGCAATAACCGAGGAAGCTGGAAGGTTGGCACTTGAACATCACTATACAGAAATAATTACATCTCTTGATATAAAGGCTGTTGGATCACCTGCATTTACAATTACAAAAGTAGCACCAAATGAGGCATTTGGTTTTAAAGTTAGAACAGCTCTAATGCCAGAAGTAAAAATTGGAAAGTATAAGAAATCAGCTAGTAAGATAATGGCTGAAAAAGTTGAAGTTACAGTAAACGACAAAGAAGTCGATGAAGCTGTAGAGGAACTTAGAAAACAAGTTGCTCACGATGAGCATCATGCAAATAATCCAGATGATCATGATCACAATCATGGAGAACTGGAACTTCCAGAAGTGAATGAAGATTTTATAAAGAAATTTGGCGACCTAAAAACAGTTGAGGAATTTAAGGAAAAAGTTAAAGAAGGAATCACAGCAGACAAAACTCGCAAAGAAAAGGAAAAGAAGAGATTAAAGATAATGGAGGAAATTATCAAGGAATCTGAAATAGAAATGCCAGAGATGCTAATTCTTTCAGAACTTGAGAAAATGGTTGCTGAGATGTCATCAAACATTTCTCAAATGGGACTTTCTATCGAGGACTACTTGAGACACATTGGAAAGACACTTGAGGATATAAAGAAAGAATGGAGACCAGATGCAGAGAAAAGAGCAAAGACACAACTACTCTTGAACAAGATTGCAATTGAAGAAAAGATTGAAGTTTCAGAGGATGCAATCAAGAAAGAAGTTGACGCCCTACTTAACTACTACAAAGATGCAGACCGCGTGAGAGCTACAATTTATGTTGAGACAATTATGCTAAACGAGGCTGTATGGAAATGGTTGGAAGAACAGAAATAATATAATCTCAAACAATATATAATCACGAAAACACCTTAGAAATTAAATCTAAGGTGTTTTTGTTATGATCTATTTTCTGAAACTGCCCAAAGTGCCTCAAACAAGCCACGCATGGTATTTGCAAACTCTTTGTTTTCTACAACAAAACCAAAGTTCTCATTAGAAGTAGATATGATGGAGACTTTGTTGTCATAAATAAATATAGTCTCAGCAATATGGATAAAATCAGGAGCAAGACGCAAATCACGCATAATATTTGTTTGATATATATCCTCCATAACCTCTGTACTCTTCATTCTAATACTTCTTGCTATTATCTCCTTTTCAACTCTTTCCGTTAGCCAATGGTCAATATATTCCTTTCCAACCATATCAATAACATCTCTTCCTGATCCAATATACAAATACTCCTTACTTTTTACCTTCAAGACATCATCAAATATACCTCTGATTGCCTTCTGTCCAGAGAAATACAGCAAAGTAGGTCCTTCTGCCTTCGGATTATAGAGCTTGAGCAAATCATTTGAAACTCTTTTAGCGGTAACCATCTGCGTTTCAATCTGTTTGATCAGAATCTCCGGTGACTCCGCTTTATATTTGGTCTTCTTAGCATTAGGAATAACAGAAACTAAGCCCTTTTGAGATAATTCATCCAAAACAAGATAGCAAGTTGGCCTTTTAATACCCGTAGCATGGGCCAAACTCGCAACTGAAAATGATCCGAATTCCAAAGCTTTAATATAAACAACAGCCTGCCTATCTGTTAAACCAAGAGAAATCAGCTTATTTTTGTATTCTAGTGTATCCATTATAATTACAATAATATCTCTTGGTATGTATTTTGTCAAAATCCGTGACAACATTTCATATTTTCCGTTCTGGCTTTGTTTATAGCGGTATATTCCTAGATTATGTCATACATCTTTGACAGAGCTATCATATCGTTTTATTATATTGACACAAATATGAAAAACAAAATTATATCAATAGTCGCAGTTATTCTTGTTATCACAATAGGCACAATATTATTCACTAATTCAAGTAACAGCAAACCTCTTGTAATAGGTGCCGTACTTCCCCTTACTGGCCCCGCTCAGTTTTTTGGTGAGGAAATGAAGAAAGGAATGGATTTAGCTAATCAAGATACAAAGATCAATTTAGTTTATGAAGACAGCCAATCAAATACCAATTCAGCAATTTCAGCATATCAGAAGTTAAAATCACAGAACAACCTTGGTTCCGTTATACTTTCCTTAAGCTCAGTTGCTAATGCTGTCGTTCCGATAGCAGAAAAGGATGGAATCTTCTCTATGCAAACATTAGTTTCTGCAAGAAAAGCACAAGGAGATTTGTCTATAAGATATTTTACTTCAGCTGAGCAAGAAGCTCCAATCATGGCAAACTTCGCCACCAAATCACTTAATCTTAAGAAGATTTCCTTTCTTGTAAGTAATGACGAGTATGGAAAAACTTATGGAGAAGTGTTTAAAGATGTTGCAGAAAAATCAGGCGCTTCTATTGTAGATATTGAGGAGTTTGATAAAAAGGATCAAGATTTCAAAACTCAAATTACTAAAATTAAAAACTCTGAAGCTGAAGGTGTGTACATCATAGGATTAGATAATCAACTTGTTAGCATTCTTAAGCAGATGAAAGAAATGAATTTCGATAAAGTCAAAATGACAAACTGGATATTATCATCACAAACTGTTCAAGAAAAAGCAGGTAACTTAGCCGAAGGAGTCTATCTTACAACTCCAGAATATTATTTATCTGGTAATCAGAAAGTGATGGACTTCTCTGCTGCTTACGAAAATAAATATAAAACCAAACCAAGTGCATATTCAGCAATAGGTTATGATCTTACAGGGATATATAGTCAATCGCTCAAGGGCGCAAATAATTCAAAAGAAGTATTCAATAATCTTAAGAACGTAAAAGACTTTGATGGATTGATGGGGAAATTAAATGTTAATGAAAAAGGAGAAATAAATTTTCCGCTTTTTCCAGCAAAGATTGAGAATGGAGTGATGATGTTAATAAAATAATTACGAGAACCTACGATAAAGGGCC
The DNA here is from genome assembly GCA_903936565.1 of uncultured bacterium. Taxonomy (GTDB): domain Bacteria; phylum Patescibacteriota; class Minisyncoccia; order Phycocordibacterales; family CAIZLB01; genus CAIJKW01. Next base: position 32,949 of record CAIZVZ010000019.1, on the reverse strand, counting down.
CCGCAGATATCTGCGGGGCCCTTTATTTATAAGCTATTTTATCTCCACCAACTCATGCCCCTTAATAATTTGAAGTGTGTATTTCATTCCAGAAACATCACCCTGATCATTGAAACTAAAATTACCCAGCCCACCAGAGAAATTATGTTTAGATAAATAATTAGATATCTTGTTAGAATCATATCCAACCTTTACTATCGCCTCTTTTATTACCATCACCGCATCATAGGCGGCAACTGTATTATATTCATAAACAGTTTTGTGACCGTATATAGTTTCAAACTTTGTAAGAATATTACGAGAAAGATCACCAGTAACCTTTGGTAAATCAATCACAGTTGCTCCATCAGCACTATCCCCTGCAATATTGAAAAATGCAGGTGTAGCCATGAAAGTTAAATATATTTTAGAATTCAAACCAGCTTCCTTTATTTGTTTTATTATAATACCCGCAGTTTTTGGAACAGCCGGATTAATAAATATTACCTTTGGATTAACGGCTTTTAGTTTAGCAATATCAGATCTATAATCAGATTGATTGGCTTGAACAATCGTATCAACACTCACGACACCACCAACCTTATCAAACTCATTTATAAATGATTTTCTAAACCCTGAGGCATAATCTGAATTATCGGTAATAATCGCAATATCGTTGTAACCATCTTTAATGATTTGAATCGCCAATTGTTTACTAGATTCTGTATCGTTTATAGAATTTCTAAAGATGTATTTACTTGAACCAGAAATGTCGGGACTAGATGCGCCAGAGGATATCAAGAATACCTCGTTACTATCAACCATTTTGGTGATAGAAGCCACTTCATTTGAACAACCACCGCCAATTATGGCTTTAACACGATCTATATCATTCAGCTTCTGAAAAGCTGATATGGCACTTTTTGAATCAATACATTTTCCATCCTCATATATTACCTCAACTTTTTTTCCACCTATTCCACCTTGAGAATTTATCTCCTCGACAGCAATTTCTACCCCACCTTTCATGGCCTCTCCGTATGAAGGGTCAGCCCCCGAAAGAGCACCAATAAAGCCAATCTTGATAGTATCTGAATTATTGGAACTATCCACACCACCACTAACCGCAATCACAACCGCCATCGCAAGTACTACGACTATAGATATCCATATAATTTTGTATTTTTTCATATTTTTGATTTAAATTATTACAGCAACATCATATTAGACTTTGTCAATTAAATCGCATTTTATAATCGCTATTTTATATGAAACAGAAATTGACTTGTATTATAAGGTTCATAATGTATAATATATTGGTCGCTTTTTCCGACCATTTATGAATTATATTCAACAACTATCACAAATTGGCTTTTCCGATAAGGAATCTCAGGTCTATTTAAGTCTCCTTAAGCTCAAAGACTGTTCAATTACCCAGATCGTTCAAGATACTGGAATTGCTAAAACAACCATATATGACACCCTACTATCAATGCAGAGAATGGGTTTGGTAAGCATGTGGAGGAAAAATGGAGTTAAATACTATGGAGCAGAGAGTCCTAACCGATTATTAAAAATTCAAGAAGAAAAGCTGGAGAAAATGAAGGAGCTGGTTCCAGAGCTCAGACTACTTTCCGAAGATGGCAGAGCTGTTCCCTCCGCAAAGTTATACACTGGAAAAGAAGGATCTAAAGCAGTACTTCAAGATATTTTAGATCATTCCAAGCTTACAAAAGTAAAAACCATAAGTGCATACCTTAGACCAGATTTTATTAAGTATTTTCCAAAAGTCAGCCGGGAATGGATTAAAACAAGAGAGCAGTCAAATATACATATTAGAATAATCAGACCTGAATTTGTGCCAGGGGACATTGATGAAGGCTATGAAAGTAACTCATTCAGAGAGACTAGAGAGGTCAAAGGTCCGCAAGATATTAAAAGTTCAATGTATATCTACGGCAACAAGACCGCCCTATTTTTTATGGATAATCAAAAGATTTATTCACTAATCATAGAATCAGAGCCATTTAGTAGTATCTTTTTATCATTCTTTAACATGATTTGGAATAATGTTGCAGAAAAGGTTGCTAATCAAGAATAAAACGCCTATTTTACTAGACGTTTTATTCCCAAATATTCTTCCCACCAGAATCCTACCTTTGATTCATCACAAACCCCACCCCCTGAATATCTCCATTAGAATCAAAACCATAAGTTCCTATCGCACCCTTGAAATCTTTGATTTTATAAAGGGCTTCTTTTACCCTAGTAGGGTCTTCAGTCCCAGCAATTTCAATTGCCCTCTTGATTATATACGCATTGTCATATGATGCTGCCATATAAAAATCCAAAGTAAGCTGACCATATTTAGCCTTATACTTAGCCAGCAATTTATTTGCAATCTCGTTATTAGAATCCAAACCAGGAGCTTCTACAACGTAAACACCCTTCACTATACTTCCCAAAGATTGTTCTGTTTTTGCAGTCATCTGTTCCCCAGCAACAAAAGTTGGTAATCTGATTCCCAGCTGATAAGCTTGAGAGTACAGAGGGACCATTGTTACATCAGTCTGTGGTAGAAGTATCAATGAATCTGCCTGCGTGTTTTTTAACTTAGACAAAGTTGTCCTAAAATCCTTAGAGTCTTTATCAAACACCTCATCAAAAACAATCTTCAGCCCCTTTTTGTTTCCTTCTTCAATTATTGATTTTCTAAGGCCTTGTGAAAAATCAGTTTGTTCAGATATTATCGCCACATTTTTATATCCCAAGTCCAGAATCTTTTGGACAAAAACGACAGACCTGCTCGCGTCTGATGGGTTGTTTCTAAATATATAGTCCCCCGCCTTTGTTATATCAGGATTTGATCCAGATGGACTGATTAACACCATCTTGTTTTGTTCGGCAAACGGAGCAATAGAGAGTACCTCTCCACTACAAGTCACACCCAAAAGAATATCAATTCCTTGGCCGTGTAGTTTTTGCGCACCATTTAGAGCTGACTTGCCATCACACTTTCCATCCTCATAAACCATCTCTATTTTCTTACCATTTACACCCCCAACTGCGTTTATTTCCTCAACGGCAATATCGAGCCCCCTCTTAGAAACCTCCCCATAAACAGCACCGTCTCCCGTGAGGGCGCTAACACTACCAATTTTAATCGTATTCGTGTCTTTTTTGTCATTGTTACCTACAGCAAATATAACCGCTATAACTACCATACCTACAACTACTGTCCAAATGACTTTCTTTTTCATATATTTGATTATTATTTATAATTGGACAAATTATAATATTGTGATCAAATACTGTCAAAACATTGCGCCAAGTTTACAGTTATTTGCAATACAAGCATTATATGTAAACACATAATAAATACATTACTGTGGAACACGATTGACACAAGTACTAGTTTTATTATAATAAGGGTAATATGAGCCAGTACACAAATCTTGAGACTATATTAGAAAAATTAGGACTATCCGACAAAGAAGCCAAGGTTTACGTATCCCTACTTGAATTAGGTAACGCAAAAGTAGCTGATATTTCCAAGAAAGCAGGCATTAACAGAACAACAGGATATGACATTTTAAATTCTCTTGCCAATAAAGGTATTGTTAATGCGCTCGGTAAAGGAAGTAGGCAAGAATTTATGGCAGAAGCGCCAATCTCCATCGCCAATTACGTCAAAAGACAGCAAAACATACTTGAAGAGAATCTGAATAAGGCTCAAGATCTTGTCCCCCGCTTATTGGCAATTCAATCAAAAGGAAGTAAACCTTCTGTGAAGTTTTATGAAGGAGAAGATGGTTTGATGAAAGTATATGAAGACACACTCACAAGTGATGATGGAATACTAGGATTTGCCAATGTTGATGAAATGCACGATGGAATGCCAAACTATTTTCCAAAGTATTACAAAAGAAGAGCTGCCAAAAAGATATGGGCACACGCCATTGTACCAGATACAGAGTTGGGAAAACTCAGAAAGAAGGAGGACTCTAATGAATTACGAGAGACCCTTCTGGTTCCCAATGAAATGTTCAACTTCACACCTGAAATTAATATCTATAATAACAAGATAATGATAGCGTCTTGGAAAGAAAAGCTTGGTATTATAATTGAAAGTAAAGAAATTGCTGATGCGTTTAAGAAAATTCACGCATTATCCTGGCTTGGTGCGAAGCAGTTTGATAAATAAAATGTAAAAACAAAACCTATATTTCTATAGGTTTTGTATAACAAACTTTTGTTTACTATTTTTCTATTTTATCTTCACCACCTTCCAAGTACTATCTTTAATATCTCCCTTCTGATCAAAGTCATACACTCCAGCATAACCATTATACTTTATACTTGAATCAGATTTTAGATAATCCTTAAGATCCATATCGCCCTTATTCTGTAAAGCGGAAACGAGTAGCATCAAACTATCATATCCTCTGTCCGCATACGCACCTGGATACTCATTGTATCTTGCCTTGTATGCATCACTGAAAGATTCTGAATCCTTAGGGCTAATGATAAACATATTGTCAGAATCCTTTATATTCACAACCCCCTTCTTTTGAAGTCCCACTGGAATTTCTGTTGCCATGAGCATTTGAAAATCTGCTTTCAATTCTTGCTTCTTTGAAATTAGAACAGCAGTTGATTGATCAAAACCTGTATAAAGCACTCCATCAACTCCAGCGTTCTTTGCTTTCATAATAATATCCTTTACAGATCCACCATCAACTGAGTTTTGTGCATAGGTGAATTTTTCAGTGAACACAAGCTCTGCACCAGCATTCTTTATCGCATTCTCAAACGGTACAATGTGACTATCTGACCAACCACTTTTCTCAACAACAATTGCAATTCTCTTCAATCCCCTTTCCTTAATCCAATCTGTTGCATATTTCTCCTTAGCCTCATTCTTTGGTGCACCAAAGAAGAAATATCCTGAATTAACGGAAACAAACTCACTAGTATTTGCTGGACTCATTGAAACAATCTTATTTCTCTCAACCACAGGACCAGCAGCTTCAGCCAAGAAACTCCATGTAGGACCAATCAAAGCTTGGGGGTGGTTAATATCAACTAACTTTTGAATCGCAGTAACTGTATTCTTTGGATTAGTTTGATCGTCTTCATAAACAACCTTAACATTAATCCCCTTCTTTGCTAATTCTTCTCTTGCAAATTCAATTCCACTCTTTATGTTATTCCCATCAATTGAAGCCATTCCAGTTTCTGATAGTACTGCTCCAATAACAATTTCTTGATTGTTGGCTTTAAAATTACCTGAATTTTCACTTACTACGGAATTATCCCTAGATCCCATCCAAACGAGTGAGACTATTACGATAATCCCAACTATAGCTATAAATATGTTCTTTTTGTTTTTCATATATATTGTTTATCTTTTAATACAATATATTATTCCAGTTTTGTCAATTATTACAATGATTTATTGACAAAGTTATATATATGAAATAGTATTTATATAAAGGCTTAAATTACAACTATGTCAAACAATATTGATAAAAATATACCCACTAAACTCTTAAATGACTTCCAAAAGCTTGGTTTTAGCGATAAAACCGCACGAGTCTACTACTCCCTACTCAGACTCGGTGGAGTTGGAGCATCTAAGATAGTTAAAGAGACAGGGTTACACAACCAGTTTGTCTATAATTCACTTAAAGAACTAGAGGAAAAGAACATGGTTCGTTTCACGCTTAAAAACGGTCGGAAGCAATTTGAAGCACAAAACCCCTCTCTTCTGGTACTTGAAGCTGAAAAGCAGAAGGTTATTGCAGAAAATCTATCGCAAAACCTGAGTAATTTGATTGATTATGTAGATGAACAGAACTTTGATGTTATTAAAGGAACAGAGTCTTTTATCGCATCTGAGTTTAAGGCACTGCAAGACGCCCCAAAAGGATCTGAATTTCTTGTTATTGGAGGGATTGGCGATCAGTGGGCTGAAACAATGGGAAACCTTCTTACGGAGTATGAATACCAGAGAAACAAAAAAGAAATTAGCGTGAAATACGTCGGGTCACTAGGGCAAGAAGAGGCAATTAAGGAAAAATATGACCCGAGAAGTAACTTTAAATCAAGATTATTGAATGGTAGATTTGAAAATGAGGTAAATATGAGTATTTTTCCGAATGAAGTGGTGTTTAACCTATTTGGAACACCACATATTCGCTTTTCAATTAAAAGTCAGAAGATGGTTGAGAGTTATAGGAGGTTTTTTGATGTTTTGTGGAATATGGGGAAATAAAACACCGTTTCACAACCTTAATAATTATTATTGTCAGAAGAACACTTAAAACTCAGCCTTATTTCTAACCCCCACATCATCATCCAGCGTATTCCAAATATACATAAACAATCCCCCAAACATGGTGGAGATAATTTTTGATTCAATAATTATAGAATAGACCTCATTTTCCTTAAATGAGAAGAAAAATATATTGGTTCCGATTATCGCAAACGATCCACCTGGCCACTTTTTTGGCATCTCACGGGTTATTCTATAAGGATCGCTCTTGTAGTGTTCGTGTAAACCTAGTCCACTTGGAACGAGAAGAAATGTTGTAGCTCCAGTCTTCTTGTTTTTCCTCGCTCTCCACTCAAAAAAGAATTTAGGGAATAATTCAGTCAATTGAGATTCAAAAAAGGCATAAACCAACTTCAATCTCTCTTGGACCATAACCTCCAACATGTGTTCAAAAGCTATTTTAACTCCCTCCACACCAATCAAAACCCTAGTTTTAGGATTATCTCGCTCCAACTTAAACATTCCACTTAAGTCCCCAAAGATCTCATTAAGTGCCATCTCCTTATTTTTCAATATTCTCTTAAGATTCTCAGGATTCTCTGCCGAGTAGTATTTTACGTTGTTTTTCTTCCAACTGGACACTAAACCTTGTGATTCCAACTCCTCCAATATCGCATAAACCGTAGTTCTAGGTATTTTGCTGGTCGTAGCAACCTTATATACAGGTACATCTTGCTCACGCAGCAGACTAATATATATCTTTGCCGCCTTTTCACTGATGCCAAACTCCTCAAGTTTTTGTAATATTTCATCCATATTCCATATTGTGTCAGAAATACCGACAACAGTAAATAGTCTTTAATATGGCTTATAGATTAGTTATTTGGGAATATATAAAATACTTAATCGATTTTTATGACAAGATATACAATGCAACATATAATGGTGTTTGTAAATTAATATACAAATCATGAAAAACAAAACAATTTGGACCATTATAGCAATCGTATTAGTAATCATTATTTCAGTAATCAGCGTTAATGAACAGAAAAAGTCAGCAGATACTATTAAAATAGGTGCTACCTTGGCGCTTTCTGGTAATCTTTCATTTATTGGAGAGTCCGAAAGAAATGGACTTCTATTGGCTGTTGAAGATATAAACAAAGCGGGAGGAATCAAAGGTAGGATGCTGGAGCTAAAGACTGAAGATAATCAGGGGTTGGCTAACCCAGCGGTATCAGGAGTTAATAAACTGATTAATGTGGACAAAGTAGATATTCTATTCTCTGCCTTTACTCACATTACGCAGGCTGTAAAGGATACAGCAGGTAATGCAGAGATACCAATGGTCTATGCTTCAGCCTTTGCAGAAATCGCAGAAAACAATGATTTATTCTTTAGAGATTACTTTGATACAAAAGACATGGGTAAGACTATGGCAAATCAAATGATCACAGATAATCACGTTAGAATTGCATATTTTGGTCAAAACAACACAGCTTGTAATGAATACTTGGGTACAGCGAAGGAAATATTTAACAAAGAAGGAAAGAATCTTGTTGCTGAATATATGTTTACCCCAGAGGACAATGATTTCAAAACAACCCTAACTAAGATTAAGAATGTGAATCCAGATGCTATTTTCACATGCTCTCATACAAAATCAGATATTTTAATGAGACAAATGGATCAATTGGGCATGATTAACATACAAACATATCAAATGCTCGCTCCATTTTTGCCAAGTGGTGATACCGTAGAGATTAGAAATCTCTACGAAAAAAACAAGACGGTGACAGGTTGGTTTGGATTCGTCTATGGATCATTAACTGAAAAACAAAAGGAGTTCAAAGATAGATACGAAAAAAGATTTGGAGTAAAGTTGGCAGCGGACGTTACATTCGCATATGACGATGTAATTGCAATGTCTGGCGTTATTGAGAAGTGTCTAAATGCGGATGGTAAAATAGACAATACTTGTTTTACAACAAACTTCACAAAGATTAATCACGACGGAATATCTGGAAAACTGAGCTTCAATGAGAAGGGGGTTTCACAAAGAGATACTCTACTTATGACAATTAAAGGTGGTGAGTGGGTGAATGTAAAATAGTCTTGATACAATTTCTCAAAAAACAAAACCGAGCTTTATAAATAGGCTTGGTTTTGTTTTTTATTATTTACTACAAATCTACTTCAAATCCACCGCTTCTCCATCTTTAAATCCCTTCATGGAGAAAGTATCCTCCGGAGTAACTAAAAAGCCTTTTTGATTAAATACAATCTTATCTACAGAAACACCATCGATATTTGTTGCTTGTATTGCGTTTTGTAACTCTTCGCCACCCCTACCGTTTGTCTTTTGCAATGCACTGGCAATGACCATAACGGCATCATACGCAGTTGCAGCAGAAGGTGAATTTGGTTTCTGACCGAAACGCGCCGTGAATCTAGATTCAAATTCGTAATATTTATTTCCGCCCTTCGGAGCACTCCAAACTCTGTCTTCCATTAAGTCAGGACAATTTGTAATTGAAGTTCCATCAGCGGATGACTCTGTTCCTAACGCAATAGTATTTATTCCCAACTCAGCTTTTTGCTTCAAAAACGAACATTGATTAAAGTCATTTGTGACAATAAAAATTGCATCTGGATTGTATTGATTTACCTTAAGTAGTTCAGTTCTAAAATCAAGAGCTGTTGGATTCCCCAAATCGGACTCATTTACCACCTCAACATCATACTTCGAAGCTTCATCTGTCATGGTTCTTGCTGTAAATTCCCAGAAACCAGCGGCGAGAAATTTAATTATTGAGATTCTTTTAATATTGTGGGTACCAGAATAGCGAAGTATCTCTCTCACCCCAACTCGATTATCATACCAAGTAGAGAAAAAATATGGATAATCTTTATCTTTCTCAAGCTGATCAGAATTGTCAGCACCTACCATTGAAACCTCAGCTTTCTCGGCGATGGGTAATATTGGAAAAGTAGTCTCGTCCCACTGTGCTCCCACTATCGCTACAACCTTATCAATATTAATAAGTTTTTCCGCAACAGAAACGGCTTTATTAATTTTATCAATAGAAAGATCCTCAGAAATAAGTTCGATTGTTCTTCCGTTTATTCCCCCTCTTTTATTTACTTCTTCCACCGCCAGAACCGCGCCCTTTCTTTCATCCTCACCCACAGAAGCACCAACTCCAGAAAGAGCTGAGATACCACCAATCTTTATGTTTTCATTATTGTTAGACACACTCCTAAATAGCAAAGTGGCACCAATCCCCATAACACATAATATAAGAACAACTTTTAAATATTTATTCATTTTCTCTTTATTTGTTTAATAATCTTGAGTAGTGTATATTGTTGATATATTACAAATCAAACCCTCCTTTACAGGAGAGTAATAACTAAATATGGTAATTATGAAAATAGAAATATTAAAGCAATTTGGTTTACACAATAATGATATAAAGGTTTATGAAGCGCTGTATCTTATTGGCACATCCAAGACCGGAGCGATAATTAAAGAGACAGGTATTTCAAGCTCACGTGTTTATGAATCCCTGAGATTGTTAACAGAAAAAGGTCTTGTTTCTTATTTAGTAAAAAACAATGTGAAGTATTATCGTGCAGAATTGCCAAATCAATTAATCGACGAATATAAACAAAACCTCGAGGAATTAAATAAATTATCCAAAAGTATAGCCTCACTTCCCCAGAATAAACAGGATAGGAATGAAATAAACGTTTTTGAAGGTGTGCATGGATTTCAACTTGCATTTAGCCAACACCTTGAAAACGTAAAGAAAAATGAACCCCTTGGAATTATTGGTTTTGGATCAAATGCAATTGACAAAAGTTCACTACAGAAGATTTCTAATTTCTTTGTAAAAGTAGATGAGTGGACCTTCCCAAAGACTGGCGATGTCAGAATGCTACTTGAGAAAAAACTAAACCCAATAATTGACACCATTCACGAAAGAAAGGATATAAAAAAATACAAACTTGGATTCCTTCCAAAAAACTATTTTGGACCAATAGCAATCAATCTCTCTCTAAGTGAAGTTATGCTTTCAGTTTGGGGTAAAAAGCCTATTGTATTTTCAATCAAGAACAAAGTCGTAGTTGAGAGTTTCTGGAAAAATTTTGAAGTATTGTGGGGATCAGCGGATAAAAAATAGGTTACCCCAACACCACTGCCAAAAGCGCAAGCGCCGCTGTCTCCGCCCTCAACACATTCTGATTTATTGAAACTGATTTAATTTTAGAACTCTCAAATAAAGCTATTTCCTTTGGCGACCAACCACCCTCAGGTCCAATTAGAAAAACCAAATCCTTATATGTATTCTTTTTATTTAAAACATCCTTGATATTTGTACCGCCCATGTTACATACAAAGACACCAACTTCTTTTGTTTTTGACTCAGATAATTCAGAAAGGGACTCATTTAATCGCTTAACGGATGTAATAACAGGCACATCCACCCTTCCACACTGCTCTGATGCTTCAACCAATATCCTTTGGGAACGTTGCATATTCAAATCTTTTTTGATTGTTCTATCTGTAATTACCGGAACAATCTGTGTAACGCCCAATTCTGTTGCCTTTTGTAGGACCAAATCAAAGTTGTCGTTCTTAATTAAAGACATCAATATTGTTACCTTCACCCCAGGCTTCTTAACTTTCACCTGAGCTGCAACCTTCTTTTCTGACGCCCCAGCCTTTTTATTAGACCCAGTCTCTTCCTCCTCAGCGCTTTTGCTAACCTCCAAAATCCTCAAAACCGCCTCCCCCGTGTCCAACTTCTCAATTATAGCCAAATAATCATTGCCTGATCCGTCAAAAAGGATTACCCTACTTCCTGCAAGATATCTAAAGACCTTCTTCCATTGATTTAAAGTAGATTCATTATCAAAATATCGCAAAACCAACTTTTCCTTAGGATTAATTTTATCTTTTATGTAGAATCGATGAAGTCTCATATTTTATGTTGGTTTGATTTTTATTAAAATTAGGGGTATTCTGTGAGTTATACAGAGACCCTGTTCCCGCGTAAAGATTGAGAAAATTTCCATAAATTCTTTAGTTTCTCATAAGAAAATCTAAAGAAATTCTGGACAAAATCCAATCTCCCTAAACTCAGCTATCCCCACTATTATATATAATACACTTTGAACATGTTAATTCCAACAGTTATAGAAAAATCACAATTCGGTGAGCGTGCCTATGATATATATTCAAGACTTCTTAGAGAAAATATAATTTTTCTTGGAGGACCAATTGATGACAATGTAGCAAACATTGTTATTGCACAACTTTTATTTTTACAAGCAGAAGATCCAAAAAAGGATATCTCTTTGTACATTAATTCACCAGGAGGATCAGTTACGGCAACACTTGCAATGATCGACACCATAAACTATATCAAAAATGATGTATCAACAATTTGTGTTGGTATGGCAGCATCAGGTGGAGCATGGCTTCTTTCAGCTGGCAAAAAAGGAAAGCGATATGCATTATCAAATTCTGAGATGATGATTCACCAACCACTCCAAGGAGGGATTGAAGGACAAGCATCTGATATTGAAATCACAGCAAGACAAATCATAAAAACAAAAGAAAGATTAGCTAAAATTATGTCAGACAACACAGGGCAAGACCTAAAGAAAGTAACGGCCGATATTGATAGAGACTTCTATATGTCCGCGGATGAAGCAAGGAAATATGGACTTATAGACAAGGTGTTATCTTAATAAAATAACAAAACTAAAATGATATTAAACCAAACAGATCTCGCATACATAGTAATGGCGGGGGGTGTCGGTTTCGTCATTGGATATTTGATTAGACTACTTATTTCACTAAGCATAAGAAATTCTCTAGATTTAAACGCAAAAAGAGTTAAAACGATTGCAAAGGAAGACGCTGTCTTAATAATTTCAAATGCACAAGAAGAGGCGAAGCATATTGTGGCGAACGCAAAAAAAGAGATAAAAGAAAAAGAAGAAAATATTCAAAAGAACGAAGACCGATTAATAAAAAAGGAACAGACAATTGAAAATAGACAAACCGAGCTTGAGAAGGAACTGAAAAAAATAGAGTTATCAATTGAAAAAAACTCAGTAAAGTCGGAGCAATTATTAGAAAGGGAAAAGGTAGTAATAAAACTCGAGGAAGAAAAAAACCTTGAAATACAGCGTATTTCCAATCTAACCGAAGATGAAGCGAAAACAATTTTGTTCAGCAAAGTAGAAAAAGAAGCGGGAGACGATCTTATTAACAGAATAAATAAATTTGATTTATTTGCAGAAGACAAACTTGAAGAAAAAGCAAAAGAAATACTGACAACCACAGTTCAACGTCTTGCATCATCAGTAAACGGAGAAATGTTTTCTTCAACTGTGCCAATTGCGTCCGAAGACATTAAAGGAAAAATTATTGGAAAAGAAGGTAGAAACATAAAAACTTTTGAAAAAGAAACTGGTGTTGAAGTTTTGGTGGATGAGGGGCAAGGATATATTATGCTTTCATGTTTTGATCCAATTAGAAGACAAATTGCAAAAATTGCACTCACCGCACTTGTTGAAGATGGAAGAATTCAACCAGCAAGAATTGAGAAGGAGGTTGAAATTGCAAAAGAGGCAATAATCAAGGAGACAAAAAAATTAGGAGACATGGCATGTTATGAAACCGGGGTGATAGGACTTGATCCAAGAATTTCTACAATACTTGGCCGACTTCAATATAGGACAAGTTATGGACAAAATGTTTTACAGCACTCGATAGAATGTGCACACATCGCGGGAATGCTAGCTGAAGAATTGGGTGCAGATGTTTCTACAGCAAAGGCTGGCGCCCTACTTCACGACATAGGAAAGGCTTTGGATCACGAGGTGAGCGGAAGTCATGTTGATATTGGAATTAAACTATTGGAGAAATTTAATGTCGACAAGAAAATTATTCAAGCAATGAAATCTCATCATGATGAATATCCATATGAGACACTAGAGGCAAGAATTGTTCAGACCGCTGATGCACTCTCTGGCGGTAGACCTGGCGCAAGAAGTGATACACTAGAGAATTACATTAAGAGATTGAATGATTTAGAGGACATCGCAAATTCATTTGGTGGTGTAGAAAAATCATACGCGCTACAAGCTGGAAGAGAAATTAGAATCTTTGTGTCACCAGAAAAAGTATCCGATTATGAAGCAAAAAATATGGCCAGAAACATAGCCCTAAGGATAGAGAAGGAATTAAAATACCCCGGAGAAATAAAAATAACAGTCATTCGAGAAAGTAAAATTACAGAACTAGCTCGATAAATAAAGGCTTAATTAGAGAAGAAGACGGCATGTTTGACGAAAATATCAAAACGTGTCAAAACTTTTTTAGACCTTTTCAACACTTGATTCAAAATATGGCTTAATATATAATCAATAGCAAGGTTATAGCGGTCGACAATTATAAAGAAACAATTACTTCTACAAATATGAATAAAGCAGCATTAGTTGATAAAGTAAATGAAGTACTAGGAACAACAAAAGTTCAAGCTGAGGAAGTTGTAAATGCTATCTTTGATGGCATCACAACATCACTTAAGAAGGGCGATGAAGTTTCAGTAGCTGGTTTCGGTATCTTTTCTGCAAAGAAGAGAGCCGCACGTTCTGCTCGTAACCCAAGAACAGGTGAAATCGTAAAGGTTGCAGCTATGAATGTTCCAAAGTTTAGAGCAGCAAAGGCTCTTAAGGAAGCAGTTAAATAATTCAAATATAATTTAGATTTACCTTGGTCTATCTAATAGAACCCAAGGGCTCCTAAATTGGTTAGATAGTTTCCACTTAACAAAGTGCCCCAGTGAAAGCTGGGGTGTTTTGTTGGGTGAAAATTTTGGCGACACATCAAGTGCTTTTGTATTTAAATGTGATAAAATAGCACCAAATGAATAAAACCACTAACGATTTAATGAAACTTGGGTTTTCTGAAAACGATGCAACGGTCTATTTAGCACTGGCTGAGCTAAAAACAGCCACATCAAATCCCCTAATTACAAATACCGGCCTACACAGGAGTCTTGTTTATACATCATTAGAGCACCTTGTGGCCAGAAAATTGATTTCTGAATTTGAAACAAAAGGCAAAAAGACATTCTCTATTGTCTCACCAGATATTTTAGTGGAAGAATTTGAAGAAAAGCAAAAGATTGCAGAAAGCGTTTCCAAAAATATTAAACACAAGATGTCTGCCGAGACCCAAGAAATCACAATACATAAAGGCAATGATGAATATTTAGCACTCCTAACTTCATTAATAAAACAATTACCAAACGGTGGAACAAAATACATAATTGGTTCTGGCGGTGAAGACTTTATGGAAGAAACAATGCGACCCATTTGGAAAAAATACCACAACGCCATAGACGGTGCCAAAATCACAATAAAAATGATTGGCTATAAGAATCAAAAGGAATCCTTTCAAAAGGAGACCGAGAGAGAAGGATCGTATAAAATCAAATACTTAGACACAAGCACGGAAAACCCAGCGGGCATCCATGTTTATCCAGAAGCTGGAGTGGTTCTTAATATTATCTATTCAAACAGAGAACAGCCTGTAACAGCTATAAAGATCAAGGACCAAAATTTAGTTAAGGGCTATTTAAACCTATTTAATACACTTTGGGGCAACTAATTTATGCATGGTATACAAAAGCACCTTGTTTAAAGGTGTTTTTGTCACTCGAATAATTTTAGTTGTATCACTTTTTCCGACTTACAAAACTATTTTTGCAGACTAACTGGACTACCGTTAACTAGTTTAAACACTGATTCCTTAATTCTTGCCCCACCATCCTTATCAATCGTTATATTTCCCGTGACACCTTGATAATTCGAAACCTTTAGTAGTTCAGATGCTACTTTATTTCCAGTTACATTTCCATATATGTTAGGAAGTACGATATCAGTTAATATCTTGACTGTATCATATGCCGGATGAGTGGTTAATGGGAGTATTGCTGGTCTTCCAACTTTTGCAGCAAACTTAACTTCAAAGTTTTTAACATTTGAACCATTTTTTGCTGAGTCCCAATAAGCAAGTAGCGTTCCTTCAGCTGCACCGTTTGCATTTTGTTGTGCAACAGGACTTGTAATAGTACCTGTGGTCATGAATTTAGCCTTAACACCAAGTTCTCTTGCTTGTTTCATGATGAAACCCTGTTCATCGTGACCTAATATAATCAAAGCATCTGGATTATACTCTTTTATTTTTAGAAGCTGAGCTCTATAGTCAGTATCACCATAGTTAAAACCTTCCTTCATGGTAATTCCTCCGTTCCCTGAGAACTCATAATCAAATGAATTCGCAACAATTGACATAAAATTATCTTTTGTTGAATACAAGATTGCAGCCTTTTTACCACCAGTGCTTGCTAAATTTTGAGCCAATGAAGTACCAATGGACTCAGTCTCTGTTGCCAAACAAAAGATGTTTTTGTCTGCATTTGCCAGATCCTTATTACAATCAAGCGGGTCAATCACCACTACCCCATCATTTTTAGCTTGATCAGCTACAGCAAACACTCCACCGTAAGTTGAAATTAGAATTATTTTTACCTTATCTACATTTACAAGCTTATTATAAGCGTTTACTGTGTCTTTTGATAAATATTTATCATCTTCAGCAATTAGTTGTACCTGCTTACCATTTATTCCACCCTTAGCATTTGTTTCGTCAACAGCTATTTCAATTGCCTTTATTGCATCCATTCCCAAGACCGCAGAAGGGCCTGTAATTGGACCAATATAACCTATTTTAATAACATTACTTTGATTTGAATTACTATTTAGGCCCATTATTATTAGTATTATCGCAATTACAACGATTGTAATTCCTAGGCTTATTTTAATTGTTTTTTTCATAATTTATGATTTTAGAATAATTTATAAGTATTGACTATTCCGACATTGTGTATTGTAGACTATTTTATTCATTTTGTCAACTGTTTTGTGTGACAATATGAATATTGAGGAGTAGTAGGGCCTTAAATATAGCTATTGTGTTTCAGTGTATTCAGGAACTACAAAAAACAAGGTTATTAGCCTTGTTTCTTATTATTCCTAGGGACCCATTATCAAGCGTCCTTATTTATAGAGCTTATTTAACGACTACCGCTTGATTCGTAACCCCCGGCACCGCACTTACCTGTTTCATTAACCTTTTTACAGTCCAGTACTCAGATTTTTTATTATTAAAAGGATCGTGAACGTAGAATCCCGTTGGGTTAGTCACATCGCCCTCAAATCCAATAACTAGCCTGGCGTGTTCCCCCTTAAAAGCCTTCACTTCCCCACCACCCGCAATATTCCAAGTATAGGCCGGTGCGGTAATTGATGTATAGCCCCATAAAATTATAGGGTGACCCGCCTTTATTTCTTTTGATAATAGCCCTGCCGTTATGTTCGTTTCTAGATATGCATCTCGTCCATAAGAAATAGCTGTTTTTACTACCGGCTTACCATACACACCGTACCCTTTTGTACTTCCAACAATATCAATATTCCCAACAAACATTTCCTGAGGATCGTCCCATTCATTATTTGCAACATCCTTATCTCTTGGCTTATATCCAAATCTTTTAACAATACCCAAATCATCACCGATTTTAATGCCGTAATACGCCAGAGCCATTCTCAATGACGCAGCTTCGCAACTATTGGCGTATTGTTGATGAAAATACGGAACATCTAGTTTAAACACCACACTTTTGGGCGTGGCGGGTGTAGTTGTGGGTACAGAATTTGAGAGGGACAACGTGGGGACAGTGGGGCTTGAAACCTTAATGTCTGGCGAGGTTATTTCAGCTTTATCAGAGGTGGGCAAGACTGGTGCGGACAACTTTTTGTATTCCAAACCAGAAATACCACCTATTATCAACAAAAGAAGAGCGAGAAAGAAATAATTTCTTATTCTCATATTTGTGCGGGATAAGGGAATCGAACCCTTGTCTACTGCTTGGAAGGCAGTCATTCTACCACTAAACCAATCCCGCTTGTTTTTAAACTATATCAAAAATAACGTAAAAGTAAATAGTTTTGATTAATCGTGCTAAAATAGTAAATAAGTTAAATTTGCACAAATAAAACACACCCAACAAATATGAATAATATTGGAGTATTAGTAAACGGCACAATATCAATAATTCAAAAAAGCGCTTTATTTGTAGCAACTTTTTTAAGCCTCCTGTCCCCCACAACAAGTTCAATATCAACAAGCACCACAAGCTCATTAGGACTCAAAGCAAGCACATCGGCAGAAAAATCAAAAGAAATTGTGGATATCCTGAATAGACCGTTTTCAAACCCCTCATCAAGCACGTCTGCAGTTTATGTTCCAATGGGGACAGACAAAATAACAAGTGCTGTGGATAAACTAAAACACCTGAAGATTACAGCTCCAAACTATTCTGTTCTTAAAATAAGCACCAAACAAAGTAAAGATAATTCAACACCGAATCAAATTAAAAAACCTCAGAAATCGAATATATTATCCGACACAGACAAAACTCCAACATCTAACACATCGAGTAACATCAAATCACACATATCAACAAGCCCAGACGATAGCGTTGTAAATATCAGATGTGAAAACAAAACGAGCAACACTCTTAAAATTATAACCGGCAGCGGCGTAATCATAAGTTCAAATGGTTTAGTTTTAACAGCTGCTCATGTTGCTGCACCTGTTTATTCTGAACAATCAGGTGGAAAATATAGTTGTTACGCAAGAATTAAGGACCCAGCATCTGGTAAACTGCCAGTAAAGGTTGTATTCATAGACCGTGACTGGGTCAATAAACACTACTCAAATTTTGAAAATACATATTCAGAGACAGGTGAAAGTGACATCGCCATTCTTCAGATTGATATTTCTAACCCATCAATAAACACAGCAACAGCTACGGAACTTAAAAATATACTACCGGCGAAAATCTCTCCCCTACCATTTAACTTGAATGAACAAATCACCATTAAGTCTTATCCATCTGATGTTTATGGTAAAATTGGCGTCTTTTCTGTGCTACCCAGAAAATCAGAAACAAACTCAATAGGAAACGTTTTTAACTTCAATGGAGATTCAAATGGTCCATATGACCTGATAGAGACTAAACCAAGCTCCTTGGCCCAATCTGGGGCTTCAGGAGGTGGTATATTTAACAATCAAGGACAGCTAATAGGAATAATTTCTAATTATGTTTCTTCGGAAATTTTATTGAAGAATAAAATTCGTGCGATCTCAATTAAACACATAGACAATAAACTTAGAATGAATCTTGGCAAGTCGATTTATGAAATGAATCAATAAGGCGACAGTGGTGGTAAAAGCAAAATACCACAAACACCCGCGTTAAATCATTCGACGTATCGTTGTCCCCTATTATTTTATTTCCCCATTATTGAAGGCATCTAATACAAACTTTTGTTGAATTTTAATAACTGTGTCCCAATTATCATCAGGCGCCAGATTATTTACCTTTTCATAACCACAAGTCTCACATTTATTAGTAACTCGATATTTATCCTTTTTAATTTCTATTTTAGTAGGCTTCATAAGACCTTGGCATTCGGAAAGCCTATCCCCAGGATTAATGTCCACATGTTTACTCCACAAACAATTAGAACAATGGTCTGTGTAACCATCGCCGTTAACATCAACTCCGCAAACATCGCAGGTAAAGTTTTCTTTTTTCTTTGTGAATTTTTTAGTCATAGAATAACCTATAGCAATATGGAACCAATTTGTCGGGGCGCCGGGATTCGAACCCGGAGTCACTTGCTCCCAAAGCAAGCATGTTAGCCGTTACACCACGCCCCGTGATGGAACAAGCATATCACACATGTTTTATTTTTGCCAATTTAGAGTCCATTATTAACATAACGGGCAGCACAAGTCTCTCTACCCTATCCAGCTCTAATTCAACAAAGGAACAATCTTAACCCGACAGCTCAACAGGTTCTCCTTAGTTACACGTGAACCATAATGGTACAGACTTACACACATACCCAAGAATTTAACGCTTTCCTCTTTAATACCAAAATCAGCGCAATACCTTAAGGTGGTCTGCTTAATTTTTTGGATTTTCTCTTTAGTAAGGCTCATTTCAGGTTTTAGCCAATCAATTTTATCACCATCCCTAATAATACTTATATTGGGATCAAAAAACCCACCACCCTTCTCAATATCCATCTTGGAAGGTATCTTAAGAGTTTTGACCTCAACGACATAATAAAAGTCATCCTTCTGGGCAACTATATCTAATTCCCCTATTTTATTTCTATGGTTCCTGTCTATAATCTGAAAGCCTCTTTTCTCAAGGAAGACGATTGCAATATTCTCCCCCAAGCCACCTATCTTCTTATTTGAGTCCTTGACGGAGACACCGCAAACCTCATTAACCTCACTTTCAAGTTCTGTTTTCACTGTCCTTTTCTTAATATCTGTCCTTTTTGTTTTACCAGTATTTTTATTACTAGTGAGGTCACTTTTATTCAGTAAATTACCATTGGCCTTTATTTTATAGTCTCTTTTGTTTGTTCTAGTCATATTTATTATTCACTTATTATTTTATAACAAGATAATCATAAACAAAGCACATAATGCCTCTATAAATTTTTCCTAAAGAATTTAGTAATTTTATTTGTAATCACATTGTTCTTGTGTAGAAGCTAAGCAAAATAAGCATATTAACAATATTTTAACTTTGACAGACTGAGCATTAGCCATAGCCTAAACGTAAATTTGGTACACATGAAACCACCCAAATGAGCTAAATACATGGTTTTACACACAAAATCAGCGTTTCACGTGCCACATATTAGAGGACAACTAAAAGACACTTATTCTGAGATATCCACAGTTATAATCCTTATTTATAGGCCCACAAACCACTAATCGTTGAAAAATAACGTTCCGGTAAAAGCCATTCAAATATGTCTTTTATACACATATCCCCAGAGTTATCCACAGTTTAGGACATTTATAGGACTTTGTTGGGGACAAGTCCTTGATCGGGCTATATACACACATGGTTCCTTGCTGGGCGGTGGGGTACAGGCCTAGATACCAACAGAGACAGAGTAATCAAAATAAGCACCAAATAACCTAAAAAAGTCTTAAGGTTCACATATCAGGACCGTAATGTAGTGCGGATAGAGAGAATCGAACTCTCGTCTCGTCCTTGGCAAGGACGCATTCTACCACTAAACCATACCCGCTTTTTTTTATTATAACATAAAATTATAATTGTGCACCCGCTAGGATTCGAACCTAGAATAACAGTTTCGAAGACTGGTGTGATATCCATTTCACTACGGGTGCATATACCCTCTTTTGAATATCTTGGCAGTAGTCTACATCATAGATAGCAAAAAATCAAAAGATGTACTAATATTCTATTTAATGAACAAACACCATTTGAACAACAATTCAAATATAGAGCCAAAGGAAAGGCTTTCTGACAAAATCGACAAGAAGCTAATACCTGAATATGTACAGGAAGTCTTAATCAAACTGCAGAACGCAGGTTTTTCAGCATATCTAGTGGGGGGATGCGTACGAGACATTATTCTAAAGAGGACACCAAAAGACTGGGACGTTACAACCAATGCTAAACCTGAACAAATACTAGGGGTTTTTGAAGATGCTTTTTACGAAAACACCTTTGGAACAGTTGGGGTTAAAATTAGAAGGGAAGTAGACGCCGGCAAAAAGGAGGCGGGCAACAAAAACAACACAGGTGTGGACAACTCAACCGAAGGGGTGGTAGACACAATTGAATTGACTGAAATAATAGAAGTAACCCCATACCGAACAGAGGGTGGCTATTCAGACGGAAGACATCCAGATGAGGTGTCCTTTAGCGATGATATAAAGGACGACCTACTTAGAAGGGACTTCACAATGAATGCTATTGCTTACGACTCAGTAAAGGACATTGTTATTGATGAGTACAATGGAATAAAGGACATAGAGGACAGGGTCATTAGAGCGGTAGGGGATCCTGTAAAGAGGTTTAATGAAGATGGATTAAGACTAATAAGGGCGGTGCGTTTTACCGCAGAATTAGGTTTCATGATTAACATTGATACACAAAACGCGATAATATCTCAGTCTGATAACCTAAATAAGATATCAATAGAGCGAATTAGAGACGAATTCAACAAGATACTTATGTCCAGCCAGCCGGCATTGGGTATTGCAATGGCCCAAAAACTCAATTTAACCAAGTCATTTTTACCAGAACTCGAATCATCGGTACACGTGAAACAGAATCAAGCACATTCATATGATGTTTTTGAACATTTACTTAGAAGCTGCCAATGCGCAGCAGACAAGAACTGGAGACTTGATATACGACTAGCTGCATTATTTCACGACATCGGTAAACCGCCGACAAAAAGAGGAGACTCGACTGAAGATATAACTTTCTATGGGCACGAGGTTGTTGGGGCTAAAATGACAAAGGTAATACTGGAAAGAATGAAGTATCCAACCAAAACAGTTGAATTTGTCACGAAACTTATACGCTGGCACATGTTTTTCTCGGATACAGAGCAAATAACAGCATCTGCGGTCAGAAGAATGATTGTGAACGTTGGTAAGGAAAACATTTGGGATCTATTGGACTTAAGGACATGCGACAGGGTAGGGACAGGAAGGCCAAAAGAAAATCCATACAGATTAAGGAAGTATAGGGCATTAATAGATGAAGTTATGTTGGATCCAATTAGCGTGGGAATGCTTAAAATTGACGGAAATACACTATTAAATGAGCTGAGCATTCAAGCGGGACCTGTTATAGGCCTAACATTAAATGCATTACTTGAAGAAGTATTGGAAAAACCTGAATTAAATACAGTAGAATATCTAAAAAACAGAGCGCTGGAACTAACAATGTTACCCATGAAACATTTAAAAGAGCTGTCGGAGAAGGGAATTAGCAAGAAAAAGGATCTGGAGGATGTCCAGGTCGCAGAAATTAGAAAGAAGCATGATATAAGATAGCCTCAGAATAGGTCGGTGATGTGTACCGCACATATCACAACAATAGCCGTTACACATGTAACATGTTACATGTGTAACGGCTATTCGTTTATATATTAAAAAAACAAGCAATAAAAAGAGCCTCAGTACTGGGCGCAACAAAGGTTATAAATGGTGCGGCCGTACTAAGGCCCTGCCGTTACAAGTGTGGAAATGGTGGAAAAAAACCCGTAACCACCGAATCCGAAACGAAACCGAAATTGAGATGAGACGAGACGATTGAAATGAGATTGAAAATTTATTTATTTAATTGTATTGGTCGCCTTTATGGTTGGGGAACAAGCCAGTTTAAGACTGTGCTCTCTGTTAAAATGTGATGCCCAGATATAGGACTCACTAAGATGGTTGTGGGAGAACGTAAAATGTCCTTTATCACCAACTAATCCTTACCACTATACAGCTTCCGGAAAGAACTCTGTTACCCGATGTTGGGTTGCTCATCTGTCCTTTATTATAATTCTAATAAAGGACATGTAAAGGACATTTGCAATAATTCTTGTGGATAACTTTTTAAATTTCCTTAAGCTAGATTAAGGCCTTTAATAAAGGACACTATGGAATTTACGCTTGGGGTTACAGAGGGGAATATTTTTATTAAAATAAGTTATCCACAGCTATTTTGATTGGACAGTGATCTGAACCTAAAAATTTTGATTCTGTTGTAAAGTTTTTAACATCATTAATTATTTTTTTTGATGCAAAAAAGTAATCTATTCTCCATCCAACATTTCTATCTCGTGAAAATGTCTTCATGTCCCACCACGTATATACGTCTTTCGTTTCGGGGTTTAATTCTCTAAATACGTCAACATACCCAGCGTTTACAAAACCATCGATGCAAGCACGTTCTTCTGGTAAAAATCCGATACTTTTAGCATTTTCTTTAGGCCTAGCAAGATCAATTTCTGTATGCGCTGCATTAACATCACCACAAAAGATTACATTTAACCCTTGTTTTGTGAGCTTTTTACAGTATTGTAGAAATTCTTTGTAGAAATCTAATTTGTATGTCAACCTCTCCGGCGCCCCACCACCATTTGGAAAATAACAATTAATTAGCGCCCACTTTTCAAAGACTAAGCAGATCATTCTTCCTTCTTGATCCATTTCTTTTATACCAAAACCGTATTCAACTTTTTTAGGTTTAGGTAAGGAGTCTTTCATGTACACAACAACACCACTATAACCCTTTCTCGTCTTTGCATGGTCAAAATAACTTACATAACCATCTGGATTAGCCAAATTTTTATCTAACTGTTCGACATGAGCTTTTGTCTCTTGAAAACACAAGAAATCTGTGTTGTGTTGCATTATTGCATCAAACGCACCTTTTTTATAAATAGCGCGAATTCCGTTTACATTCCATGAAATTATACTTATTTGTTTTTTCATATATTTAAAAGACATCCATTAATTACTGTCCATTATAAATTACCGCACACTTTCTTGAACAAAATTTCTCCCCTTAGCTCCTGCCGCACCGTGTCCGTGAAAATTCTTATGTATGTCCTTGAGATGCTTATCGGTCACGTGTGTATAAATTTGTGTCGTTGATATATTGGCGTGTCCGAGAAGCGCCTGCACTGAGCGTAAATCAGCTCCATTTTGCAACAAATCAGTAGCAAAACTGTGTCTTATAACGTGAGGAGTGACTTTTTTAGAGACTCCAGCCTTAATTGTGTAGTATTTTACAAGCCTTTCTACAGATCTTGGGGTAATACCAAACATTAAACCACTAGAAACATCAATCTTTTTATTTAAATGGTTTCTTAAAGCCTGTTTTGCGACTTCTGACATAAAGACAACCCTAACTTTGTCACCCTTACCCCTAACAGAGAACTCGTCCTTATTTAAGTCTAAATCTCGAGGTAGGGAACACAATTCTGATACACGAAGACCCGTCGAGAATAGTAGTTCTAAAATCGCCTTATCCCTTAGTCTTTTCTTGTCCTCCTTCTCATCGTTGGGTGCACTTAATATCCTGTCCAGCTCCTCTATAGAAATATGGTCAATTTGCCTTTCTGGGACCTTTGCCAGCTCAATATTGTCAGGAGACAATATTTGTATTCCACGCTTGGAAATATACTTAAAATACGCCCTAAGTGCTATTAAGTAGTAGTTTTGGGTTCTTTTCTTTATTAGACTACTACCCAATTTTGTTGCAAATGAACGTCTATTTAGAAACAATCGATACTCCCTAAGTCTATCCTCTGTTATGTCAGATGGGGAATCGGACTTTAAAAACTCAAGGAACAGATTCAAGTATCGATCATAATTCTCAACGGTCTTTAGACTGCGACCCTTTTCTATCTCGGTATATTCCAAAAAATGCCTCTTAAGAGTAGTTAAACCCACCTCCGATGAAGATCTTGGCCTATAATTTGAGCCGCCGCTAGGACTGGGGGCAATATTATTGTGCGACATATCAAAATTATAGCACCCGGTGGGTGATTCTCCAAAATCATAGTTAGGGCAATTTTGCTAAACGGTCTTGAAAACACTTGCCCACAACAGTCTTTCATGCTATTATCACCACACCATGTTAACCAAAGCAAAGAAGCAAAAAATTATAAAAGAGGTTCAGATTCACGCAAGCGATACAGGAAGTGCTGAAGCACAGATCGCTATTTTAAGTACAAGAATTACAGAATTAACAAAACACCTTAAAACTCATGCAAAAGACAATCACTCAAGAAGAGGTCTTTTGCAAATGGTTGCAGACAGACAAACTCTTTTGAAATATCTATTGAAAAAGAACGTTGCAAGATATGATGTTGTGGTAAAGAAGCTTGATTTGAAGAAAAAGTCAGCCTAACCATTTTTATAGACACACCCTAGGGTGTGAAGAGTAGAATACTACTAGCGGAATATGCAATAGAGATTTACATGAATAAAATACGTACATCTCTAAGTTTTAAAAAATAAGAATTATTGTTTTGCTTCTAGGTTAGAAAAATTCAGAACCGGTAACGCATGGAATTTTAATAAACAGACTTAAACCATATTAATGGTTCATTTTAAACTTAATTCAAAACATGACAGTAATTAAACACAAACAACAACGTGTTGGAGTTTTTATTGATACTCAAAATCTTTATCACAGTGCAAAAAATCTATATCACGCTAGAGTAAATTTCGGCGCAATAATGAAGGAGGTAGTCGCAGGCAGATCTCTAATTAGAGCCATTGCCTATGTGATCACAACCGAAAGTGGCGATGAAACAAACTTCTTCGATGCACTTGGAAAACTAGGAATAGAAACTAAAACAAAAAACTTGCAAATATTCAGCGGCGGAGCCAAAAAAGGGGACTGGGACGTAGGTCTTGCTGTTGACGCAATTAAACTAGCACCAAAACTGGACACAGTTATTATAGCCTCTGGAGACGGGGACTTTATTCCACTTGTAGAATATCTTCAAACAAACGAGGGTTGTCAGGTAGAGGTAATATCTTTTGGTAAATCATCATCACAAAAACTTAGAGAAGTAGCTGACGACTTTATTGACATGTGCGACACGCCATCGAAGTATGTAATGATGCAGGGCAACGGAGGACAGGGAAACCAGGCTATAGAAAATAGGAGTAATAATTCCTCTAATTCCAATTCATCATTAAAGACAAAAAGACAAAACAAAACAACAACAAGAAATACAGGTATTTCAGCGAACACCACACTAAAGAATACAAACACCAAGTTTAGCCAAAAAAGGGAAGATTTTGATTTTTTCGACGAAGATGCAAGACCAGATTCCAAATTTGATATATAATATATCAAATGGAACCAACAGAAAACAAACCTACACACCTTTACCCAAACGCTGATAGAGCTGGTGGAAGTGGAGAGGGAGGTATTTCGACAACCCCCGCAACACAAAACCTTAATCAGGCTCAAACTTCATTTGGAAACAATAATTCAGAAGGCTCAGAAAGGCCTCTGTTTCACCTGTCTGATGTAATGCAGAATCCAAACAAAAATCAAACATCAGAACCGTCGAACGATCCAAACTCAATATATAAAACAAGCTCTGTCCACACCTTTAAAGACGATTTAGCCAATGAATCATCTAAGGGAGGTTTTTCTCTTGGTAAAATAATGGCCGCAAACAATCAGAAAATGCACAGCAGTGCGGATAACACCACCGATTTTAATAAAAAAAATAATCATGTAGCTGCTAAAATCTTAGTTTTTATAATTTGCATCTTGATTATAGGGGGTTTTGCATACATTGGTTTTAATTCTGCCAAAACACCAGACCAAATTGAACTTCAAAAAAACCCGAGCCAACAAGTTGTTAATGGAATTTTATATTCAGAAATAAGTATCCCAATGTTTGTACAAGGCAAGAACAGGACGTTGCTAATTAATGAAATTCTAAAGGAGTCATCAATAAAGTTTTCATCGGGCAAGGTAAAATCAATTTCATTCAATACGACAAATAGCACAAACACAGCACCAATATTAGCCTCAGAGTTTTTAAAAATATTTGCACCCAGCGCTCCAGATTTACTTCTGAGAAACGTAAAGAATGAATATGTTTTTGGTTATTATTCTTATGAATCTAATGAGCCATTTATTATATTAAAATCAACTAATTACGATTCTGTTTTTGCTGGTATGTTGGAATGGGAGGGAAGTATGTATGCAGATTTAAGCGATTTTATGTTTAAAAACGAGAGTGTCTTCTCATTTAAAGAACCTGCAGTGGTACAATCTTCTTCAACAGCCTCAACCACGTTTTCAACATCGAGTTCTCCAGCCACAACCTCAAGTTCAAGCTCTTCCAGTAGTCAAAGGATGTTTGTATCAAATGGGTCTGAGTATGATACACCCTTTGTTGATAAGGTTGTTTCAAACAATGACACAAGGGTATTATACAGAGCCAACGGAAGTATAGCCTTCTTCTATACATTCTTTAATAGGGATATGGTAATAATTGCCACGAGCGAACAGACTCTTAAGGAGCTAATATACAGACTGACATCAGGTAAGATAACTAGATAAGATGGTATATGAACATAGGATAATTTAGACAGTAAACTTGTTTTTAATTTATATTTTATTTATAGAAAGTTTATTTTCAATTTGATATAATATACCCATGAATATAGACATACAAAAACACAAAGATGCTTTAGAGGTTGAACTTAAAAGACTAGAGACAGAGATACTTGAGGTTGCAGAAAAATCAAGTGATACAACTTGGGAAGCAAAACAAACGGAGGACCAAGATACTGCCGACAGAGAGGAGGTAGCCAACTCCATAGAAACATATGAATCAAACGCATCAGTTACATCTGATTTGGAAAGGGAAATAATCGATATTAGAGACGCCCTTACAAAAATAGAATCGGGTAACTATGGAGTCTGTGAAGTATGCCAAGCGGAAATAGAGGAAGAAAGATTAATTGCATACCCAGGAGCTAGAACTTGTGAATCTCACATGTAGTTATTTATTTGACTAGAATATAGACCAACCCACCTCAAATCAGTGTTTTTGTCGTGTCATTATAAAGATGTATATATCTTGTAGAGGAATAATAAAAGAGGGGGTATTGTGCCAAAATGTTGAGGTTGAATTAGATTTATCAGGAGGACTATTTTCATTCCTGATTGTTGGTCTTGCAGATAAGTGTATTACAGAATCAAGAGAGAGAATTATGTCCGCTATAAAAAATAGCGGTTTTGATTCTCCTAAAACAAAAAATCATAAAATAACGGTTTCATTAGTACCTGCTGGAATAAAAAAGGAAGGTGTTTTGTTGGACTTACCAATATCAATAGCTTATTTAACAGCAACAGGCAAAATACAAAATAAAAACTTAAATAACTCCATCTTTATTGGCGAACTAGGACTAGATGGGTCTATAAAACAAAATGATTCACTAGCTTCAGTCGCAAAGTTTATACTAGATAATAAAATAAATTCACAAGAGGTCATTAATTTATACAGTAACTTTAATGATGAGCAGGTTGATCTAATAACTGAACTAGAATTACCAAATGTTAGAATAAATAATTGCACACACCTACAGGAATTAATACACAACCTGAACTTTAATAATGAAACAAGGAATATTATTAAGGCAAAGTATTCCAAAGAGGAAGGTAGGGCGACCAACTGCGAGTTAAACACACCCCCAGATAAATTCAAAATAGACAATATAATTGGTCAAGAAAAAGCAAAGAGGGCCTTACTTATAAGTTTGTGTGGAAAATATAACATGATTATATCTGGGCCACCTGGGGTTGGAAAAACCATGCTTGCAAGCAGCGCTCACCAACTTCTTCCAACGCCCAATAAAGCTGAATATTTGGAGTTGCTATCCACACATAATAGTTTAAATAGACCGTTTAGATCTCCACATCACACCAGCAGTTATTCATCGATTGTAGGTGGAGGAAACCCAATTACCTCAGGGGAAATCACAAAAGCCCACATGGGTATTTTGTTTCTAGATGAATTACCTGAGTTTAACAAGAACATAATCGAATCCCTTCGACAGCCTTTGGAACAAAAGATAATACAGATTAATAGAGCGAATGACACAATAACAATGCCGTGCGACACAATTTGTATTTGTGCAATGAATCAGTGTCCATGTGGAAACAGGGGTATACCAAACATGGAGTGCAGATGTACGGGAAATAAAATAAATATATACAAACAAAAGGTTTCTAAGCCTTTTTTAGAGAGATTTCATGTTTGTATAAACCTACCTTATGAAAACACACACCAAAACAGACGGTCAAGATCCAACATTACTCAAGGAAATGATATGTTTAAAACAATAAATACCTTCCACAAATCAAACATTGAACACCGAATAGGGTTTCAATGGGATGAAATTACAGAAGATTTATTACAGAAAAGCTCCGACTATAGAAAATTATCAATGCGAGCCATGAATCACATAAGGGACATATCGGAAACAATTGCATTAATTGAAATTATTAAAAATTCAGACGCCAGCTATAAAAAAATATCAAATAGGTTGGTTAAGATAGAAAAACACCACATCACAGAAGCGATCTCATACAAAGAAGATTTATTTTTTTAACTCAAGTCCAACAAAGTACCTGTAATTATATCTACACCCAAAATACAGAAACGGGTGATTATAGACACGGCTTACTAGAATGGATTTTTACCTCCACGAATCTCAAAGTGAAGATGAACGCCAGTTGACCGACCTGTATTTCCCATTTTACCAATCTGTTGACCTTTAGACACACGTGAACCTGCTCTGACTGTGTTTTCACTCATGTGGGCATACAAAGTCTGGGTACCATTTGAGTGCTTTATAACAACATAATTACCGTATCCACCATTCCAACCACCCGTTTTACTTATAAGAACCGTACCGTCTGCTGCAGCCAATATTGGTATGTGAGCCCCGCCAAACGAAGCAAGGTCAATTCCATTGTTTCCATGAATTCCCTGCGTCCTCATTCCTCCATTAATAGGTCTTCTAAAGTAACCCGCTGTGTTTTTTGAAGAACCCTTGTTTTTAGCAACCGTCTTTGGGTTTGTTTTTTGAGATCCAATTTCTGGATCAGCATTTGGAATAATAAGTTCATCTCCAACGGTGAGTCCAGCAGAAGTGTCAACGTTATTAAAACTAGCAATTTCTCCAGCATCGGCATTAAACTTCTTGGCTAAATTATCTATATTATCGCCCTTCTTTACAGTATATTTAATACCAGTGATTGGTAATATAATAATAACCTGATCTGGCTTTAATTCTGATCCTGATTTTAAATCGTTTGCCCAATAAATTGTATTAGCGGTTACACCAAACATCTTTGCAATCAGCGGTACAGTATCTCCACTTCTAACTGTGTATAAACTAATTTGATCTGATGTGTTTTCGTCGCCGTCAAGAGAGCCATCCAACGCGCTGTTTTCATTTGTGAACGCGGAGTCATCAACCATAGTCTGATTTACAGCCGTCTGATTCTCTACAGGCTCTGGACTGTTTATGGATTGTGACAAGGGCATGTTTATAATTGTATGCTCTGGTGCAGATAATATCTCTTCAGCAACAGCAACAGTATTTGAAGAGAGAACTTTATACTGATAATCCCCAGACGAACCAAACCCAGACTTAAACCAATCAAAAACACCCAAAACACCCGCTTGAACACAGAACGGGTAAATTATTATGGCCAAAACAGCTAACGCTGTGATTGTTTTAGTTGCCTGATTTGTCACTCGTCCTTTTTTTAAATGCGGTATATCTGTAAATCTGTCTTTAGGATCGAGGTCTTGAGGGGTTATTAAAATAACTTTTAGTTAATTTGATAGAACATTCCTGTATGGATATGGCTAAAAATAAGGCCATATCAAACTGAATAAACCGTGTACTTATATATGTTAGAGACTATTTGACCCAAAGTCAACAAAGTTATTAGTAAATAATCAAGACCAACACACTAGTAAAAGTCGGTCAAATTGAGACAAATTCGACCATCAGGACGTGTGTTTTAAGCCACATATTCTTAGCTAATTTAACCTTTCGGCGCCACTCAATAAACATGATATACTAAAAAACATGCACCCACACGAAAATTCTCAAAGCCTTTCTTCAAAGGCTCTTTCTGGTTTAAACGACAGGCAAAAGGAAGCTGTTTTAACACTCAGTGGCCCCCTACTTATTCTTGCTGGCGCTGGCGCTGGAAAAACCAAAACTGTTACACACAGGATTTTGAACTTGATAGAAAACGGGGTCGCACCCGAGTCAATTTTGGCTATAACCTTTACAAACAAGGCTGCGAAGGAAATGAGAGAGCGTGTTGAACACCTACTTCAAGATAGCCGTGAAATGAATCTACCGATTCACAACTTTTCAAAACCCTTTCTTTCAACGTTTCACTCACTTTGCGTAAACATACTAAAGGAGTCGGGACTCGCTATTGGTATTCCAAGACATTTCACAATCTATGACAAAAGTGATTCTAAACAAGCTATAAAAGAAGCCATAAATTCACTTGGTTATGATATCAAAATGGTTGAGCCGAACAAAATAATGTCCATAATCTCAAGAGAGAAGAGTAATTTTTCATCACTTGGAGAGTATGAGGCAGTAAACGGGGAAGATCACTTTGGTGCAATAGTTGTAGCGGTGTGGAGAAAGTATGCAGAAGCATTATTTAATGAGAAAGCATTGGATTTTGATGACTTACTTTATAAAACTGCAGTTTTATTAAAAAGTAAGCCCGAAATCAGAGCTCAGTACCAAAATAGGTTCAAATATATACACATAGACGAGTATCAAGACACAAACGGAATTCAATATGAATTAGCGCGTCTTCTTGTCGGACCAGAACACAACATTGCAGTTGTGGGGGACATAGACCAAGCAATTTACAGCTGGCGTGGGGCTAATATTAAGAATATTATGAAATTTGAAGATGATTATCCAGAAGCGAAAGTAATATTACTTGAAGAGAACTACAGATCAACAAAAACCATCCTCTCCGCTGCTAATGAAATAATTAAGAAAAATATATTTAGAAAGGAAAAAAACCTATTTACCAACAACGAAGATGGTGAATTAATAACGCTTTATAACGCTTATGACGAGAATGATGAAGCAAATCACGTTGCAAACACCTCTCGAAATTTAATACAAGAAGGTGATGGGCAGGGGAACAAGGATATTAAACCTGAGAGTATTGCCGTTTTATATAGAACAAACTCACAATCACGTGCCCTTGAAGAGGCCTTCCTGCGAAAAGGAATACAATATCAACTATTAGGAACTCGTTTCTTTGAAAGAAGGGAGGTTAAGGATGTAATTTCTTACGCAAGAGCCGCACTTAACCCAGACTCACTAGCAGACATAAAGAGAATCATTAATACACCCGTACGAGGAATTGGAAAGGTTACCTTACTTAAAATTATGGCGGGTCAAACAGCGGACCTACCATCAGGAACAAAAATCAAAGTTGATGCCTTTTATAAGTTACTAAGTGATATTAAGAATCAGATCGAGACACAAAGACCTTCAACCGCTATAAAATATATTATAGAAAAATCTGGCATAGAGTCTGCTCTCAAAGCTGAGAATGACAAGGAAGAAGATAGGGTTGGAAACGTAAGAGAATTAGTTACACTCGCAACAAGATTTGATGACCTACCAGGACAAGAAGGAATAGAAAAGTTGATTGAAGACGCAGCACTTGCAAGTGATCAAGATTCATTAAACGAGAAGACGGCAAAAAACAATGGAGAAGGTGTTAAACTCATGACGGTTCACGCCTCAAAAGGTCTTGAGTTTGATTATGTTTTTATCTCTGGTCTTGAACAGGATTTGTTTCCAAGTAGTAGATCTTCTGAATCAAAATCGGGTGAAGACAGTGAGGAAGAAAGAAGATTGTTTTATGTAGCCGTAACCCGTGCACGTAAAAAACTATACCTATCTTACGCAAACATGAGAACGATTTTTGGAAGCAAACAAATCAATTTACCATCAGAATTTATATCGGACATCAGCGACGAATTGATAGAGCACGACGAGGAGGAAGTTGTAAGTGGAATCAAGTCAATTTTTATAGATTTTTAAAAAATAAAAAAAATATAATGAG
>CAIZVZ010000018.1 GCA_903936565.1 uncultured bacterium | reverse complement strand
ATGTTAATATCTAAAACTCAATTTCGTTAAACAACTTCACAACTACGTCACGCATAATTTCTGTATTTTCTGTTGGGCCTTTTGTTTTATCTATGCAGAACGGATGACCGACATTTACAATTATTTTTCTACCATGCTTTCTCATTGCAAAAGGCATTAATGGTGAGTCCGTTTCTTCTGCAAGAATTGCAGCACCCCATTTAAATGGTCCTATAGTATCATCATAATACATTCTCCCTTCTGGAAACATTGCAATTACAGCGCCACCTCGAAGTGCCTTTTTTGCACCTTCTAGGTTTTTACTTACACCTTGTCCTGTTACTACCGTCACAACTCCCATAAAAAAATACACAAGAGGAACTATTCCAATCTTACTTATGAAATTAAGTACAGGACTGTGAAATCTCTTAACCCCCATAAATCTAAGTGGAGAAAGCGGAGATCTTAAACCAACAGCAATTCTATAGAGAAAACTGTCATAAAATCTAATGTGATTAGAGATTAGAATTGCAGGTGCTCTTACGCCTTTAAGATTTTCTCTGTTTCTAACTTCAATCTTAAAAAACGGCCTTGAAATACCTAGTATTATGAACCATGCGAAGAATTGTGTAATTTTTGAAAATGTATTCATGTTTATTTTTGTAAAAAAATAGATGACGTTTTAAGGTCATCAATTTTAGACGTTCCAATTGCTGTTTAATGGGTTGCTTATGGGCTGATTAAATCTAATTAAACGATCTGTTTTCACAATGATTTTATATTAACACATATTATTGAAATGCGCAAGTCTTATAACAAAACGATATTTGTGGCGCTATTTTACGACGTCAATCTCTCAATCAAATCCTCCTCCCCTATCAATTCTTGCTCACCAGAAACCATATCCTTGAGCATGTATTTACCAGCCGACAGTTCGTCT
This sequence comes from uncultured bacterium, assembly GCA_903936565.1. GTDB lineage: Bacteria > Patescibacteriota > Minisyncoccia > Phycocordibacterales > CAIZLB01 > CAIJKW01. The sequence goes on along the minus strand of CAIZVZ010000018.1, from coordinate 8,908 downwards.
TCCCCTATTAAGATTACATAAGGAATTTCAAGCTTATTAGCATAAGCCAATTTAACCTTTGGCTTAACATCATCAAAATAGACTTCTGTTGGAACTCCTGCGTTTCGCAATTTTGAAGCGATACTAAATGGTACAGTCATATCTTCAATCATAGGAATAACGAGGGCTCTAGTTGGAGTTGAAGCTCCAGCGGTTGCATCAATTATCCCAGCATCTTTGAGTTGTGAAAATAGTCTTGTTAGTCCAATTGATATTCCAACTCCTGGGAACTTCTTATCAGAATATTTCTCCGCCAAGTTATCAAACCTTCCACCAGAGCAAACTGAACCTACTTGAGGATAATCTGTGAGCTTGGTCTCATAGACTGTTCCAGTGTAATAATCAAGCCCTCTTGCGATTGATAAATCTATTACGATATTTTTATCTGGAACACCAAATAGCTCAATACTTTTTACAACTTCACTAAGTTCTTCAACTCCTAAATCAAACATCTCTTTGTTCCCGCTAAGCTTCTCACCCACCTGCTTTAGGATAGATATGATTTCCTCATTTGTTCCAGAGATTTCAAGGAACCTGAAGATATCGGCGGACACTTCTTCTGGCACACCAATTTCAAGTAGTGTTTTTGCAACTTCATCTTTTCCAATCTTATCCAACTTATCAATCGTGCGCATTATCTCCACCCCAAGTTCCACTACACCGAGCGACTCGAGAAGGCCATTTATAACTTTGCGATTATTAATTTTAATCACAAATGGACCAAAATCTAATTTTGAAAATACGGAGTAAATTATACTTGAGATTTCAGCATCGTTCATTAGTGAAAGTGAGTCTCTACCGATGATATCGATATCGCATTGATAAAACTCTCGGAAACGACCCTTCTGTGGACGCTCTCCCCGGTAGACCTTTGCAATTTGAGATCTTCTGAATGGAAAAACCAAATCATGCTGGTGTTCAGCAACGTATCTTGCTAGTGGAATTGTTAGATCAAAACGTAGAGACAGATCATTGTCCCCTTTATTAAATCTGTAGATTTGCTTCTCAGTCTCTCCACCTGCTTTTGTAAGTAGTACCTCAGATCTTTCAATTGCTGGAGTATCAATAGAAATAAAACCGAACTGTTTGTAAGTTAGGGCTATGATGTCCTTCATTCTATCGAATGCCATTTGATCTTTTGGAGTAAGCTCCATAAACCCAGGAAGAACAGCGGTTATAATATTTTCGTCTTTATTAGTTTCATTAGACATGTGATTATAATAGTATAAATATGGGTTTGGAGCAATTTTGAATCTAGTACGACTTCGCAAAAACCACTCTCCCCTTTGATGGCTTACCTGACTTGATACAAACTCCATCCTCCATTTTTTGATCGAATGGAATACATCTAATTGTTGCGGCTGTTTCTTCCTTAATTTGTGCTTCAACATCTGCATCCCCTGACCAATGTGCATGAACAAAGTTTCCTGCCTCAATTTCTTTTACAAAATCCTCCCAAGTGTCAACAACTTTCTCTTTCTCCTTTCTATAGGCAACAGCGCGATCATATAGATTAGCTTGAATTGCATCGAGTGTATTTGCAACAGTTACAACAACATCATCTGCTGATATTGAAGTCTTCTCTCCAGTGTCGCGTCTTGCCATGAATAGCGTATTGTTTGCCAAATCTTTTTTACCAAGCTCAAGTCTAACAGGAACTCCCTTTCGCTCCCATTCGTAAAACTTCTCACCTGGTCTAATATCTCTTGAATCAATTTTAACCTTAATTCCCTCTTCTTTTAGCCATGAAGAAACTTCTTGCGCTTTAGCGATGATAAGTTCGCGGTCTTCATCGTTGTTTATTATAGTTGTAATTACAACTTGCACTCCTGCAATCTTTGGAGGAAGAACCAGACCCTTGTCATCTGCGTGAGTCATAATAAGACCACCAATCATTCTTGTACTAACCCCCCAGCTTGTTTGCCAGCCGTATTCCATTGTATTTTCTCTGCCTAAGAATTTAACATCAAATGCCTTTGCAAAGTTTTGTCCCAAGTGATGAGATGTTCCAAACTGAAGTGCTTTTCCATCTTGCATAATTGCTTCCACACAATATGTTTTAAATGCTCCAGCAAATTTTTCTGATTCAGTTTTAACTCCCAATATTACTGGAATTGCCAAAACTTCTTCCGCAAACTCTCTGTAAATTTCAAGCATCTCTCTTGCGCGTTCATCTGCCTCTTTTTCTGTCTCATGAACAGTGTGACCTTCTTGCCATAGGAATTCTACAGTTCTTAAAAATAGACGAGGACGCATTTCCCATCTGATAACATTGGCCCATTGATTAATTAGTATAGGTAAATCTCTATATGATTGAATCCAGTGCGAAAATGTATCGTACATTATTGTCTCCGATGTTGGTCTAAGAACCAATGGCTCATCTAGCTTCTTTCCACCAGCATGAGTAACAACGGCAATCTCAGGTGCGAATCCTTCAACGTGGTCCTTTTCTTTATTTAAAAAACGCTCTGGGATAAACATTGGGAAATAGGCGTTTTCAACTCCAGTTTCTTTGAAGCGAGCATCCAATTCCTTTTGCATGTTTTCCCAAATAGCATAGCCTGTTGGCTTGATTATCATACACCCCTTTACTGGACTGTACTCTGCCATGTCAGCTGCCTTGATTACATCCAAATACCATTCAGAATAATCCTGTGATCTTGGAGTGATTACACTGCTACCCTTTGAGATATCTTTCTTTGTGCTGTCGTTGCCAGCGTTTGTTTTAGTTTCATTAGACATATGATTATAATAGTATAAATATGGGTTTGGAGCAATTTTTAATATTCAAATAAATGAACCAATTTAAATTATTAGACAAAATAAGGGGCGGCCCTTGCGGGCCGCCGATAACCGATTGGTCCGCAGTTAAGCGGGTTGAGTATCGGTCATTACTCGAGTAAGCGAAGGAAGGTCGTAACTCCAAACATGATTTGGTCCAGACCTTCTGGCTCGATTAGTGGGTAATGATGCCCACAGTTAATCTCGCACCCTACGCCGTTATGTTTGATGGCCATTTTCACTACAGCCTTTGGCAAGACTGTTGGGTCGCCCGTACTCCAGAACGCCAGAAACTTGTTGCGCAACCTGGTCTTAGGAGAGAAGTTACCCAACAGTGCCCCCATGGACATTTGAAGGGCAAACCATCCGTAGCTCAAGGCCTTCATGTACTCTGGGAGCAAGCCCCCAAAGAGCTTTGACCTATGCTTTTCCTTGATACAAAACAGTTGGTTGAGAACCGTCTGAATTGTGTAGAGAAATTGCACTGACCAAACCTGAAGTGGCATATCGAGTGGGTTGTGGCCAGGAGGGCAGATTGAAATCACTGCCTTTACCCTTGGATCGTCAATGAAGGGTATGATCACTTGTCCGGCGGCGGAGTGGCCCATTAGGACAATTCTTTTCTTATCTTTACCCCACAGACTATCAATTACCCGTCTGATTGCCCTCTTCGCCGACCAAACGGTTTTGAAAGCTAGGGTGGACATTACCTCCACTTCACATCCAGGGTACTCCTCAATCAAGCGATCCCTTAGGGGGTACAAAATGCTCAAGTCACAGAATAGACCCGAAACTAACACAAATTTCATTTAAGCCTTCTCTAAGTCCCCATGGTGGGAACGTTCGTGTTCAAAGATCAGTGTCCCTTCAAATCACCCAAGAATTGGATGACTGGAACTATATACTTATACTACATTTATGTACAAAAGTCAACAGCACAAGAGATGTAAAGGACCTACAAATAGCACCTATTTACCAAATATAATTCAATCTAGCTATATTTATAGCCACAACAAACAGGGCGGCCCTTGCGGACCGCCCCAATTCAGGACAAATGAGACCTGACTCTCCAACACCATTGAGACTTACGTACTGGTCATTCGGCTTACCCTAATACCATCGTGGATTTTTCGTTGCCAAACGGACTAAATCCTCCGGACAGATTTGGATCATCTGGCCCAAATGATCTACGAAATTATTAAGATAAACTTCATCACAGGGTGCATTGATGCAGTCAAAATATATTCTAAAGATACTATGCACCCACTTTTCTAGGTCTTGTCGTTTTAGATTCTTATATCCGCACTCGCGATAAACCTTACGGAATTCCGCACCATCAGGATTATATGTACGACCCTTCTTCAGGAACAGTTTGTGACAGAAGGAAGTCAAAACTGCATCCTTGATTCTGGAGGTGCTGGTGTTATTCACCCCCCATCCTGCATATAAAGACATGCATTCTGACAACTTCACCAAATACATTGATCATGCTTTCTGTCGCCCAACGCCTTCGCCTTTGTCTCATTGGTAGGATAATAAAGATGTAAAGCGTAAACATGATTACGAGCAGAAGTACAGTGCTGATAATTGACGCAGGCTGATTATTTTGAACAAAACTGATTAAATTTTCTAATTTCACGATACAGGTTTTCTAGTTGTTGAATTCTTAAGTGGTAAGTTATACCAAAAGACCCAAACTTTCCCCACTCGGAGTTATGTTAAGGAGCAATTGGCCCAGTAGAGATGATATGTATTTGATACACAAAAGTCAATCAAAGCTCCTACAGCCTTGAAATTGTATATATCCCCGCCTTCTTACCAGAAACCAATATATGAGAAACTCGATCTAGCTTCATTGTCTTTTGAAAATTGAATAGATTATTTTCAAATTCCTCCTTATCTCCAACAATTAGAATTACAGCTTTTCCACCCTTCATCAGTACAAACTCAAACTTCTTCAACATTTCAGAATAGTCAATTTGATTATTTTCGAATGCATGATCCTTGAATACACTCTTTCCTCTGAAGCTTGTCCACGGTGGATCGGTAATTATTTTCGTAATTGAAGATTTTGGAATAACTTTTTCATCTTGGTCGAAGAAATCACCAAAAATTAATTGGATATTCTTTCTAGTATTAATCTGTCTATTTAATTCTTTATGAATTCCTTCAATGGCACGCTCATGAGAATCAACTCCAATTGCTTTTCTATATGCATTAAAGTGAACACGCTCTTTCAAAATTCCCCCATAACCACAGAATGGATCAAGAATTATATCCTTTGGCGTTGGATTCGATTCCAGTATTAAAAGCTCTGCAATTTCTGGACTCAATTCCCCTGCTCTATGGAATTTTTTATCTTCTGAAAGTTGAGTAAGACGGAGCGCACAAATTAGTCTAATATTTTTATTTCCCGGCTCAAGAATTTCTCCCATTGCAGTTTGCTCGGGTTCCTTTGGACCACCTTTATCAGCCATCGCTTTTGCAACCGCTGCGTTCCACTCTTCATCAACTTCTTCTGCGCCCGCGCCGGTATTGTCACTTTTCTCAACTCTAATCTTGTTTCTTCTCATGAACCAAAGTTCTCTTTGTGGCTCGCGAACAGAAAGCTTCATCCCAAGATCCTTTTCAACAACAGTTTCTGCCTTTTGAAGATATACTCTATCAAAACCGATTGTTTGATTATTTTCTGATACAACAATTTTAAAAGTTTCTCTGTGTTTTCCAAGTAGAGTCTTAACGTGTGCCTTATTGTGCACGCCATCATTTATAAATCTCTTGAATAGATTTTCAAAAGACATATCCTCTCTAAAATATAATCCGTTTAATATAACGAATATGTTTGTAAGGAAACGCATTTGGCGTAACTCGTGTGGAGTGTAATCTGTTTCAAAAACTACCATTCCATCAAGCACTTCAACTATTTTGAAGCGATCCTTTGGTTTTTTCTTAAGTTGTCTCTCGATTATTTGCTGTCCTCCACTTACAAAAGTGGCGCAATATAAGTCCATTTTATTTGTCATAATTTTATTGTTTTAGGGTTTTCGCCTAGATAGGTTCCATATGCCCTTATAATAATTTGGCTATGAAGTACCTATAAATATGGTTATTTTAAGGGTTTAAGAATTGTTGACTCCTATCCCCTTCTAGTCATTGTTAACAATACGACAATTGGGGCCAAAACACAAACTAGGTGACCCAAATCAGACGTAAAGAAAGCCCTGATGTCTGCCGTTAAGCTATAGATGTCACGGGCAGGTAGGACATGAAAAGTTATAGTCATAACAAGCAAAATAACAGAAGCAGACAAAAGAAGTGCATCAACAAAGCCTGCAATTCCACCTCTTGCTCCCTCATAGTGGCTGAGTCGTCTTGTTACCAAGAAAACCAAAGCAAAGATCACCAAGAAAACAAAAGCTAATGATAAATAAATATGGAATGAAGTATCCTTGACTGCTGTTATCTTTGTTAAATACGCTGCGGGAATTGAAGCGTAGATTACAGCTGTTGGATAAAATGCAATTATTATGGAATACATTATTCCTCGGCCTTTGTAAAAAGTTAATATTACAAGAACTACTAGCGTTGCGATAAGTGCGATGCTGAACATATTTATTTATTATATATTACTTTTTATTTTTTGGAAATGATTTTTAAAAAAGTTTTGTTGAAAAATATTTACTTATTATGAAATTAAATTTACCTGCACTTAATTTTAAAAGTACTCAAACAAAAATCCCGCCTACTTCAGAGTATTAACGGGATTTTGTTCTTTTAATAAAAATTATTTCTTTCTCTTTGTTGTAGTTCTTGCTGCAATTTTTGCATGCTTAACTGCAAGTCTTTTTGCTGTCTTCTTTGAACGTGTAGTTCTATTTTTTCCAACACTTGTTGCTCTTTTTGCCATGATGTATATATTATACACTAATTTTAATTTTACAAAAGCATAATATATAGTTAGACCACATAAGCACTCAACCTCACCTGCTAAATATTAAGTGCAAAAATCCAAGTATTAATATTATTAATCCTGAAACTACATATATTATTCTAGGGTAATATATGTAAAGTTAGACACAACACAATTTGCGTATAGAGCTTATTTCATGCGATAATATTGAATATGATTAAAATGTTTCCCAAAGACAGACGCTTTATTTTTTTAGTGTTACTTTTATTAATTACTTATCCATCATTAACAAAAGCATCGTGGTCAAATAATTTAATATTCCATGCGCCATTCAATGATCCATCTGATCCACTGAAGGTGAATGTTGGAAATGGACAATTTACATTTAAAAGAATCACATCAGCTACGTATGTTCATCCAATAACAAATTTAGTTACAATTTCTGGTTCAAATATACTATCCATGAGTGAGGATTTTTCATCATCATGGACAGCTACGAGCTCCCAAATTTCTACAGATCAATCCATAGCACCTGATGGAAGTAATACAGCCGATTTGTTTACAGTAGGCCCGGCTTCTGACGGTAATGTTTTGCACCACATTCAGCTTGCAGCAACAAGTACGGGTAACTTGATTGCAAGTCAGGTGTATACATCTAGCGTTTATGTTAAACAAAACAGCAACACATGGATATCACTTGCGATGGTTGGAAAAAACGGCACAGCAAACAATTGCTATTTTAATACAACAACAGGCGCAATAGGCACATGTACTGTTGGTGTGATTTCCAAAACATCAACAGATGTTGGGTCTGGATGGTATCGTTTCTCCGTATCAGCAAGTCTTGGAACTGGAGCAGCTACTGTGTATACGCGTGTATATTTAGGGGAAAATGATAATGATTGGACTTGGACAGGCAATAACACAAATTCAGTATATTTATGGGGTGCACAGATGAGTGCAGGTCCAGCTCTTTCTCCTTATGTAAAAACAACCGGTGATTATTCTGCTGCAGCAAGAATTGAAGCTAATGGTTATTTATCAGAAAATACAAGGACAAACTATATACTATGGTCTAGAGACTTTACAAATGCAGTGTGGACAAAAACAAACGTAAACACTTCGCAAACAGCGGTAGGTCATGATGGAGTCTCAAACTCAGCAACAGTTGTGACAGCATCAGCTAATGACGCAACTGTTTGTCAGGGTGTGACAATCGCAACAGCTACAAGTTCTGCTTCAATTGACATTAAGCGTATTTCTGGCTCAGGTACGGTATCTATTTCTATGGACGGAGGTGCAACTTATGCTGGGGATGTATCATCTAGCTTGTCATCATCTTTATGGTATAGAGCTATACTTGAAAATCAAAAAATAACTAATCCGTCTCTATGTATTAAACTTGGAACGAACGGTGATTCAGTAATACTTGACTATGCACAAATTGAAACTGGCGGTCCTTCGACTGCTCCTACAACAGGACCTTTCGTCAGCTCACGTATTCCAACCATGAGCGGTGTTCAAACAAGATATTTGGATAAGATGAGTATTCCAGCTGCTGGAAATTGGGCAAATACAGAGGGAACGTTTTTTGCCGTTGCTGATACATGGGATACAGCTAGGGGGAATAAATTTATTGTTGATGGATATTCAGGTGCATCCCGTGTACCTATGCACATCAGATCCGGTGAAGGTAATGGGTCAAATGGGGTACTGGGAAGGACAACTATTTACGATGGAAATTCAGAATGTTCATATTCATCTGTGAACGTTCAACCTCAAACTTCAACAAAAATGGCTTCAAAGTGGAGTGCCACATCTGGATTTAGAGGAACAACAGCTTCGGGTGCAGTTCCATCAAATTGTGCTTTTGATGGATCAATGGATTTTCAGAGCTTAATGGTATTTGGAGATGCATACAATCAAGATGGTACAAGATCAACTTTTGGTCACATTAAGAATGCAAGATTCTATAGTACAGCATTTTCGGACTCAGAAATGCAGCTTGCTACAGGGGGATCAAATGATGACATAGGTACCCCTCCATCTTCTCCAACATCCCTAAACTCCGTAGGGGTTTCAACTTCAACGGTGTCACTAACTTGGGCAACGCCATCATCTGATGGAGGATCAGCAATAACTGATTATTTGATTCAATATAGTTCTGGAGGTGCCACT
>CAIZVZ010000017.1 GCA_903936565.1 uncultured bacterium | reverse complement strand
GAAAAAAATCATCGTTTCGATTATCATTATAATAGTTTTGATTATTGGTTCACTGTCATTGTATAAGCATTTTGTTCAAAAGCCACAGACTGCATTGGTGGGTGTTTCTACCTCAACAGTGCCGGTACAACAACAGACGGAAGATATAAAAAATACTACAAGTAGCGTATCAACACCGATTAATGAATCTACACAAAAGGTTGTGGCGGATAAGGTGCCTGATGTTAAGCCAGAAATTAAACAAACGGTCGCACCAAGTGTAAAGACATCTAAAAATATATACGCACACAAATCAGCTGGATATTCAATCACAATTCCTGATGGATGGGTGGGGAAGACGGTAGATACCGGTATTTCAGAGGTATATAGCACAAATTTTTCTGATCCTACTGGAAAAGTGACTATTGATGATGTGGCGTTTTCTGCATCAGCGACAGGAAGAGCCTTTCAAGATGATGCTTATTTTAAATCATATAGTAAAAAACCGACAAATGAAGATCTTGTTGATATGTTTATTGCAGATCAAAAAGATAATGCAGAAATGCAATGGGCACTTAAGGACAAAACTGCCATTGTAATAAATGGTACAAAGGGATATGTTTTAACTGCAACTTTTGGCAATTCTGATGTGCCGACATATGTTACTGCCAAGTATTATTTATTGTTCGGAACAAATTACATATATAACATTAGTTTAAATTACAAGACTTCTAATGCTCCATCTGAGTTTGCTCAATACAAACCATACGTATTAACTTTTGTAGCTAAATAATATTAAGATGAATAGTGCAAAAATAATCTTAGGTATATTAATACTATTTTTGACTTCAGTTGGTACTACTCATGCATCTAGCTCTGCAACTATTAATATTTCAGATACCAGTAGGATGGAGTTAAGGGTGACATACCCTGTTAATGATTCTAATGTCCCGGTCTTATCATCTTCGAATGGGAAATCAACATTAGAAGAGTTCAGAACGCTAAAGTCTGCTTACGGCAGCGATGGTGCTAGCCGTCAAATTAATTTCGGCAGCCCAAGCTCAGATTCTGAAATAATTATAGATAAAAAAGATACGTATGTCGGAGCCATGTATGAAATTGATAATGCCTTGAAAGATAGTAATGTTGGAGTCTTTGGATTTCCTCTTATAATTAAAACAGTAGAGACAAAAGACTTTACATTGAAAATAAATAAGCCATCTTCAATAGACGTTCTGTCTTATCCGGGTGTTTTAAATTCAAAGTCAGATAACGCTATAGAAACAAAAATACAATTCAGAAATGCTGGCTCTGGGTTTTCTGTGGCAAATATAATAATCTTGGTTTATAAGAAGGATGGATCATATGCCAGAAAAGATACCGGTCCATTTACTATTGTGGCTCCAAAGTCTAGAGTGGACCGTGTCCATTCTGATGTCGCAGGTATATTACCTTCAAATAAAGTCTATCAAGAAATATTTAATTCTCCATTGCCTGCTAAGGTTAATATAGTTGCTGCCTCCGTGAAGAAGAGTTCTCTTGCTTCATATGACGCCGATGGTATCACCTTGTCACCGGAGGTTGTGTTAATTGATACAGACTCATTTGCTTATTATGTACCAACGTTAGTATCTAAAAAGGTGATAGTTCATGAATTAGCGCATGCTGCGATAGATGCTAGGGCTTTTTTTGGTTACAATGCATATAACGCTACCTGGTTAAATGAAGGGTTAGCTACCTTTGCTGAACAATATATTACAGATAATTATCTTTCTAAAGAAAGTGATAATAATAACAAAACGCAATATTCAAATATGCGTAGTTATGAAAAGCTGTCCAGGGCTGGTTTAAAATCTGAATATCAATTGCCGTTTGATTTTAGTTTTAGAATAAATAATGAGACACAAAAAATAAGTAATACATACAGTCATGCCGGGTTGATATTCTACAATCTGTTTTTACTTAATCGTAGCATAATTCCAAATCTTATATCGTATGTTCGTTCTGCGGATGCGCAACCTTCGTGTAGCGACTGTGATACTAACACAATAATCAATAAGATATCTTCATTGAGTGGTTTTGGTAAGGTAGACATTATCTATCCGTTTAAGAATGATTTAGATTCACCAAGTCGTGTGTTGGATATATTAACCACCAATTCGGTTAAAAAACAGCCACCTTCAGTAGGGGAGGCTGGGGTAGTAAGTTCAAATAGAGAAAGTCTAGAATCATCCATTTCGACATCTACAACATATTCCACATCTACGGTTGAAGTTCAAGACAGGTCTCTGGGATATGAAGTACCTAATGAGAATGTATCTGTAGATGTGTCAAATCAAAAGGGTTCAGTCTGGCAGAAGATTAAGGGATGGTTTCTGGCGTTGTATGATCTATTGTAAGGTGAGGTACTTACATGTCTAATAGCAGATCGAAGCATCTGTGTTATACTTTTTATATGAATAATACAAAAGAAAAGCTACCTTTAAGTATGAGGATATTACGTGGAGCGGTCATTATAAATGGATTTATATTGGTAATAAGTTTTGTCTTATCTATTTTTGCTTACGCTTTTTGGAAAAAAAACGGTATGGAGCTAGATTTTCCGTATGTTGAGATTTCCTATGTATTGTTTGGTATCATCTATTCAGTTTTAACAGTAATAGCCATCAATCGTCCCAAGCCTTCAACCTTTAAGGTGCTTATAAGTGTGGGTATTGTTGATCTTGTCGTAAGTTTTGTGCTTCTATTTACGAAACAACAATCGCTTGTGGATAGTATTTTGGGTGCAGTTCTAAGTGTTTGTTTCTTGCTTTATTTCCTAAAGTTTAAAAAATATTTTATAACAGGATCGATAGATGTAAATGATGCAAAAACAAAAAAGATTGATAAGTTCTTTATCAAGTTCTTTATTTTAATAATTCTATTATTTGCAGGTGTAGTATTGAATGGAATTATTAACGGTGTCAAAAAAGGATTAGAAGAATCGACTCAAAAGTATTCGGACATGACAGAGTTTCTTACGTATTTTAAGGGAAAGACTACGCAGGAGGGTGTGGACTATTGTAAAACTTTTACGTCTTCGCAAAAGGATAGTTGTTTATTGTATCTTATTCCTTTAGCAAATAGTGGAACAAGTACTGCTATATTAAAGAATGCGACACCTTTGGGTGCTAATACATGCAGTCTGGTTGATGGGGAATCTAAAAAGGTAACTTGTTATGCAATTACAAATAGATGTGATCTTATCTCAGACAGTAAGTCAGTTAGATTATGTCAGACACTTTCAGTTAAATGGCAGGAGAAAAAAATACAAAAATAAATCCCTAGATTGCGGGGGCTTTGAAGGCCGGGAAACGAATGGGGAAATTATGTAAGAGGTGGCTCTGAAGACTAAATAATAATAAAAGTATGAATCCAAACCCAAAACCGCTATCAACTCAAAATCAAAAATCTGGCAACCCAAAATGGGAAGACGATGTAAGAGATATGTTTTCAAAACTAAGGGGCTCGTCCGATATAACCGAGGTGGAAATTGACGATATAAAGTTAAAGGTATTTCCTGGGGTTTTCTCCCCAAAGATATTTTTTGAAAGTCAGTGGTTTGCAGAAAAAGTTGCAAAAATAGCTCAGAGTAAGAAATTATTAGAGATCGGTCCGGGAACAGGAATTATTGGACTATTCTCCGCACTTAAGAATGCTAGTGTCACTGTGGTTGATATAAATGAGGCAGCAATAGAAAACACTAAAGTTAATTTTGCTGAACATAATCTAACGATTGATGCTCGTCTTGGAAGTGTATATGAACCTTTGGATGCACTGGAACGATACGATATAATTTTTTGGAATCATCCTTTCAATAAAACCAATCGAACAGACAATGATCCATTCTTAAAATCTGTCTTTGATTATGAATACAAGTATTTAGAAACCTATATATCAGAAGCTGCAAAACACCTTTCGGCTCAAGGTAGATTACTCTTGGGAACAAGTAATATCGCTGACCTTGATGCAATAGAAGAAATCTCTCGTAAGTATGATTATGATTTTGTGTTGGTGGAAAAGATTGATAGGGAAACAGAAGTTGATGGCACCAAGATTGATTTTAGAATTTATGAGTTTATTCCCGGTGGTGCTGTAGAAATATAGAATAGGTTAATATACTAGAATACACTGTGGGCTTTTGAGGATGAATTTATATGCAAAAACTTTAATGTTTGAAATTGTTAGCTTCGTGCTATAATTTACGATATGAATGAACAATTTCCAATCCAGCCTTCATTGGAACAAATAAATGAAGCTATTATCGAAAAAGTGAAACACGCAATAAGCAACCCTATTTCAGCGGATAGACTAGATGAAATTGGGGTTGATCTTGAATATTTTGGTGACAAACATGCTAAAAATGGAGGGCTTGACGAAGAAGATCTTGCAATAGTAAAGGTACTAGAGGATGAAAGACATAGATCAAGTGCTGTTGCCGGAAATATCACAGAGTTTAGAATGATGCTTGATTATTTAGAGGTGAGATTTGGACCTGAAAATGAATGGGTTAAAACTTTTTTGGCTCATGAAAATGCACATGCTAATGTTGCAGAAGAGACAGGGCATAATTTTTTTGGCTATTTTTTAACTTTTATTAAAGGCGATGATCCTAAGCGTATGAATGTGGAGATTCGTGTTGAAACACAAGCCCAACCGGAATGGGGGCCAGAAGAAACAATCAGAAAAGGGATTGCGGTAATACTTGCACCTGAACACTATGGCGATACCTTATCTGAAAGCGATGAAGCAAATTGGCTTAAAGCAGAAAGAAAATTAGACGATTTAAGAAAAGATAAACAGCAACAACCACAAACTATAACAAATGATTAATTTTCCAGCTGATATAAAAGTTTGGTTTCTTAGAAAGAGAAATGAAGAATGGAAAGTTTTTAAAAAAACTACTAGAAAGACCTGGTAGAATTTGGTAGATAAAGAATGTATACCAATCTTGTAATATATTAATAAATATGGAAATAAAAAAAACTATAATAACCTCAGCGGGTCTAAAATTTGAAATCATTTATAATGATGTTGACAATGATAGTGCTTTTGAAGGTAAGAAAATGGAAAGCGTAAGGGCTTATTGTTTTATGAATGATAGACTGTTAATTGTCCGTGAATCGGAGGGTAATTGGGGAATTCCTGGTGGAGGATTAGAAAAAGGAGAGAGTGTTAGAGAGGGTGCTGTAAGGGAGGTGATAGAAGAGACTAATATGAGAATCACAAACATGAGGCTTGTAGGAATGCATGAGACTATCAGACCAACTGGGGAATCGGTTTTTCACGCTAGGGTTGTTTGCTTGGTAGAGCCTGATGGGGATTTTGTAGAAGACCCAGGAGGGGAGGTGACTGAAATAAAGTTTATTGAACCGTCGGAGTTTATTCCAATGTGTGATGCTCATTGGGGCAAACAAGCTGATAGAATGCTTGAGCGCGCACTCGAGTTTAAAGAGCAGATGAAGCTGGAGGCAGATTCAACTAAATAAACAAGTATTAATTAAATAAAGAATAATTTACTTTATATCCAATTCCTTTTCTTTAATCCAAGTATTTTCATTCAATACGGAGATCTTTCCATCTCCAATAACATACAAGTAGTCACCAATATAAATCGCACGTTTTACTGAATATCCACTAACTGTGGTTTTTAAAGTGAGTGCATTTCCTTCGTAACCAAAGACATAACCACCTTGTCCACCTGGGATAAAGAATACTTTGTGTTTGTCGTCTTTTAGAAAGGCATGGTGATTACTATTCACATCTGTCCAGCTATCAGTGAGGGTGTACTTTGATTGTTCTGTTGGATTTTTTGGATTACTAACATCAAATAGTGCCACCTTTACTTTTCCGCTTTCCTGGCCAACACCAAGTATCGTATTTTGATCAATTGGTTCAAGGTATGAAGAGTATCCTGGGATCTTAAGCTCTCCTGCCATTACGGGCTTTTTGGGATTACTTAAATCAAGAACGTAAAATGGATCAACCTGCCTAAATGTTACAAGATAGCCTTTGTCTCCAACAAAACGAGTAGAGTATATTCTCTCGGTAATACCCAAATCAAGAATTGATCCAACAACAGCGAGGTTTTGGTTCAAAACATATACATCATTTCTTGTCTTACCATTATTACCCCAAGTTTCTCCAACCGTTGTCGTTAGGCGTAAATATCCGTTGTATTCATCAAGTGAGAATTGATTAAGAAGATGTCCTGGAATACTTGCTGTAGTTGCAATTGAAAGTTGTGAAAGTGGAATACGAACTATTACACTTCGATCAATATCACGAAGACGGGCGTTTGTATAATTTGTCATCCTATTATGAAACTCATTTTCATATTTGAGTTTCTTGTCTGGATCAAGTAGATTGACTTCTGCTGAAATAACTTTCTCAATTTCAGACATTTTTGAATTATTACTAATATCATAACCATTGATTTTCTTTATTTTTGCAATTGTGTCAGCTGACAACAAATCAGAAAATTGTGTTTCAACAAAATCAATCATCACATTAAATTGTGACATTTTAGAGCGATAGCTTAGATAAATATTATTTGGAAAGACAGAAATAACAGTACTTCCAGATTCACCTCCAACATTCAACTTCTGAGTTGTAACACCGTTGTTTGGATTAACTGCCATGACAGTATAGACGGCATTTACCGGCTCTTGTGCAATTGGGACCCAAATATCCGTACATAGCGCGCTAACCTTATTTGGAGCGCTTAATATTGGAATAGAGCACGGTGATGAATCGTTAACCCAAGTATTTGTAATAAGATATAATGATCCATTGGTCATGCGTGAAGCGGTGATGCTTGTATTTGATTCTAATTTAATTGCCCACTTTTTTATTGGATTCTTTGGGTCGCTTACATCATATGCAACAACATTTGGCTGGCTCAAAATAATCAAAATCTTATTTTCTTTTGAATACAAAAATTCTCCAGTCTCCTTAATGGAATCACTTGCAATTCCTAGTTCTGAAAGAGGTGTAGCGTTTACAATAAGTGTGCGAGATTGATTATAAGTGGGTGGTATTGTTGAGGGTGTAGTAAACAAACCTTGTCTCACATTATCTTCCATAATTGGATAAGAATTTCTTCCTTGTTTTGAAATATATAAATTCTTTCCATCTGTCTTTATAATGTCTGGCTCATCAATACCCGTCACCTGAACATTTGTTTCTGAGTATCTTGAGTCTGCAGATACTGACGATTCAAATTGTTTCAATGAAGCAGCCCCACCGGTTGATTGTGTTGCGGTGGGCATTGAAATAGCGTTTACACTCATTCTGTCTTCAATTGAGTAGTACCTATTACTATTGTTATCTAAATATTTTTTAAATTCAGTAAGAGAAGATGCTTTTTTGTAAGGACTTTTTGTAATATTCCCAAGAGCTGGACCTGTGCCTCCATTTGCTTTTAATGCCAAAGCTTTTCTTCCAAGTGTTCCAACTGAATTTCCATTCCAGTTATCTATATAAAGATCAGATTTGTAAAAGGCTTTAACTGCTTCTCGAGTTGATTCATCGTAAACTCCAGTAACTCCAGTTGAAATACTGTAACCGGCTTTTATAAGGCATGTTTGCAAATTTGATATTACAGAACCCTTCTGTCCATATGATGCCTTACTTAGTTTTGCTGTATTACATGATTCAGCACTTGCATTTGAGTAGGTAAAGGTAAAAGCCATCAGTAGTAATCCTAAAAATAATGTTGTTTTTTTCATCTTAATTAAATTAAATAAAAGCTAATATTGCATATATTATATCACATCTTCTTCTTGTAAGTGTACAGCTGTTGAAGTATAAAATTTGCCTAGCGTCTCTTTCAGTCAATTTAAATTAGTCTGGTAGGGATTGATTTATCTAGTTAAAACAACGTAAATGCAATAGTAATAATTGCCACCTGAGACAAAATACCCAAAAGGGGCTTTTCGTTCAGGCCTGTTTTGGCGTGCATCCAAATATGGAATTTTTGTAGGCTAATAAGTGGTTCATGTCTCCATTTAAAATATACAAACTGCAAAAAATCTGGAGTCATACCGCCAATCGCTCCACATAAAATCATTAAAATCAATTGTTGTTGTAAGAAACCAAGAAAAAATAATGAAAGTACGAGTCCTAGCGTTGCATCTAGTCCGATTTTTACTAAATCCTTATAAAAATCTTTTCCAATAATGATGTCATTGGTGAGTGGCTTTTGCTTATTTCTTCTACTGCTTCGTAATTTATAATCCCAATGTGGAATTGAGTCGAGGATGAAGTGACTACCAAAGCCTATGACAAAACCCAAAACAGGATTGTTGGGCATAATGGTTGCGAGCGCGGCGCCGACGGATGCATGTGTAGTTAATATCATATTGGTATTTTAGCATTATTTAATAATAAAGACTTATATTGTTGCAGGATGATTGAGAATAATCACTAAAGGATGATATAATAAACTCATTATTCAATATCACAACTACAAAATGAAAACTATTAAAAATAATTTATTATTGGTTCTTTTTGGAATACTATTTATGTTTGCTTCACAAGCAAGCGCTTCAGTTGTCCCAACATTGTCCTTAAGTCCCGTGGATAATACAATGAGTAAGATAACAGTTTATGGAGATCCAAATTCACTTGTTGATCTTCATTTTGGAGGTTCATCTGCTTATGTCGGTTCGACAGACCAGAGTGGTTATTTCTCTACTACCTTCGGTTCTAATACTCATAATCTCGCTGCCTGTAATCAGACAGCGTATGTCATCATTAATAATCAGCAATCATTGATGATCCCATGGTCGGCAAGTGGCAATAGTACATGTTCAACAAATACAGTCACAAATGGATATCCGATTTTTAGCCAAAACAATGTAACTCTCAATGTTGGCCAAAGTCTATCAATTGGCCTTAGTGGTAATGGAGGTTATAACATAGCAAGTAATTCAAACAGTAGTATTGTAGCGGCAACAATAAATGGAAATAATGTTAACATCTATGCAAACGCTTTTGGTGGTGCAACTCTTAATGTCTGTGAGAGTGATGGTCAATGTTCAAACTTGGTGATTGTAGTTGTGAACACTGGTGCGGTTACTCAGACAAACACAGCTAATAATCCATTGGTGTCATTTTCTTCTTTTACTTTGTCATCAAGTAATGTAAATGGAAACTTTTTAAGTCCCGGATCTACTATCTCACTTAGCTTCAGTGCCAACCAGCCAAATCAAGTAAATACTGCGTGGGCATCATTTGCTGGCAAAAGGGTTGGTCTGTCTGGTAATAGTCCATATACTTCAAGTTATATTGTTACGGGGAATGAGGGTTCGACAATTCCAGTAGTTTTGGTTTTGAATGATTTCAATGGAAGGGCAGCACAAATGAGTATGACCTTAAACCAAAATAATATTTCTCAAGTTTCTACACCCGCGCCAACCGTTGTCACTACTGCTAACAATGCCGTCGCAAATAATGTAGCTAATACATCATCGGAATCATCCAATTCATCTGCCTCTGCAGCTAAATATAAATTCTCAACTTCAATAAAGAGTGGTTCAGCTGGCAAGGATGTTACAGAACTGCAAACTACACTTAAGAAGCTAAATTTTTATAATGGTCCAATTAACGGAAAGTTCGGCCCGCTTACAGAAACTGCGGTAAAGAAATTCCAAAAAGCAAAGAAATTAACACAAACAGGTGCGCTCGGTCCGGCTACAAGAAATGCGCTTAATAAATAAATATGATATCAAGTATTTTGAAAAGATTATCTGACCCAATGAATTGGTATTTTGTAGTTTTAATTATCTCTATACCATCTGGTCTATTTTTGTCAAGCGATTTAGCGTTTCTGGCTAACAACAGTACTTTTATTTTGGGGGCAATATTCTTTTTAGGAGCTCTCAAAATCAACATTAATGACATCAAGAATGTTTGGAATCTAAAAATTGGTGTTATTGTTTTTAACGTATTAATGCTAATAGGTTTGCCAGTAGTTGTATATTTGATAGCAAAAATAATTGTCCCAGATTACGCCTTGTCCCTTTTAATTCTCTCAGTAATGCCAAGTGGGATGGCAACACCTCTATTGGCAAGTATTGTTGGCGGTCGAGAAAGCTTGGCGATGGTTATGACAGCAACAACATCTCTCTTGGCCCCATTTACAATTCCAGTCATGATATATTGGTTGGCTGGAGTCAGTGTGGATGTTGATTTTTGGCAAATATTTTTTTCGATCGCTGAGATAATATTCATTCCATTTTTCTTGGCGTGGTTAATCCGTAAGTTCTTACCAAATGTAATAGAAAAGACAAAGGGAAGTCTTGGAAAAATCTCAACCTTTTTCCTCGGACTTTTGATGGCGGGTATCGTTGCTCAACAGTCTGAGTCAATTATTGAGAGTTTGATATCCTCTGAAATTTTCATGTCCTTGATTGTGGTATCTGTTTTGATGGCGTTCTTTTACATTTTAGGCTATTTAATATATTTCAAAGAACAGGGTGAAGACCGACTAACATTTACTGTAAGTTTTGCAAATATGAATTTTACTTTGGCGATTTTCTTAGCTCATAAATATTTCGCAAGTTCTGAAATTGTTGTACCTATTACTTTAGCCGTAATTCCGTGGTTTCTATTCATTGTGATATTTAAGTATATGACTCGAAAAACCATTAACACATCATATTAATAATTATGAAAACCACCAACAGAGATGAGTGCTTGTTGTTTGTTGAATCAATCAAGACTCACTTTATAGAAAACTTTCCATTCCTAAAGGATAAAGATAGGGATGATTTTATTAGTAAATTCGACGAGCTGCTTAATGAGGAAGAGTTTTTGCCTGAGCAAATTGATATAGATGATTTAATAAGGCGAATTAGTCAAATATTGGTTACCCTTGATAATAGTCATGTAGGGTTAAATGAAAAGAATCTTGAAAATTTTAAGTTAACAAGAGATATATATTGCAAGGCCAAAACTTTTTGGATTAATGAGGCTGGGACACCTCTTGAAATTATTAGTATTAACGATACGCCGATCGAGGTGTTAATTAATGAAAGGTTGAAGGAAATTGGAGGGGGTACTTCAGAGTGGAAAAGATATAAGGCAACAAAGAGAATCATGATTAGTGATAAGGCTGGGGATGTGATTATTAAAGCAAGGGACGAACAAGGTAAAATTATTGAGATAAAAGATCAGTTTATAAAAAATGAAAATAAAAGATTTGAAATAATAGTTGAAAATGGCATTGCTAGAGAATACAGAAGAGATGATTACATTGAAGGAAAGATGCTAGATGGTGATATTGCGCTTATAAATATAAAGAGTTGGGGTGGAAAAATTAATATTGATGGTAAAAATATTGTGAAACTGGTGGAGGAGGAATTAGAAAATCTGAAGATGTGCAAATCAATTATTCTTGATGTGCGAGAAAATGATGGAGGTAATAGTCATTATGCAAGATTGGTGGCGAGTCATTTTTTAAAAGAGAAAGTCGATGTGTGTAATTTTCTTGTAAAAAAACCTGGGCAGAATGAGATGATAAGAGAATATGCTAAGATTGGTCCAGAAGGAGAATATTATGATCAGAAGCTTGTGATTTTGACTGGTCCAAAGGGTATAAGTTCGACAGATATGTTTTTGACTTTTCTTAAGGATATAGGAAGAGCTGTTTCAATTGGGCAAGCCACAGGCGGAGGTTCGGGCAATCCTCAAATTTTCAATCTTCATCTTGGTGATAGGGAATTTGACTTGTGGGTTTCTTGTTGGAGGAATTACAGAAACAACGGGCAGGAAATTGAGAATAACGGCATTGAGCCAGACATTTTTGTAGAGCCGACTCCCGAGGATGTTAGAAATCACAGAGATGTCGAATTAGAGCGTGCGATTAAATATTTAAATAATTAAAATAATGAACAACATAAAAATTGAAAAAGCTTCTCCGTCTGATGCTTACGGCATTCAATCATTAACAATAGAATCATCCAGGGAGATGTACAAGCTTTGTGGATGGACGGAGGAGGAGATTAATAATCATTTTCCTCTTGAAAAGGCACAAAAGGCAGCAGAGGGGTTGGAAAAAGGCATCGCTAATTTTACAGATGATAATATTCTCCTGGTCGCAAAAATGACTGATGACAATAATGAAGGAAAGGTTGTTGGGTGTTGTTTCGCTGAAAAACATGAAGATAAAAACACTATAGAGGCTTTGTATGTTATGCCTGAATTTAAGGGGGCTGGACTTGCTAAAGAATTGTATGACAAGGCGCATGGCCTGTTAGATAAAAACAAAGATACGTATTTAGATGTATTTTCCCTTAATTCCCGAGGTGTGGGTTTCTACAAAAAACAGGGATTCACTGAAACTGGCAAGAAAACGTTTGATGAGAGATTCAAGGGGTCAAACGGTGAGATGCTGGAAATAACAGAAATGATTTTATTGGTCTAGGTATACATAGTCTTAAAAATAAGATTAATGGCTATATAATTGTATTTACTTAAACTAGTCATAATTGGGTATTTTGCTATAATACCCACATTATGCAAACACCACAGAAATTTCTGGATTATCTAAATGATACCCTTGTTAAGCTACATAAAAAGCATGAGGATTATTTTTGGATATCTTACATGGGGGACCACTCAGTAGATAGTAAAAAAGATGAAGCATTATCAGCAAGGGATACTTTTTATGCTGATCCAAAGAACATTGAAAAGATCAATGAGTTGATGCCTAAGTCTGATGCTAAGACTAAAAAGAGATTGCAGATTTGGCTAGACTTTTTCAAATTGTATCAGACGCCCAAAGAGGCACTCTCTGTCAAAGAAAAGATTGCAACCCTAGAATCAAAGATCTTGAAAATGAAAACAAGCAGAAAGGAAGGGTATATTGATCCTAAAACAAAAAAGTTTGTTACAGCATCTTCTCTAAAGATGTCTACAATGATTTCTACTAATGATGATGAAAAAATAAGAAAGGCCTGCTTTGAAGCCCGTGAAAAGCTTGCACAGGATTACCTTACTGAGTATCTAGAACTTATTAGTCTTCGTAATCAATTTGCTAAGATTCTAGGTTATACAGATTTTTATGATTACAAAGTTCAGAAAGATGATGGTATGACAAAAAAAGAGTTGTTCTCTATTTTTGATGATATATACGAGAAAACTAAATTTGCTAAACAGAACATTAGAAATTTGGAGAAGAAAATTCCAGGACTTAGGAAGCCGTGGAACTTTGTATATAAAATGGCGGGGGACTTTACAAAAGAAGAAGATCCTTATTATCAGTTCGATGATGCTTTGATCAGGTGGGGTAGATCTTTCTCTGCTTTGGGAATTGATATGAGGGGTGGAAAAATACAATTGGATTTGCTTGATAGGCAGGAGAAATATAATAATGGATTTTGTCATTGGCCTGATATAACTACTTACAAAAATGGCAAAAGAATTTCAGGCAGTTCGAATTTTACATGTAATGTAGTAAACGGACAGGTCGGCTCAGGTGTCATGGGTTATGCTACGCTATTTCACGAAGGGGGGCACGCTGCTCATTTCTTGAACGCGGAACAAACTGAAGCTTGTCTAAATACAGAATATGCACCAATGTCTGCTTCTTGGGCAGAAACACAAAGCATGTTGATTGACAGTCTCTTTAGTAGTGTTGAATGGCAATCAAGATATGCATCAAATAAGCAGGGTGAGCTTTTTCCATTCGAATTATACGAGAGGAGAATAAATAAATTATTCCCCTTAAGACCAATGGGGTTGTACTCAATGATGTTCGTCTCAAATTTTGAGAAAGAGATATATGAGGAGAAAAGTTTAACCAAAGAAAAAGTACTTACTATTGCAAAAAAGAATTATAAAAAGTATTCCGATAGATCAGAGGATTCCTTGTCTGTATTAAATGTTCCACATATATATTCTTGGGAAAGTTCTGCGTCATATCATGGTTATGCATTAGCTACACTCGCACTGAATCAGTGGAAGGAGTATTTCTATAAAAAATATGGTTATATTGTTGATAATCCAAAAGTAGGCAAGGATATGGCAAAAGTTTGGAAATTAGGTTCATCAAAAACATTCAATGAGTTTGTCGCGCTGGCTACTGGTAAAAAGTTGACGGCAGATGCTTATCTAAATGAAGTAACTGTACCAATGGATAAATTAATCAAAAGATCTAAGGAGAGAATTGCTGTTTTAGAAAAGGTTAAGCCTTACATAAAGCCTATAAACTTAAACGCTTCAATCAAAATGGTCCATGGCAAGACTGAGGTTGCGAATAATAAGAAAAGTTTTGAAGATATGGCAGATAAGTACAGAAGATGGCTGAATTCTGAATTGAAGAATAACAAGTAATCCGCAAGATCGCCCGTGGTGTTATCCACACCTCATCTCCTGTAAAAGTAAATCTATTGTATAATAGGTTTATTAAGAATTAAATTTATAAAATAATGAAAAAAAGTATTTTGTTAAGTGTATTTATGTTGGCTCTTTTATTAACTCCTTCATTAATATTTGCAGAGCAGAGTGATGTTGATCCAACAGGCGCTCAAGCTTGTGCAGATATTAGCAGTAATCTTAAATATGGAACTAGAGATTCAGGCGGAGTCACTAGCGTCTCTATTCTACAAGATTTTCTAAATACCAAAAATTATTTAGCCACACAACCAACAGGATTCTTTGGTCGCGCAACTTTTATGGCCGTTAAGGCATTTCAAAAGGATAATAATATTTCTCCTACTGGATATGTTGGTGCATTAACTAGAGCTAAGATTAAGCAAATTGATTGTACAGATACAGCTTCTGTCTCATCTGGCACATCAACAGTCTTTTCGTTAGCTACAACAACGCCAACTTCTACTCCTTCAGTTGGTAATAGTACCTCTACCTCAAACGCACCAACAGCTGGTATTGTCGCAATTGAGTATTCTAAAATGCCTAAAATTTTGCGACCTGGACAAACCTATAATGTAACTTGGAGTAATTATGATGTTCCTGCGGGAAACTATAATATTTTCCTATATAATCCATCAAATGAAATAGCAGCTTCAACAGCGGACATAACTCGTTCTACATTACTTGGCTCCGTTGATGCACAAACAAAAAAACTTACATTCACTATTCCTGCCAAAATGCACCCTAATGCAGGATATGGTTTGTATTTCAAAAACAAAACTGATAGCAACGCAATGGTTTCATCATCGAGAGATTTTGAGATAAAATCTGTTGAGGCAGAAAAAGCAGAAACCGCTACTCCAATTTTTGTTAGTGGTACTCTATCATTGAACCCATCAACTATTGCGACTTCTTCTGTTCCTGTGACAACAAAAAGTAACGGAACATTACGTACTCAACCAGTCCTTACCTTTGACCTGAAGGCGGATGGTGGTGATCTTGCTGTCAAAACTATTGGTGTTCATGTTAATACAAACGGAACATGCTGCACTTCTTATGCTGGTATCTATGAGGGGGATACATTGATTGGTAATGCATCATTCCTAACCGCCGCAATATCGCCAACTGGTGTTGACGGATTCTTCTTTGGTAATAAGGTTGCGTCAACAAATCTAGTTGGCAGTAAAATGCAATACAATTACGCAACGCTACTGAAGGTCCCAAAGGGTACAACCAAGACTTATACTGTAAAGCTTGATTTCAACAATATCTATTCAGCTGGAATTAAGGCTGTAGCTTCAATTAATCAAGGGGATATTGTTCCAATATCAGACCCGTTAGTTAGGTCAGCAAATGTTAACGGTAGTGTTAAGGGAAATGCGATTTCAGTGACGAATAACTAAACAAATATAATGAAGACTCATAAAAAACAACCCATCTCGCAGTACGTCAAAGAGTTTTTTCGATTTACAAAATGGAAAACAATCACATTTGTGGTACTTGCTTTATTATGGTTAAAAATTGGATTAGATCTACGTGGTGATTTTCTTCTGAATGACTGGATATTGGTAGCACTCTTAGCTATTGTGGTTGTGATAATATATTTACTTTTATCAACAATTTGGTTTGCTTGTATTAGTAAAAAACATCTTACAATTGGAATGGTAATACTTGTTATAATTTTGTCCACTCTTAATCTCAGTCATTATATTAGCGGGCAAAGATATGAAAGGATACAGCAGGAGTGTATGAGGGAATCTGCTTTTTCAACAACTACAGCTTGGGCTGATTTTGCAACATGTATGGAGTCAAGAGAAAAAATTCATAGATTTTGGAAATAAGATAATTCTAAAAATTACAGATAGCAATATAAAGCTGTGAACTACAAAGCCATAATAGAAATACCTAAAAACTGCGATAGACGTATTCACATGAGATATGATGGAAGTGGTTTTGAAGACTTCGGTCCAATTAAGGATAAGATACCAGTCAATGATGGAGCAATGCCTGTTGCCTACGGCTATATTGTTGATGCTATAAATAAAGATGAGAAAGATAATGTGGATGTCTTGGTCTTCTCAAATAGGGAATACAAGACAGGAGATGAAATGGACGTTCGAATTTTTGGATTAATGAATAGAGATGATGGGGATCATAAAATTCTCGCGGTTGACTCTACGGTTGAGTATAAAAGTTTTGACGAAATACCTGCTGACGAACAGAAGCTGATTATGGAGTATTTTGGATATCAAAAGAACATTATGATTATGGATGGTGAATCCGCAGATGAATATTTGAAAGAGTGTTTAGTTAACTAAATTAAAACTCTTGAATATGATAAACACCACGATCGGGTGTTGGAGGCATAAACCCTTCAACAAATGGTTTTGGGGCGCTTAAAATAAGTGGAGCAACCTTGTCTACAACACAGGATTTACATAAATATTTCGGTTCTGCTTTTATGTCCTCCATATTAGGGAAGTTATAGTCTTCTTTTTTGAAGAACGCAACTGTAGCTGATTTTCCGCATCCTGCACAGTTTTTCCCTGCAATTTTGTCTAAGATGGAATTAATATTGTCTTCAGCTGATTTTGGATATTCCCAAGCCCTAAGTTGTTTTGTATTAGCGTACATGTATCCGTTTGGATAAGTATTGAAATCAGGCTCAATCACAATCATTGTGTTTTGTGTTGATTTGACATCGGCTTTCCATTTTTCTACTAAATGATTTTTACACAATATCATGCTTTTACCAGACAGGTCGCTATAACTATTTCCCGCACCTTCTTCCCCGCAGACATTACATTTGCCCAGTCTTCCAGCTAGCTTAACGAGAGCGAAAAGAACAGCTCCGCCTATTAATACATAAATAATTATTTTGATTGTTTCTGTATCCATAATGATAAAAGTATATCATAGTATTATTAATTAGACTCGAGTGCTGATTGTTGTATAATAATTATACAATGTCAAAAAAATCATCAGAAGTAACTCCTGGGTCCTTCTATGTTCCAGAGGAGTGGGATGCGCCGGAACCGTTAACTGTGGACGAACGCACTCCAGAGTGGGATAGACCATTGGATTACAAGGTTGAAAAGAAAATCACTTCATATCCAGAATTAGTTGCTGAGTATTCTACATTTGCAGATTATTTTCATCCTAAGGATGATGTTGTATATTATCCATGTTGTGGTGATGACATTTCTCCAACGTCCGCGTTTCCAAAGAGTAGGGTAATTTATGTTGACATTAAAGATGATTCCGTTGGTGCAAAAAATGGTTTTGAATTTCATAAAGATTCAGCTTTGGAATTTGATCCAGGTGAGGTAGATATTTTAATTCTGCAAAACCCTCAAATGGACCCAAGGGTGCCATGTTCTCATGTAGCCCCAGGTGGATATGTATTAAGTAATAATTATAATGATACTGCATATAAAGTCGCCGAAATCGATGGTTATAAACTAATGGCTGTAATTGAAAAAGGTGATGATGATAAGTTGGTTATTGTCACTGACGATCTTGAGGGTTACGTTACAGATGTTGAAACGGAAGATGAATTTAGGGCATCAACACCAGGTAGTCATTACGCAATTAATTATGATGACGCTGCTAAAATAGTAGAGGCGGCTACTGGAAAAAGAGAAAATGTTCTCGCTGAATATAGAACGATATTAGAGGGTATAGAGAGTGCTGGTATACCAAATACTCTTATACCAAAGAAGAAAGCTTCAAAAGGCGACCTGTTTGTCTTTCAAAAGACCAATAAAAATGAAGGTGTAGAATAAAATTAAGCCATAAAACAAAAGCCAAAATAGGTGGATAACTTTTGACCCCGTTCATTCAATGGTTGTGCTATAATTAGTCCATAAATTTAACACAAATTATATCTATACTATGGAACAAAACCCTTCAAAACCGTATCAAGAAGTCAGACCTTGGGGTAATTTTGTGGAATTTGTAAAAAACCAACCTTGTACTGTAAAAATAATCACAGTAGAGAAAGGTCAAGCCTTTAGTTTGCAATATCACGACGACAGAGATGAATTTTGGAGAATAATTTCTGGTAATGGCGTTGCAACTGTTGGGGGCGCAAGAAAGGATATTGTGGTGGGAGAGGATTACTTTGTGCCTCGTAAAAGTTTGCATAGAATAGAGGCGGGAGACGAGGATGTGGTTTTATTAGAAATTGCATATGGTAACTTTGATGAGAATGATATTGTCCGAGTCGAAGACAAATATAATAGATCGAGTCAAATAAAATGATAACCTTAAACTTATTAATTTTAGTAATTTTATCCGCAGCGCTGGTTGTGTGCGTTGTTTATTTCGTTAAGCACTTAATTAATCTTTATAAAAAAAGAGACGTACCTGATCGTCTCTCTCTAATGAGATATGAAAATAATCCAATAATTAAGCCTAAACCATATAGTGGTTGGGAGACTGTTGGAACTTTTAACCCAGCAGCAATAGAAGATGATGAAGGATTTGTGCACTTATTCTATAGAGCGATAGGGGATGATGGAGTATCTCGTATTGGTCATGTAAAGAGTAAGGATAGTTCCGGATTGAAATTTGAATACAGAACTACTTATCCAATATTTGATTCTAGGCCAGTATCATTCGCTGTTAGCGGAGATGATGGCTCTTTTGCGCCAAAATATTATGAGCCGACCATTTATTCTTCAGGTGGTAGTTGGGGAGGGTGCGAAGATCCTCGCGCTGTAGTAATAGATGGCAGAGTGTATATGACCTACACCTCATTTGAGGGATGGCAATCAGTTCGTATTGCGCTCACTTCAATTTCAATGGAAGATTTGAAAGCTGGAAAATGGAATTGGAAAAAACCAAAGTATGTTTCTGCCTTGGGTCAAACAAATAAGAACTGGCTAATTTTTCCAGAAAAAGTTAATGGTAAATATGCAATTCTACACTCCATAGTCCCTAAGGTGATGATTGAGTATGTTGACTCCTTAGATAATTTATCTGGAGATATTAAAAGCCCAAGACTAGAAGGTCCACAACCAGGAAGAAGTGATTCTTGGGACAATATTATAAGAGGCGGTGGTCCTCCACCAATTAAAACCAAGCTTGGTTGGCTTTTGCTTTATCACGCTATTGATAAAAGGGAGTGGGATAGATATAAGCTTGGCGCTATGATCTTGGATGTTAAAGATCCTACAAAAATTTTGTATAGATCGAGCTATCCAATACTTGCACCAGACGCACATTATGAAAACGATGGTAAACCGGGGGTTGTATACGCCTCAGGTGCACTGGTTCTAAATGATGATTTGTTTGTGTATTATGGTGGTGGAGACAAAACAGTTTGTGTTGCCAAAACTCCTTTGAAACCATTATTAGCTTGGCTTAAAAAATACGGCAAGACCAATTATTAGGTATAAAAAATTCGTTAAAATAAAATGTTCACACTAAATAGACTAGAGCACAATCCAATACTCTCACCAATCCTTGAGCATCCATGGGAGGCACATTCCGCCTTCAATGGTTGTCCGATTATGGTCGATGGTAAAACTCATATTGTCTATAGGGCAATGTCAGAGCCAGATCATTTAATGGAGCCGCACATAAGTACTTCGGTTATTGGGATTGCCGAGTCGGCTGATGGAATCAATTTTGAAAATCGTAGACAGTTTTTTGGACCCAGCGAAGAATATGACAAATATGGATGTGAAGATCCAAGAATAACAAAAATTGATGGTGTGTATTATACATTTTACACTGCACTCGGTGACTATCCGTTTTCTGCTGATAATATAAAGGTTGCCGTAGCTATAAGTGATGATTTGAATACTGTAAAAGAGAAACATTTAGTCACACCCTTTAACGCAAAGGC
Source organism: uncultured bacterium (assembly GCA_903936565.1). Classification (GTDB taxonomy): domain Bacteria; phylum Patescibacteriota; class Minisyncoccia; order Phycocordibacterales; family CAIZLB01; genus CAIJKW01. The sequence continues at coordinate 5,007 of CAIZVZ010000017.1, read as the reverse complement.
TATGGCTTTGTTTTCTGAAAAGATAAATGGCAAAATCGCAGGGCTCGTTACAATCAACACTGACAAATGGCCAGCAGATATTTGCTATGTTGAATTTGATAAGATTGAAGACTTGTGGGACGACAATAAATGGCATGAATGGTTGAAGGAGGGCGATCAGCATAAAATAAATCTACGTAGAAAAGACAGCGATCAAGTTGAAATGGGAACTCCGCCACTTAAGACTGAAAAGGGGTGGCTTGTGATTTATTCTCACATCCAAGACTATGCTACTTCAAACCCTGTCTTTGGAGTTGAAGCGGTTCTTCTTGATTTGGAAAATCCAAGAAGAATTATTGGAAGAACAAAGGGACCTTTTATGGTTCCAACCACATATTATGAGAAGACTGGCCAGGTTGCAAATATTATATTCCCAACAGGAACTTTGATTAGAGATGGAAAGTTGGAAATATATTATGGTGGAGCTGATACTCATTGCGCCATTGCTTTTGTTAATTTAGAAAATTTATTGAGCCTGATGACGGATTCAATGCTTGAGCACAAATTTAAGAGATTTGCGGGGAACCCTATAATTTCTCCTCGTGATGGAATGGCGTGGGAAGCTGGTGGAACAATTAATCCGGCGGTAATTAATCTAAATGATGAGACTCATATTATTTATCGAGCTGCTTCCGCTGGTAATGTCTCGGTTTTGGGATATGCATTTAGTGCGGATGGTTTGAAAATTGACGAGCGCCCAACGATGCCGATTTATGTTCCCCGTGCTGATTTTGAAAAGAGAGCTGATGGAGCAAATAACAATTATGGATGTGAGGATCCTCGTCTAATCCAAATTGAAGATACGATATATATGACCTATACTGCATATAATGGCATAACACCTAGAGTTGCAGTTAGTTCAATTTCTGTTGCTGATTTTCTTGCTCGAAAATGGGAGTCGTGGTCAATGCCGAACATAATCACTCCGCCAAATGTTCCGATTAAAGACGCCGTTATTTTTCCAGAAAAGATACATGGAAAGTATATGATAATTCATAGAGTTGATAATAGTATTTGTGCTGACTTTGTAGATACTCTTGATTTTACAAAAGAAAAAATTACAAAGTGTATAGATATATTAAACCCAGAACCTGGTATGTGGGATGGTGTCAAAATTGGTATAGCTGGCCCACCTCTTAAGACTGCCGAAGGATGGCTTATTCTTTATCATGGTATTTCAAGAAATAAGACTTATAGAGTTGGTGCGATCATGCTTGATTTAGAAAACCCAACTGTTGTAAAGGCAAGGACTGCCGCACCTATATTTGAGCCAGAAGCACCGTATGAAGTAAATGGACTGGTTCCAAAGGTTGTGTTCCCATGTAGCTTGGTTGTGAGAGACGATAGAGCTTATATATATTACGGTGCTGGGGACAGCGTGACGGGGGTTGCTACAATTAAATTAGAGGATTTATTAAACAAATTAAGAATATAGGTCAAGACCTACAAAAACATGAATTATACAGAAAAAGAACTTATCATATTTGATCTCGATGGAACCCTTGCTGATAGTAAGGCTCCGCTTGATAATGATATGGCGGATCTGATTATTGAACTTTTGAAAAAAAGAAAAGTAGCAGTCATTTCTGGGGGAATGTTTATTCAATTTGAAAAGCAGTTTTTAAGTAACTTACCCGCAAGCACAGACTTGCTCAAAAACTTATTCCTACTACCCACAACAGGAACAAGAATGTATGCCTGGAAAGATAGTGGAATTGAAAAAAATAGCGCAGAACTTTCTGCTGGATGGCACGAAGGATATTCTGAAAATATTTCTCCTGAAGATAGAAAAAGAATTATTAAAAGTATAGAAGAAACATGGAATGAAACTGGTTTTGCATTACCCGAGCATATTTTTGGAGACAGAATTGAAGACAGAGAGTCACAGGTGACTTTCTCTGCCTTGGGACAGGAGGCTCCACTTGAACTAAAGAAGGCGTGGGATCCAGATAAAAGTAAGCGTCAGGCTATAGTTAATATTTTGAAGGACAAGATTCCTCATTTTGATGTTTCCATGGGCGGCTCAACTTCGGTGGACATAACCATGAAGGGGGTTAATAAGGCTTATGGCGTAAATAAGCTTAGCAATTTTCTAAAGATGCCAATAAGTAAAATGCTTTTCATTGGAGATGAGATTGTTCCAAGTGGTAATGACTACTCAGTGAAAGAAGACGGAGTTGATTGTGTTAATGTTTCCGGAAAGGAGCAAACAAAAGAAATAATTAAAGAGCTATTATAAGAACCTTCGTTTTTAACTCTTGCGTCGCGCTCTTGCTATTTAAGCTTGCAAACAAAAATTCTTGGATATAGATAGGTGTTGGCGACTGCAGTAGAAATTACTAAATCCGCTGTTTTTATTATTCTAAATTTTGACGATTCCAGTACGCTCTCTAGTGTTTTATACTCGGTTGTGTAGGCGACGAGCGTGCCGTCATCATTAAGTGTCTCTTCGCAATATGTGACAAATTTTTGATATAAATTGTCCAAATTTTCTTTGCTTGAAATTTGCATACCAAATGGTAGGTCAGACACAATTATGTCAAATCTTCCAAGGTGTGGTTTGTCGTAAATATCAGCGGTCTTTAAGTGAATTTGTTTAATAAGGCCAGCTTTTTTAATATTTTGTATTGCTAGAGCGTTACTTTTGCCATCTATATCAAAGCCAATAAGTTTAAGGTTTGGATTAGATAACCCCGCTTCAATTAAAAGCGTTCCACTTCCTGAGAAGACATTGAGATATGACTTGTCACCATTTAAATCGAGATGAGTATTCATTGCAAAGGCAACAGTTGAATTAAGTCCGCCCTTTATGTTTGCAACTCTATAGCTTCGTAGAGACAGAGGTCGTGGGGTAAGTCTAACGCTAATTTCCCAAATCTCACTTGGCTTACTAATATAAATCTCCAAATCCGCGTCCTCAGATTCTTTTAGTTTGAATGTACTAACTATATAACTTTGAATCTCTTTAACCTCTTTTGAATCAGAGCCAGCACATCGCAGTTTGAAACTTTTAAAAACATTTTTTGTATCTCCAATTACAATTTTAATCAAATCACCAAGAATTGATTTGTGATTACATGTGTAATATGGATTAAACTTTGCACCACGTTTTGTTACATATGCATTTGTAATACTTCGCATGGACAGAATGTTTTTAAAGTCAGGAACAAAATCAAGATAGATTTTATCTTCACCTAACTCCGCGATATTTAGTTCAGGATGTTTAGATATTTCATCCAGCACAATAGACTTAAGACCTGGAATTAAGGTTAGTTTAAGTAAGATAGGTAGGTCTTCAGCTGGTGCGGGTCTCTTCGGTGCTTCTAATATTGGTTGTTTTGATTTTTTGACTGGTGATTTGGTTCTATATAACATTATGGGCAAATCATACAGTATTATCAATGTTAAAGCCACCTCTAATCGTAAAGGTGTGTTCAAACGCTATATTGATTGCTTTAACTGCATATAAGCACATAATCAGGTAATGATTACCTTCCGTCCCCACACTAGAGAAGATGTGCCGTTGCGCGTCAGATGCTTAAATGATTATCTGACGGTGTTGTATGTGACAGATCAACCAAGCAATCCTACAACTGAAGAATTACAAAATGCATGGTTTGATACATACGAAGAAAAGTTTAACACTGAAAAAAGAAAATTATTTACAATTTTTTCTGATGACAAAAGTATCGGTTTTATGGGCCTATCTAATATGAATAGAGAAATAGGTAGTGCTAGTATTTTCATTCTTCTTTGTGGTGATGAATATAGGAGAAGGGGAATAGGAAGACAATCAATGGATTATCTCATTGATTATGCCTTTAATAGCTTGGGTCTCAAGTCGCTATATTTGGAGGTGGATAAGGCGAATATAGTTGCTATTAATTTGTATGACAGACTGGGCTTTCAGAGAATAGGGGAGGATGGCAGGTTTATATTAATGACATTATCCCATCATATTGCATCACCCATGATGCCCCTTACCACATCAGTCTTGGCCTAATTTTGTTTCAGTTTAATGCTTTTTGATTGATTAAACTCCTGATAAGCATATAATAGACTTATGATTATACTTTTTATATTCGGTTTGGTAATAGGTGCTGTGGCTGTTATTTTTGCATTACAAAATATTGACGTGATAACCATCACTTTTTTCTCGTGGCACATGACTGGTTCATTGGCTTTAATATTAATACTAGCTATCATCGTTGGTATTATTATAACGGTATTGTTATTGCTTCCAGGAAGCGTTGCAAACTACTTTAAATACAAGTCACTCGAGAAGGAAAATAAAAAACTTGAGGAAGAACTTAGAAAACAAAAAGAGTTAACTGTTTTTGCAAAGATTACACCACTTGATGCAGAAGCTGTTGCAAGAATTGACCATGGTTCAATGGCGGAAGGTCGAGATGAACAAATTAGTTAAATTAATTTTTAAAATATAATATGTCAGAAGATGCACCAAATTTAAATCCAGCGGAAGTTGTTGAGTTGGGGTATGATCCAGAGACTATTAGGGTAGCTGGTGTTATAGGAGTTTTTGAGAAACATGGACAAGGTGAAAAATTCGAGCAAGCTTTTCGTGATTGGCATATTAGAATGGAAAAACTTGCAGATGTTAAAAATGATGGTCCTGAGCGAACATTTGCCAGAGTTGAAATGAGCATGTTTGAGGTACAGATATTTTTTGAAATTGGAGATATAGATTCAGCCGCCGGATCATTCAAGGCAGCTCATGCAATGATTGAGAATGACGACAACTTAAGGCCAAGTCCTGAGTCTAGGATTTCTTATTCTATGATAATGGAATTACGTGATAATATTAATTATTTACATGAAAAATTAGAGGATGCTGGTGCTGAATTGGATGGGTACGATTATTTTGAATAAAAACACTTGCAAAGCAAAAAACTATGATATAATTTAAGTATTATAAGAATAATTTTAAAATTAAATTAAATTAAAACT
>CAIZVZ010000016.1 GCA_903936565.1 uncultured bacterium | reverse complement strand
TATAAAATATATACGATAAATAACAATCACCGTAGCATTCCGCCAACAAGAGCAATCATTTTGTCTTTTGCGTTAGGATTACTCTCAGCAATAAGTAGTGTTAATGCAGTGAGCGCACTTGGATTTATATTTCTAAACTTCTTAGCTTTTGCTTTTCTTAAAAACCAAATAAAAGCGAAGGCCCCAGATCGTTTGTTTCCGTCAACGAAGGGGTGATCTTTGACTAAGAAATACAAAAGGTGGACAGCCTTTTCTTCAACAGTTTTATAGACTTCTTTTCCATTGAATGATTGCATTACATTTCCAACAATCCCCTCTATGCTTCCTACGGTTTTCTCTTGCGCAAAGATTTCTGTCGCTTCGCCTTTTTTAATTAACTCCATTCGTAGATTTAGAATAGCTCGCTTCAATTCTTCACCTGTCAATTTTACAGACTTTTTTGTTGTACCCATTGTAGAAAGCGAATCACTGTCATAAGCACTGAGAGAAAGCCAAGTACTAGAAAATTCCTTAATTAGCTCAATGATTGACTTGGTATCCAAATCAACATTTTCTGGAAGGAGGTTCTGTATATCTTCTACTGACTTTATAAAAGAATCATAATTTTTAGTAATTTGAGCACGATTTATAGTATATCCCTTAGTTATGTGCTCACGAAGGGTTTTGGTTGCCCATCTTCTAAACTCAACAGCTTCATACGAATTTGTTCTATATCCGACTCCTAAGACAACGTCCAGAGAGTATAAGAAGGTGGGTTTATATAATGAAGTATTATGCATTTTTTGCATATTACCTTTTTCCTCAATTTCCGATTCTTTAAATAGGTTTTGTATATGACGGGAGACAACAGATTGATCAATACAAAAAAGTTTTGCTATTTGGGATTGGGTAGTCCAAATATTATCATTCTTAAAATCACTAAAAACTTCAATTTTTACACCTTTCGATTGATATATGATTAAATTATTTTTACTTTTTATGGCTTTTTTCATAGCCATCAATTATAGAAAATCGACCCCAAAGACTCTGTAAACTTTTCCTAAAGAATTACTGAATAAATTATTTAGTAAAACATTCGTCAGAAATACAACCCCCACAAATCGAACTGTTGCATTTTTTGCAACAGTTGCCGATATATCCATTTATTTAGCCTCAAAAGTAATTTCAACTATCCGGAAATTCCGGAGAGTTGATCTATATACATAACCATATAAAGCGTGTTTTATAAAGATACAAGTTAACGCTACTTATGTACATGTTCCATTTTGGAACATGTACATAATCATTATTAAACTTAAGCACCCTATCTTTTTTCAAAAGATTAAATATACTTAATATGTTTTATTTAATTAAATCAAACTAGATTATGCAAGAAAAAGAAGAAAAGAGTGTTTTTTATATAGCCTGGGAACATTGGCAAAATACCATGCTGACAACAGCGGTGATTGGATTAATTGTGATTGGAATTCCATATTATCTCGCAATAATTGATATAGATAATTTGGGATGGTGGCCTATAATAATTAGCCCAGCATTAATATGGGTAGGAACGAGATATTCATCTAAGCGTATTAACAGGTGGTACGATTTCCAAAGTGGACATCAGATTGCAATTTTATCCACCATATATTTTGCCTTCGCTGTAATTTTAGGTATATTTATTGACCTTCTAACAATTAAAACCTTAAACGCCGAAAGTGTATCTACTGTATTTTCTATGATTGTATTTTATTTTGAGAGTAGTCGTAGTCTAGGAACTGAAAAAGAGGATAGTGAATCAGAAAATGATGATGTGGAAGAGGATTATTATACAATGTAAATCTCCTGTCCCCACTCTCCGTTTCCCAAAAACTCTGCTTCCCCACGTATAATCTTTTCAAATGGCAAACATCCAAAACAACCTTTCTCTCCTCTTGGGCAAACAAAAGCTTTATCAGGACCTTCAGCTTGAGCGAGAGCCCTAGCGTCAGATACCACCTTTGCAACCTTATAAACTCTCTCGTACGACTCCTTCAAATCTGGTAAATCAATTTCTTTTGGCTCATTATCAGAATCCAAGTACCAATAAGACGCTCCCGAGACTTTTCTCTTTTGTAATTTATTTAAAAGTAATTGGTAAATTGGCAGCTGCAATGACTCACCACTCTCTTCGTGCTTGCCAGTTTTAAAATCTAAAATATGAATACTGTTGTCTTCTGGCTTGTATCCCAGCCAGTCGATTTTTCCACATAAAATAATATTGTCATCTTCTGAAAGATAAAAGTTTGGCAACATCCCATCCTCTTTAAGTTTTACAATCTTCTCCTTCAGGGGTCCAGGATTATTCATAACTCTTTTAATCATCTCTTCTCCGCGAGCCCTGGCCAGAGCCTCCTCTTCCTCATTTTTAAATCCCCCCTTTTTTCCACTAAACTTCTCCCAAACTTTATTATATTTATCTAAGAGTGATTGTGGATTTTCAAATCTCTTCTCCGCAGGAAATTCAGATAGACCTTCAACAACCTCATGCACTGCAGAACCCAAAGAAAGTGCGGGGCTGACTAGGTTTATTTTCTTACCTGTTTTAGGATTCTTGTATACATTATGTAAATAATAAAGACGAGGGCATTTTATAAAATCGCCCATAGAAGAATGTGAGACCCAAACTGCAGAATATTTGTCAGCCATATTGAACCATTGTAGCAAACTTTTGGGTATTCCCCAATTTTAGATAAACTACTCCCCCTTTCTTGGTGAAGAAGATGTCCCCGCCAAAATCCCTCCATCAATTACCATTTCTTCTCCTGTCATAAATGCCGATTCATCGGATGCTAGAAAGATTGCAGCGTTTGCAACATCTTCGGGCGTTCCCATGTGACCTAGTGGAATATCGTGACAAAGTTTCTTCATATTTTCATCTCTTACACTTTCATCTCCCAACATACACTCCCACATGTGAGTCAAAATTGCCGCAGGATGAATTGAGTTACATCGAATATTATATCCCTGACTTGCACAATATAATGCAACTGATTTTGTGTGATTTCTAACTGACGCCTTACTTGATGCATAAGCAGCAGTCGTTGGAACGCCGACCATTCCGGAACGCGAGGACATATTTACAATACTTCCACCGATTGGTTTACTCACGGCGTTTGTCCCGTTTTGCTTCATGTATTTAATCGCGTATTTGCAACCTAAAAATACCGAGTCACTGTTTATTGAGTGAATCATTTTCCAACTTTCAAGCGACGCATTCTCAGGATCTTGTGGTCCCCAAGAGGGATTTTCTAATCCCAAAATTCCAGCATTGTTTACTAAAATATTTATGTGACCAAATTTATCAAACACAGCTTGCAATGTATTTTTCCACTCTTCTTCATTTGAAACATTAAGATGCATATATGTACATTTCTCACCCAACTCTTTTGCAGTTGCGACACCGCGATCATCTGATACATCAGATATAACAACAGTCGCACCTTCTGCAAGGAATTTTGTAGCAATACTCTTTCCAATTCCTCCGGCAGCTCCTGTTATAAATGCAATTTTATTTTGTAGTCTTGGCATATTTTTATTTATCTTTATATTTTATACTTTATTACTAAACACTTCATTTATTATTCACTTAAAATTTTATCAATAGCTGCAACAAGTGCTGTTCTAACCTCTGACTTTGGTGGATTTGCATCCAAAATTACGTTTGGCACTTGTTTTAAAAATTCCAGAAAACCAACCCTTGCCGTATTGTGAAAATCCAACCTTCTTTCATCAAAATGATTATTTTCATCCTCAGATTGAAAACTCTTTCTTCTAAGACCTTCTTCGGCTGAAACATCTAAATAAATATACGCATCCGGCTTATTATTGCCTAAATAAAAATCTCTAGTCTGCCAAAAGAATCCCTCCAACTCTTTTGCGCCTTGTCCATAAATTTGATATGCAAAAGTTGTAGAATCAAATCTATCTGCGATAACATTTATTCCACTCTCGAGTGCGGGAACAATTTTATTCTTCATATGATCTGCTCTTGCTGCCCAAAATAATGCAAAGTGAGTTTTAGCATCGGCTTGTCCTGCGTTTTCTGATTTCAAAATAAGATGTCTAATTTCTTCAGCATATGGAGTTCCACCAGGTTCACGGGTTGTAATTATCTTGTCACCATACAATTCTTTAATATCTCTTAGTTGTGAACTTTTACCCGCACCCTCTCCTCCTTCAATGATAATGAATTTTCCACGTTTTGTTTCTTCTGTTTGCATATCAGTTAATTTGTTACTTTTGCTATACCTTAATTTTAACATTAATATATGCATTTAAAAACACAAATATTATCGTTAAATTATCTACCTCCCTCCGAAAAACCTCCACATCTTCACAATAGGAGTCAGTTTCTTCTCCACCTTAGGTGCAGTCGCAGGTACCTGTGCCTTCACCCGAATCTCCAATGTTAAATCACCAACAGTTAGCACCCTTGTCCCCTGCTCT
>CAIZVZ010000015.1 GCA_903936565.1 uncultured bacterium | reverse complement strand
GTCAGCTGCAGCAAGAGATGTTGTCGCTGCTCCACCTGTGATTGTTCTTGTGCCATTCAACCAAACGTCAGCTGCGAGTGAGCCGAAGGTTGTAAGGGAACGTGTACCGTTTGCCCAAACAGCGACGGGAATAGTTGATGCAAGAGATGTGGAGGCGGTTAAGACTGTGGCGTCAGTATTACTATTTATTGAAGAGACAGCCCCTGTTATGTCAGACTGCGTTGCCAAATTTCCCCCACCACCCAACAGTGACGCCGTTAAAGTTCTTGTCGTAGCACCCCAAACTGCAGTAGTAATGTCAGCCACCAATGTTCCAAAACTACTTAATGTACGACCTGAATAATTCCAAATCAATGAAGGCAAAGAAGCCGCAAGCGACGACGACGCTTCAGTTATAATGTTTGAAGTATTTGAATTAACACTTGCAACAATCGCTGATGATGCATTATTTATTGCGTCAAGTGTATTTGCATTTACACCAGCAGCAATTGATGATGTACCGGCATTATTCCAAACACTATTTGAGATGGCGGTTGTTGAAGCATTGGCATATCCAATAGCAAAAGTCTTGTCTAAATTAGCCAAGTCCCCTCCCCCAATACTTCCACAGGTCATCGTTGCAGGCCAAACACCCTCTGTATAAAAACTACTGGTACTATAATAGTGCCAACCATTGGCTAGGGCATTCATTGTAACATTTGAAATTACAGGCGTGTTTGAAGGATCATATATTGAAATATAACATGGTGATGTTGTTGCAACGTAGTCGTCATCATAAACGAAGTCCCCCAAAACAATAGTATCCCCCGGTGCGTACTTGTCCGTCACAGCCACAGCAATATGAAAAGATAAAATACCTATCATTGACAAAAAGATACTCAACATTGTAAATGTTTTTCCAAATACCCCGCTATTAATTTTAAAAATATTTTTATTCATATATTGCGGATTCTATTACAACTTTTTCGACTTTTTGGTTTTTTGTGTCGACTAAATAAGCCTTATTAATTGCAGAGTTAACCCAGAGAGTTACTTGATATAGACAAACCAACGGAAGTGCCTGAAATATTGTAGAAAATATATCAGGTGGGGGTAAAAAACCTACAAAAATAAACATCGCGGATATAGCATAAATACGCTTCTCTATTAAAAATTTCAAATCTAGTAAACCCACTCTTATTAAAAAAGTTAAAATGATTGGGAATTGAAATACGAAACCAAAACAAATTGAAGCAAATATTACCTGAGACAAAAAACTACTAATATCCCAAACGTTTTGTATATTAAAAGCTAAATTAATAGCTGAAATTGAATTTAAATAAAAGTACAAGATCGTAAAGCAATATAGAAATCCTGAAGCAAAAAGAAACATCCCGGTAGGAAGAAGTATAAAGAATAAATTCTTTTCTTTTTTGTTAAGTCCATCCTTCAAAAAATCATATAGATAGTATATAAATAAAGGTACGCAAACAAAAAGTCCTGTATAGAAGCCAATCTTGGTGGATAAATCCAGAAACTGAAATGGGGACGTCGTTACAATCGAAGCATCCTTTAGATTGAATATACCTATTATAAATTTTATAATATTTCCTGCTTCAAAAAAGCCTACAATAAAAAATACGAAAAAAGCCACAGCCAACACGTAAACCTTTTTTCTAAGGTGCTCAAAGTATTCATGATAATTTGAAAATGTTTGACTGAGTTGTTCCATGCTTTTTTATTTTAGACCACCCTTCTCTTTCGACCCGTATTATTCATAGCTTGCGTACTTGTTGCTGTGCTTGGCGTTGAAGTAGACTCCGAATCCACTGGCGGCACCGATATCACATCTAGTCTACGACTCTCAGTTGTGGAAGATGTCGTAGTCGCAGATGTGTCGTTAAATATAGGTGAAGATGTCGCGGTAGAAGTAGAAGATGTGTCGCTGTATACAGGTGTAGATGTTGCCGCAGAAGCTGTATCGTTATATACCGGTGCGGTCGATGTCGCACCACCAGAAGTAGAATCTATAACCGCTCCACTTACAACCACCTCTGGAGAAACCACATTAACAACAACAGGAGGCTCTACAACTGCAGGCGCAATCGTCTCGTGAGTTAACACTTGAATCGGAACCGCTTGATTTGTCGCATACGATACTGGAGTTTCAACTGTGTGAACAATCTGCTGATCATAATAACTAGCTATAGGTTGAGGGGCCTGTTGATTCAATAAAGCCTGAGCACTATCTGAAATTCTATGGCGATTCAACCAGTCTGCCACTGCATCAACTCCATCCGCCCAAGAGGAATAAGATCGCTCTGCATAACCAGTATTACCGACATTACCAGGATTAAATGTTCTAGCCCCTACACCAAGTGTTCCAAAAGAAGAATCATTTTGTATTATAGCTATCAACAAATTTAAATCTGTATTAAATTTAGTGGTTGAAGAATAAATCATACTGCCGGTCACTGGAGAACCTGGCGCGCAATTCTGAATATAGACATCTATATCTCCAACGAGATTAAATATCGGCATACCCTCCAATATTCTATTTATTTTCACTTCATAAAGTGGATCTGTTGCATAGGCAGACACATCATAGCCGTTTATGAACGCACTTGATGAAGGACCTTGAATGCTACTAGTATTAGATATGGCACTGATGCCACTAGCAACAACCTCCGCTGGAGTAATATTTGCATTAAGAGCGGCAGCTGACATATCAGCCAACATCTGAAGCTGTTGCAGTGAATTTCTGGTCTCCATTAAATCCTTATCAATCGAATTAATCTGCTCTATATCACCAACTGAAATTGCCCGAGATCTGGCGTCATTAAGTGTGTTCAAGCGACTAGTTAGTAATTGATTAATTGAAGCGATGTCCATATTTTTATTTTAATAGAATAATAATTGTTTAAAACATTCTGCACCTGTGTTTCTATTTAACCATAGGTATTTTAATCCATCAGCTGTTTCGAATATCTCCATTCTGTTTCCAGCTACAACTCCTCCAATCAAGTATGGGTACTGCGATGCACCATGTATGGTCATATTCTCAAGATCCAAATAATATACACGGTTTGTACCCGACGTTGTGAAATAGATTCGATCAAGACCATCATAGGCATGCATCGCACCAACGGTTATACCTTCAAAGTTTGGAGTAGGCATCAAAAACTCCCACTTATCATTCTGTAAATTTAATCTATCCCAACCAGTAAGACCCAATGCAGATGGACCTCCTCTTGCCTGATACAAATATGTACCACGCTTATCCACATTTGAAGATCCATAATTCCAAAACAATGCAGTACCAAGCGATCTAACCGGCTGCTGTAGAATTGAATAACCAGTGGAGCCGTGTACGGCATTTAACACTACAGCCAATGTATTGTGATTATTTGCTGTTATGGCAACCTCAGTGAAGTTGGCAGTTGCACCACTTGTAATTCTTATTCTTCTGTTTACCCAGATGTTAGGAACCCAAAATGATGCAATTACAGTTGCGTTAACTAATGGAACTGCAGGAGTTGATGTAACTGTAAATTGAGTTGCATTGATAATTGAAGCAACCTTAACTGTTGTTAAGTTGGTACCACCGTTTGCAATAAACGCTCCAGTGGTTGGAAGAGCTGCAGAATAGTTTGCAGCTGAAATCACCCCCACATACATACCAACCTGCAAACCTGCCGTTGTATATCCTGACACTGTAACAACATTATCAGAACTGCTACATGGAGCGGTAAAAGTAAGTGTTGCCGCACTGGTTACACCACCAAAATAATTTGATAACGTGATCACAAGTCCATTAATTGCGGTAATCCTAGTACCCACTGGCAAAGTAACAGTTCCGAAAGAAACAGTAGCCAACATACCTACATAAAGACCTGAAACCGTGTTAAGTATAGTTGCCGTATTGGTACTACCGTTTGACACAGCAGATGTGACTCCATAACCAAACGTCATAACAGCTGTACCAGTACCAGCAAAAGCAGCACTCATCGTCAAAGCTCCCGTTACAGGAGCGATTGTAGCGATTGTTATTCCATAAGTTAAAGTGACAGTAGCTGAAGAAAGAACGAGGCCCTGCATACCAACATAGAGGTTAGCGGTGTTTAGAACTGGAACAGTTACAGCAGTTGTTGCAGTAATACCAATTGCCATCACTCCAACTGTGCCACCTGGAGACACCCAAGCCTTGGTTACATCCTGCAACAAAGCAGCTGTTTGCACACCCAAAGAGACGCCGGAGTCAGAACATCCTAACGAATTTTGAACGGGAGAACTCGCTTGAGATGTAATAACATAACGCGATACGCCAGACACTGGCAATGTGTGTGCGGCAGCAAAAATTAAACTGTTACTTGTATTTGATATAACGTGAGCAGCAACGACCGTTGGTTGAACTGGTACAGTCGCAGCACTAAGTTGTGTTGTGTTGTAAGTTACCATACAACCCGCCCACTGATTTGGTAACCAGTTCTTAGCAGCATCGCAAAGCACACTTGTAGTTTGCACAAAAGGAAGCATTGGACCTGATGGAGCAGCAACAGGAAAAGTATACTGCGTCGATTGAGCTGGAGCACCGGCTGTAAACATCAACACTGTAGAAATTGGAGCTGTAATATTATTATTGGCCGCACTAAAACCAGTATCACCCCGGTGAGTTATATACTGACCAGTTTTAAATGAATGAGGGTTAACTGTGTTTACAAGTTGAGTCGTTGTAGCAAAACCAACTGTAGCACCAGCGACAACAGACGTAGAAGCATTAGACATTGAAACAGGAACAACATATGATACCGATCCACCAGCTGTATTTGCCGTAACTTGATAAACACCGTTATATCCACCAGGTGTAATACCTGATACCGTGATCCATGAACCAATTGGATATACAGTTGGGTTTACCGCTGTTGGCAGCAATGTACAAGTAGTTCCAGAACTTGTACCTGACAAAACAGCCTGCGGAGTTTTCTGAACAACACCAGTTGTAATAATATTTCCAGGAACCACTCCTGACCAAGCTACAGACGGTACAACTGAAATTATTACACCAGAAAGCGCAGGTGATGGAGCTTGAGATACTACGAATTGAGTAGCGTTCGTAATACTTGTTATAACAGTACCAGTTATAATTGTACCACTACCTCCAGTTGCGACTGGAATCATACCAGCCCTTAGGTTTGCAGTTGTGTCACCTCCTGTCAAAGTAATTGTAGTAGAGGAACTTGAAGCAGAGGCAGTACCTTGATAACCTCCGTAAGTTTGACCGGAACCGGCAGCTAGACCAGCAGCAACAGTTACAAGACCGTTGTAAGCAGCCGGAACACATCCAGACAAGGTCATTGTTGTACCATTACCTATCGCAGCAAAAGCTCCGCTGGCAAGTGTTCCTCCAAGAACAATTGAGTTTGCTTGAACAATTGTACCGGTTCCAGAAACATAAGCTCCGGAAGCATTATAGTATGACACTGATCCAAAAGATGAGTTACAAACTTGCCATGTACCATTGTAAGTTGTAGGGGTAATACCAGCTACCGTAATCCAACTTCCGATTGGGTAAATACCACCCAAGTGATTTATTGTTGTTATTCCACCTGTTACTGAAGGGGCTGGTGTTGTTGCATTAACTGCTCCAATATAACCCACAGCACTGACTATTGGCAAAACGGGAACAGATGGAATTGTCGCTGATAATGAAATTGGATTATGATCAGAAAATTGTGCCGAAACACCTCTAGCTACACCGTAATCAAGCATACGACCCATGGTTACAGTGTCCGCTTCAATATTATGAACAAAAGTTGGAGTTTGGCCTCCAAAACTTATATAGTTTTTATCAGGATCCCCATGAATGACATATCTAGATGTACTGTCAGGAACTGTATTCCATGTAGAATAAGTAACCAAGGTGTTTACTGGTGATCCAGTAATTGTAGCACCAACTAAAGGTGTCGTTGGAGTAGTGGAAATTGTAAACTGTGTAGAATTATTAATAGCCGTAACTGTAGTTCCATAAACAAAGACCCCTGTATTAGCAGCTGTTGTAACATTCAATACCATGCCAACAAGTATATTTGAGGTATTACCAGAAGCTAGAGTGACAATGTTTCCAATACTAGAAGCTGTGGTTGCATTCGAGGTGTAAGTTACATAACCTGGAACAGTTGACAAAATACTACGATAATCTCCATTAGCAGTACCTGACTTAATTCTAACTACTTGGTTATTCCAACGGTTTAGTGGCCAGTTCTTCGTAACATCAACTAAAACTGAGTTTCCCACACCGATTATAGTACTTATTGTCGATAATGCAGAAAGATTAATAGCACCAGACACAGTACCAGAGTTGGCAACAGACAATGTCAAAGTTGTAGTACCTTGCCCAGATGATATGACAGCACCGACACCAATACCAAAACCTGTAATAGATAGTCCATTACAATTTGAGGGACTAGCTACGTTTGTAGTAATCGTAAACTGTCCACTTGTACCCGTCGCAGTCATTATAATACCTGTAGAAAATGTTCCCTGAGAAGGATAGATACTATACGTTCCTGCACCACCAGGAGTACCAGACAATTGGCTGGTAATCATGGTCTGATAGGGCTGGAAAGAGACAAGGGCAGATGAAAGTTGCGTAGTCGGAGTTAAAGAAACAGTGAATGTTGTAGCTGAGTTTATTTGTAGAATATAAGTACCTGCAACAATAGCTCCAGTACCACTGATGTAGTTAACGAACATTCCCACGGTCAAGTTGGCAGTTGAGGCAACCGTAACTAACGGCCCCGTGCTAGTCGCACTCATGTATACCATCGGACCAAATTGTAACGTTGCACTACCTAATGTTGTTGAAGGTGCGACTGATAAAGTTACTGTACTGGACGTCACTGCAGTAACAAAAGTTCCAGCCGTAATTACACCGGTAGTACCCCCAAGAAACGTCACTGCCATACCTGGTGTTATACCTAAAGCTTGAGGATTACCTGTCGAAAAGTTCACTGTTGTAACAGCTGTTGTTGTAAAACAAGCACCAACAGGAGAGACGACGGTTTTAGAAGTTGTTACACCACTACCAATTAACATTTGCCCAGGATAGTAAGCGCCTGTGGTGGGGCCAGCTGTAAAGACTGAACCACTAATGGAACCTGTAGAAACAGCTGTTGCCGAAAGTGTCAGGACAACCCCAGATGAAACTGTAGCCGTGTTTGCAATTGATAATGTTAAAGTCTTAGTTCCCTGTCCCGAAATAATTGTTGCACCAAGAGCAATTCCAGCGCCTGAAACATACCAACCATTACAGTTATCAGGTGTATTTGCTTCACCGGCGTCCGTCGTAACTGTATACGCCCCCGCAACTCCTGCAGCAGCTGTTGCAGTAGCTATTGTTGGAGAGATTGTTACAAGTCCATTGACTGCTCCAGAGTTGGCCACC
Organism: uncultured bacterium; assembly: GCA_903936565.1. Taxonomy (GTDB): domain Bacteria; phylum Patescibacteriota; class Minisyncoccia; order Phycocordibacterales; family CAIZLB01; genus CAIJKW01. The sequence goes on along the minus strand of CAIZVZ010000015.1, from coordinate 11,289 downwards.
GATAGTGTCAAAGTATTTGTACCTTGACCAGATACCACCATAGCTCCAACTCCAATACCAGAACCGGTTACATACCAACCATTACAATTAAATGGGGTTAGTAAGGTATTAGGATTTGTTGTAATCGTAGTCGCAGCACCAGAACCAGTATAAGAGAGGGAGGAGACGGTTGGAGATTGAATTGTTGGACACAGATAAAGATCTCCAGAAGAAAACGTCGCGGTATTTATCATTGATACAGTCAAACTTGTTGTTCCCTGTCCAGAAACAATCGTCGCCCCTAGTCCGACACCGGTACCATAAATATACCAACCATTACAGTTATATGGGGTGTTACTGCTAGTTGTAATTGAGTATGTATTTATTGTACAAGTAGCTGCTGCCGTAGCCATAACGTAGCTTGGAGATATAACTATACTACCAGAGATTGTAGCCGTATTACTATCCGATAGAACAAGATTTTTAGTACCCTGCCCGTAGACAATAGTTGTCCCAATATTAATGCCCGCAGCAAAAACATACCAACCATCACAGTTAGCCGGTGTGTTTGAATTAACTGTAATATTTGCAGTACCAATTATCCCGGAAGTTACAAAAATAGTTTGTGCAGTAATTGGTGACGGTGGGTTTACAGAAGACACAATACCCACCTCAAAAGCATCGATAAAATATTTAGAAGTTGAATCTGGAGCCATATCCAAATCAAGATCACCACTTACTGTTGCCGTGTTAGGTACTGAAAGAACCAGAGTATTTGTTCCTTGACCTGAAATTACTGTAGCCCCAATACTGATTCCCGTACCAGATATTTGCCATCCATTACAGTTGACTGGAGTTTTTTCAACAGTCGTAATAGTATACTCACCTGAAACACCAGATACAGCTGTCACAACATAATCCATTGTAACAATACCAGAAACGGACCCAGAATTAGCAACGGACAACACAAGCTTATTCGTTCCTTGACCGGAAACAATCTTAGCACCCACTCCAATACCAGTACCAGTTATTGACCAGCCATTGCAAGTTTGCGGTGTTGGAATACTAGTTGTAATGAGCATTTCTCCAATTGTACCCGTAGCTGAAGTTCCCATCGTTAAATCTCCAGATACAGTACCTGAATTAGCAACAGACAAAACCAAACTTGTTGTTCCTTGACCTAAAACAATTTTAGCCCCAGCGCCAATGCCAGTTCCAGTTATTGACCAGCCGTTACAATTCGGCAAAGTTGCCATAGCAGTAGTTACAGCATATGATCCACTTACACCAGAAGCTGACGCTACGATTATAGGATCGACACAAAGCACAGGATCAAATACTAAATTATTTGAGGTATTTGATATAATATTCATAACCTTACCTTCACCAGTACCAGAAAAAATTCTAAGCGAATAACCCACCCACTGATTAGTAGTCCAACTCTTTGTAGTATCCTGCATATTTCTTTTTGAGTGAACACCCAAAGCTACACCTCTTTCAAAGACCGTTGCGTTTTCACCAGAATTTACAATAGATGCTTCGGTACCAGCGGCACTGACCGGACCAAGCGCAGCACAAGAATTACGGACATACCACTGATCAGCTGCTATATCGTAATATTGAAGTGAGTAAGTTGCACCCGAGGTTACCATCCAAATTCCACCTGAACGAACCACAAAACGACTAGTCTCATCTGGTTGAACTGTCCATTGTGTATCAACGGTAATAGTTGAGGACTCAATTTGATAAGGAGTACCAACAGCATCCACAACCAGAGGTGAACCAGTGAGAGTAAAGATTGGTGTCCAAGACCATTGATCCTCTGCCAACTTGGAAACATCTGCAAAGTAAAGAGTGTTTGTAGTATTGTAAATTATCTTTCTGGTTTGAGCCTGGCCTGAAACATGAACAAAACGCATTTGATATCCAGCCCACTGATTAATAGTCCAGTTAGCATTCGCATCAATCACGTTGTTTTCTGGAGTAACCGTAAGAGTTGTAACAGTTCCAGAATAAGCAATCACTGGATCAGAAACATCAGTGACAATTCTTTGTTGGCCAACACCAGTACCTCCAGTAATTCTTATATCAAAACCCTTTAAAGTCTTACCAGTCAAAGCTGCTGCAACAACAGTATTTGAACCAGCAGAAATAACTCTCGCGTTATAACCTTGCCCCCCAGCGAATTGCATACCACTATACGTTGTTAACGTAGCTAGAGGATAGTTTAAAACTTGATATGCATCTGTAACGGTATCGTATCTAAAAAAACCAGTAGTATATCCAGTTGCTGCCGCAGGAGCAACTGGAACTGAGTTCATGAAATAAACATAACGGCCAAAAGACACGTGATACAATGAATTGTCGGCAGTACAGGTAGAACTCAAGGCGGACGAAGCAGTGGGGGCGAGACGGCACCATTCCCATACTGGTATATCAACTTGTTTTTTTAGATTATTTGAAAGTCCCATATTATTTTATTATGAAAAAATTAAGTTTTGTCTTATACCATTAGCAAATGCATTACGAGCAGGATCTTGATACATTTGCTGATTTTGACCTGCAATATTTACACTCGCAGTCGCTCCAAAAACAACAGAACCAATTGCTGCAGCACCAGCACCTATGGTAACTGGCATTGAGGTTAAGGCGCCCATTGCATCAATAGTTATTCTTTGACGATTAGCAGCGTCAACTGTTGCCTGTGATTCCATTATCTTAACCATACGACGGAGCAATATCACGGTGTCATCTTGAACAGGATTAATTCTTGTATCCAATGAATCCTTTATTCCCACAATTTCATACCCACCAGAACCGGAACTACTTACTACTTTAAGGCTACCACTTTCAAAAGTAAATTTATTTGAATTAGTTACTAAAGTATCTGTGTTTGTCTTAATAAATCCCTCAGTAGTAACACTTGACTCAACAGCAGTTTTGATTGCGGACAGATTATCTGTATTGGTTTCGATATTAACCAAATTTGCTGTGTCAGTTTTTATTCCCGCAAGATTATCAGTGTTTGTCTTAATTGAAGCTAAATTACCACCATCTTCCAGTGCTGGATTAACACGAACGTTTGCAGCGTTTTTAACACCTACGGTATTAGAAGTTGGTGTACTACCAAAAACCAAAGCGTCAGCCCTCTTTGGCACTAATGAAGTCGCAATAGCTCCCACCCCAACCACCCCCAACATCTTTAAGAACGATCTCTTCTTAGCATCAATCTCAACATCGTTATTCTCAACATCACTAACTTGATTAATTTCTCCATTTTGATATGTTTTTTCCAATACTAAATCAGAAGAAACCTTTTCAATTTCTCTATAGGAAACTAATCTAAATGAATGTCTAGAACTTAACATCTATGTTAAAGAATTTTATTTACTACCTTTCTTACTTTCAGTACCATCCTCATCCTTAAATCCATTACGGATATGACGAATAGCATCTCCGACTCCCCTAGCAAGTTCTGGTACTTTCTTTGCACCAAACAATAGAACTAGAACAGCTGCGATTATTATTATTTCCTTTGTTCCAAAATTTAACATGTATTTTTGATTATTTTTATAAAACTTAAATCGAAATCTCATTTACCCTCAAAGTACAAACCTCGATTTATGAGGTACTTTAATTTTCGATTAGAATACTAAATTAATATAGTATTTCTGGCTATATTATAACATTTAATTATCAATAATTTCCTATTATATACTCCAAATTATGTGGATAACTTATATAAAAAAGTTGTACAGTACAACGATTATTCAATCATTTTACCCCTCAATGGTATCAGGCTCTGAAACAATAAGATTATTTCTATTAACCTTAGACGCAATCGCTCCCCAAACTTCTCCAAGTTCTTTTGTATCAAGCAGCATGTAAATCAAAATTGTAACGATTATACCCATAATACCTGCGCAAAATCCTTGTAAAAATATCCCCATAGCAGTCGATAGTGAGAAAACTGAAGCAAATATATTTAATCCAACATATGCAAAAAAAGCACCAATTACTCCAGCCCCCAATGAATGCACGAGAACCATTGCTGTCTTTTTCGTAAAACCCTTAAAGTCCCTTTCAAACAAAGTCCACAGCATTAATAAATTAACAAGCGTGCCGATCGTATACCCCAAAGGAAGCATCATAACTTCTGTTCCCGCAATACCAGACACTTTAAATAGCGATTCAAAAAATACTCTGAAGGTTTCAGAGCTTACAAAAACTTGCAGCAATATAAATGGTGACAATATTGTAATCGTTGAACTTATCAAATTTATAAACAAAGGCTTCTTTGTTTTTCCAGCTGCATAATACGATCTTATAAATAGCAATTTTAAAGATTGTGCAAAAAGTGAAATTGTGAATATAGCAAGACACGCTGCGGTTAATCTTGTGTCTTGCCAGTTAAAAGATCCGGAGCCTAGAATAACTCTAACAATCTGCGCACGTAGAACAATAAAGAGTGCTGTAATTGGAAAAGACCAGAAGATAATATGTCTCGCAGCAGTTACAATATGCCTCATGAATTCATCCTTTTGACCTTTAGCAAAACAAGAAGAGAGTGTTGGAAAAGCAGCTAGTGTATAGCTGATACCAACAATTGCGAGTGGAACAGACTGCAGATTGTATGCAAAACTAAATATTGTAATTGAACCAACAGTTAGAGTTGAGGCAAAAGCTGTGATAAAAATTTGTTCAAGTGTCGTTGTTGAAAGCGTCAAAGTCCTTGGTATAGATATTTTGACAACCTTCCAAACTTCTTTAAAATCAATTTTAAAAGTGAGACGTGGCAACATACCCTGCCTTATTACAAATGGTATTTGAATTATAAAATGCAAAAATCCTCCTATTACGACTCCATACACCACACCAGTAATTCCAAAGAAAGGATAAAGGAATATTATTCCAAATATTATAGATAAATTGTATAGAATCGGACTAATAGCATAGAGAAAGAATCTCTTTTTAATTTGAGTAATTACCCCAAGCATATTAGATACCCCCAAGCATATTGGCTGAAGCAATAGAATTCTTGAAAGAAGGATTACTTGACTCAATGAGTCTGGATTTGTAATTCCAGGAAAAACAAATTTTGCTATATACGGCATCAGAAAAAATACAATCACAGCAACCACCACTATCGCCAAGAAGAAAACTGTAAAGACAGAGTCTAGAAACTTCTTCGTTCCATCTTTTTTGTTTTCTATTCTATCGCTCAAAAACGGAATTAAAACCGAAATGGAGACCAAAGATGCAACGGAGGCGAAGATAAAATCTGGAATTCTAAATGATGCATAATAGAGATCCAATGAATGGGTAGCACCAAAATAGCTCGCTAAGATTCTATCTCGGAAAAGTGCCAAGACCTGTGACATCAATGTAAACAATCCCAAGATTGCTGCTGCCTGATGCATTCCATTGACCTCGCTATGAAATAATTTAAATATTTTTTTAACCATTGCTGAATTTTATTTTACACCTAACAATTATTTTAAATTATTTTGTAGTTTTAATTATAGGAGCCTTAATTACCTTCAACGCAGGCTTTGTAGTGGTTGAAGTTGTGGTGGCCTTTTTAACCATTACAGTAGGCTGAGTTGGAGCTTTGACTGGTGTCTTAGAAGTCGTCTTTAATATCGCTTTAGTCGGAGCCTTTACTTTTGATGCAGGAGTACTCGTTGCAGATTTAATTGTTGACGAAGATGAAGATGAATTAGTATTACCCTCAAGCACCGATCTTGATTCTTCCGTCAATATTCCTTGATATAAATCGTTAGCTTCATTGAAATTTGGTTTTAATTTTAGAGCCTGCATTAGTACAGTCTTAGCAGACTCCTTATCCCCTGCTAATGCATATAAATTTGCCAATGAATATAGAGGTAGCGGATGCTTAGGAGCAAGTTTTACCGCCTCTTCAAAACTCTGTAGTGCATAACCTCCAGCATTCTTTTCTAGATTTAGAAGGGCTACCGTTTGCATTGTTGAACCGAACTGCAGGAAGTTTCTAAAGTCATTTCTATTTATATCAATACTTTCCTTAGCAGATGATGCCGCTACCTCAAGGTATGACAAGGTTGAGGAAGACATTACAACTGCTTGCCCATTTCTTAATGCTTCCAGATTCTGATTTTCTGGACTAGATGAGATATCATAATTAATCTGGACTATAGCCAAATTGTTTATTCCTCTTGCATAAAGATCATTTGGATAAATATCAAAAGCCTTTTTCAGTAAAAATATCGATTGAGGAACAGTTGAAATATTTGCGGATTTTGAATAAATCAACTGAGTAGATTTTGCGGAATAGAATTGTGAACGAGTTCTGTTAATCCATATCACAGCAAGACAAATTACTAGAATCATTAGAACTATTACCAAAATCATACCTAATAATTTTTTCGAAATTTTCAACTTCTTCAATCCAAGAGTAACTGTAGATTCATCCATCAAAAACTCTCTCGATACCAACTTATTGTCTATAACAATGTTTGCCAGCAAAAACCCAGTAACAATAAAAGTTAGGATTAAAACCATCGGACCTGGAACATTCAATATGGCATTAGTCCACAAAAATACAGCTGACAAAAATGTGACGATGTTTGTATAAACATGAGCCGAGTCTTTTTTATTTTTTGCTACTGACTTTATACCAGCGATAAGTAGCAGTATCAAACTAACAATCCATAGCAAAAATCCTAGAATTCCGTTATTAATAAGCATGGTTGGCAAATACCCAACACCAAACTGATAGTCAGTATTCCACAAATCAGTCTGGTTTACATAATCAGGTCGATATGTATTCCATGCGACATAAAAACCATGAGGCCCGACTCCAATTAATGAATTTTTAATGGAAGAACCAAGAACCGCTTTTGATACAACATAAGTGTCACTTACACCCGGTCTAACATTTAATACGGACTCATTTGGAACTCCAACAAATTGATTAATCTTTTGATTCAAAGCCAGAGGCGACGCCATGACTATAATTCCAAGTATGATTAGAATTACACTTGCGATGGGAAACTTTACTAATTTTGTTTCGTTATTTTTTTCTTTATTCCTCTGTATTAATTGGAAAATTGAAAAGATAAGCGCAACAATCCCAACTATTGTCATTGACGGCACAACAAATTGTGATCCATTATTTAATTGATCTATTCCAGACCCAATCACAATTGATGAAGCAACAAGGGTTACCAGGGTTGAGATAATAAACACTGTCCAAGAGATCCTTTTAATCGAATCCTTAAGCGGCACCATATCTAATGTTATCGCTAGAGACAATGCCCCAACGCCAGCCGCAATACCAAGATCTCCCCATGAGCCAATCATATTCAGTACCGGTAGATCAAATCTTCCCCCTAGACTCAATATGTATGTAAATAAATCTATTCCAAAAGCAGCGGATATAAGTCTTAGTATTTGAAAGACAGATGCCACACCAAGTCCTGTCCAGAATATAGAAAGTGCTGTAAAAATGCGTTCTTTCGTATTAACAACAGAAGCTATTACAACTGTAGTTAGCAATAGAATTGAAATCACATACCAAGAATCTAGTTCAGCTCCTGTACCCATCAAGGATCCACTGTACGATGTAGAAAAGATAGCGGAAATTAAAGTTACTACCGAAATCAAAAGTGCAGGAATCCAAATTTTCTTATTGACTATCTTTATTGAACCGCCATAAATTGCAGACAAGCCAGATGAGATAAGAGTTACAGCCAGAGCCACAATCAACAAGCCCATTTTAGATTGACCCAATTCAATAAAAGCTGTTGGAAGAAAAAAGATTGGAAGTAGTCCAATCAAAACATACATAGAATATTTAGCTATATTATCAAAGAGCTTAATTTTTGATTTTACATCGGAAGTTCTTTTGGGCTTGGATTTTGGCTTTGCTTCAGACAAATCTGAATCGCTCGGCATTTCCGAAGATTTATTTTCGACAACTTCGCCCGAATCGATAATATCCTTTTTCTCTCCTCTTTTTCTTGATGTAAACTTTGGCATTTTTGATTTTTAAGTATTAATAGGCACAAAAGTGCTATTTCATGATTAATAGCTTTATCTTACCAAAAATAAAGTTATTTTAAAAGGTGGTTTTACCCATATAATGATGAATATATTAATATTATCATGCTATACTTTTAGCATGATAAATGAGGGTCACAATGAAAATCAAGAGAGGAACATCGAACTTCAAGTTGTTTTTGGTATTCCCAGAGAGATTTCTCGGGTTAAGCAGACTCTATATGATTTACCTAGACTTAAAAAGCTCTATGGAGACGTAAATGGGGCCTTAAATGTGTTACCTGATGGAATATCAGAATCATCGTCAGATCATGATGTTGTTGAATCTGTTTCAGCAGAATTTATTGATTCCATGTATGAACCATTTGCCGTCAGCATTAGAGAACAACAGGCGATTATCGGAGTAGAATTACAGAAGCTAAGAGAAATTTCGTCATTTAAGATTTTTGATAGATATATTGTGGAATTAACAAGATACGGCACAGGTGGAAGTTATTCATCTTTAGACGGAAAGGTTTGGATAAAGATTTGGGAAGGTAGAACAAAAGCTAGTGTCATATCCACGCTAGTCCATGAAATAATTCATGTTGGTATAAATGATTTAATTGAAAAACATTTGAATGATAAAACGGATGAAAAACATCATTGGTATAAGGAAAGGCTAGTCGATTTAATTGGTGAAAAATATTTTCCAGGCATGAGGAGAATGCAGAATTTAGACAGAGAAATTATCCAAACAGTTGATGATATTTTTAGAGAGTTATTTCCCGATATGGAGGCAATTATAAAAACCCTTGCTAATATCAATCAAGAACAAGATACATCTCCTTACCACCAGCAGAGTTAAAATATTATCTGTAACATAATTTGACATTTAAACGGCTTTTGATATTATACATCCGTGCCTGTGAGCGAAAGCTCCGTTCAGCTAAGGAATTCCTAAGCCGAAGGCAGGCATAACAAAAATACCGCATCTGCGGTTTTTTTGTTGGTTATTGTCTACACCCTAATATATGCCTACTCATTTTCTATCCCTTCAGTAAATAGCTTCTGATTACCATTTTTTCGCTTAGAATAGAGCATAACACTCCAAAAAACCACATTTCCATTGCCAACTCTACGCAGTATAGTTTTAACCTTTATTTGTTCCTCTCCAATAATCGCTATCATTCCCCAATATTCAACCTCCTTCATTGGTACAAATCCATCCCCGTTTGATTTGTTTCCTATTGGAGTTAGTAATTTTCTATATTCCTGTATCGTTGCCGATTTTCTTAGTATCTCTAGGCCTAGGGGAAGTAAACTGAATTTATAGATTTGCTCATTTTTATTTCTTTCTTTTCTGGAGGAAAATTGCAAGTGATGAAAACCATCTGAATTTAAAATTACCTTAGCCTTAAAATACGGGGAGTATACTTCCTTTTGGCTAAAATAAATAGTCCGTGCTATTTCTTTTTTGTTATTAAAATATTCTTCATGTCTTTGCATAAGATGACAAATAATAACTTGATTATGCTGTTGGAACAAAAAGTAAAGAATTGTGAAATATTTAATTAAGAATTTTTGCAGATTTGGACACGTCGTGTAACCAGCAAGACAAATATCTGGCTTTTTTCTATAAACTATGTTATAATTTAAAAGTGTCAGATAGGTGCTCGAAAGAGAGGAAAGTCCGAACACTCCCCCGCTTTTGCGAGGAGAAAGGTAGCAGGTAACGCCTGTCTAGGGAAACCTACGAGGTGCGAACAGTGACGTCATTTATTGAAAAGTAAATGACATCCTAGATGCAAATTTAGGATGAACTCTTTTGGAAACATAAGAGATGAAACGGCTAAATCCTTACCTGAGTGCAAGTCCGTGCTTATCAAGCAATTGATAAGAGTGACGCAAAGAAATATATGGCGACATATATTCAAGATAAATGCCTATCGGACGCATAAGCAATTATGCGCCGTACAGAATTCGGCTTATAGACACACCAAATCATAATACCCCGCCAAAAGCGGGGTATTATGCATTTTGGATAATAAATTACCTCGTGCGACACATATAAGAAGGGGCTATTTTACAAACCAGTTCCACATCTTTTTAATTGGGGACAACTTTTTGTCCACCTTTGGTGATACCACCGGCACAACTTCCTTCACCCGAATCTCCAGAGTCAAGTCTCCAACAGTTAGTATCCTTGTCCCCTGCTCTTTTGGAGCGTTGATAGACAGAGTAATGTTGTTGTTCCTGTCTTTGTTTGGCTTGATTGGATTGTTATCGAAGATTGTAACAGGAAGAGTCTTGTTTGTACTCTTGATACTGATGTCGATTGTGTCATTTGGTTCAACGGTTAGTATCTGATATGTTCTTCCCTTCTTGTCGATAGATAGTTTGGTTGGTGTTTCTGTGTTGTCTACACTTGTGAATATTAAGTTGGTAGGTTGTTTGGTCTTGTCCTTTGCTAGATCAGAGAGAGTTGGAGTATTAACAGGACTCTCTTTCATTGAATACAAGTCATAGCCGTTTATGATGCCAGCGGATGTTAACTCCTTCTTGATTGAGGGTACAGTATTTGAGAGATTAGCAAGAGATTGTGGTAGAGATGAGTTGATGAAGTTAGATATGTTAGATTGTAGTCTGGTGTATACCTTGGGCAAAGGATTGAATCCCGCAATAGGTTGCAGTTGCAATAGATCTGTTAGCGGATTAACAAACTTGGATGTTCCGAGACTGGAGCCAGCACCGAGTCCAGAAAATGAGAACTTTGGTAGATTAGCAAGAGATAGCTTTCCAAGATTACTATTAATATTGAATAGTGAACTACCAGTACTTCCCTTGTTTCTGTTGTTGTTGGAGTTATTGTTTCCTGATGGTGGAGTTGGAGGTCTCACATAGAGAGATGGTGGAGTATATGTTGTCTTGGCAACTCCTCCACTTCTCTGTGACGGAGCAGAGTTTGGTTTGAAGGTGAAGTTGGTGTTTCCTCCATCGTCGTATACGTTAGCATTAGTTAAATCAATTGATGGACCTGTGTTGTTAATGTCCTTGATACGTAGGTTGTTTAGGTTTGAAGCTCCATTGATTCCAAGATTTGCAGGAGAATTAGGTGATGTTGCTCTTATGGTTAATAGGTTATCAGCATCACCTCCAAGGATTGTGGTTAGTCCTGAGATGTTTAGAGTTGAGCCAGATAGCAAGTATAGAGTATCACGTACTCCCCCAGCCAATTGTTTAACAAAGTTAGTTACGTTATTAACTCCACTCAGTACCTGACTGAATCCG
>CAIZVZ010000014.1 GCA_903936565.1 uncultured bacterium | reverse complement strand
TGTACCAGAATCCAGAGTTACAGAACCTGTTGAACCAGAAGTTATTGAAACATTTCCAGTTGTTGCAGTTAGAAGTGTAATTCCATTTGTTCCAGAGTTTAGCGCAAGACCAGTTGCTCCAGTTGAGTTTCCAACGGTTATACTTTTAGCGTTTGCATTTGTTCCAATATTAATTGATCCAGTTGAACCAGAATCTAGGTTTAGGTTTCCTGTCGTACCAGATGTAACATTAAGATCCGATCCTGATGCGGATGTTAGGGCAAGGGTTGTTCCTCCAGTGATAGCTGTTGCACCAGATCCGGTGATTGAGGCCGAAGAAGTAGCTATTGAGAAACGCTGCGTTCCACTTGTAATAAAGTTTAGTGCATATCCATCATTTGTACCAAAATTTGCCTGAGATCCATAAGAGTTACCGTTCTGTAAATATGCATATCCAGAAATAGAAGCTTGGGTAGATGGAATTGTGATAATTCTCCAACGTGAGACACTTGAGTCATATTGCAAACTAATAGAAAGATTTGTTGCAAGAGTTACAGCGTTACCACTTGGTGTAATAATTCTATTTGCAGCAGTTGAACTTGCATCTTGGTTTGTAAACAAGAGATTAGACGCAGATGCATTATTGATACGAACAAGCCTTCCATCTACTCCTCCAGAAAGACCTGTAAATGTCGCGGTGCTTACACCGTTATAATTGAAATATGAGCCTAAGCCGAGATCCACATCGTTCTGTGTTCCGGTTGTTGAATAGTTATTTCCTCTTGGCATTATAAAGTTTCCAGCAACACTCAAGTTCCCCGATGCCGAAACATTAGTCGATGAGGCATTTCCCAGAGTTGTTTGTCCAGAGAATGTATTTGCCCCTGTAAATGTTTGATTAGCACGATTAAGTAAGGCAACATTAGACGAAAGAGCTGAATCATTTATAGATGCAGCAGGAAGCGTTAATGAACCACTGCTTAAAGTAAGGCCATTCGAAGCAGTGATTAGTCCAGCAGATGTAACAGAACCTGTGAAATTAGCAGAAGATGAAATTGTTTGACCATTTATTAATCCCGATGTGATAGTTCCATTTGTTGAAATATTACCGTTCGAGGCAATGGAAGCATTACCATTTCCGGCTGAGAAATTGCCAGAAACGGATAGATTTGTAGTTGATGCATTAGCAAATGATGATTGTCCCGATACAGTAAGTCCGGAAAGCGTACCTAAAGACGTGAGTGATGATGATGTAATTCCAGAACCTAGAGTAGTTGCAGTAAGTACATCTGAACCATTAATCTGGTATTTTGTTTGTGTATTTACAATTCCGTTTGTCGTTGTAGACATCCCTCCTATATATAGTGCATTTGATACTGAAAGATTTGTAGTTGATGCATTAGCAAATGATGATTGACCTGAGACAGTAAGCGTACCAAGAGTACCAATAGATGTTAGGGATGAATTTAATATTCCAGAACCTAATGTATTTGAAGTTATAACATCAAGCCCAGCAATCTTATATTTTGTTTGAGTGTCTATTATTCCATTTGTTGTCGTAGACATTCCTCCAACAGAAATAGAACCTGATGCCGTTAAGTTTGTAGTCGATGCTCCACCGCTAAGTGTTGAAAGGTCCGAAACACTAAAGGCTCCAGGGGTTGACAGGTTGGCAGGACTAAATGTGTTTGTTGAAAGATTTGTGACAAACATATTTGTCGCTGTAGCATTGGTGAATGTAGAGTTTATTGCAACTAATTTTTGCAGTGTGGTTGTACCAGTCACATCAAGAGTTCCGCCAATAGTTGCATTATTAACTATATTGAGTCCAACTCCAGATCCAGCCGCAGTGATGAGACCACCTGATGTGAATGCACCAGTTGTGGTTGCACTTCCTAAAACAGATAGATTATTCGAAACAGTTAGGTTTGTGGTTGTAGCACCACCACTTAGAGTTGTAAGTCCAGTTATATTTGCATTACCAGTGAATAATGAATTTCCAGTAACTTCTAAAATTTTTCCTGTGGATGATGTTGCAGAAGCTCCGACCAAAACAACCTGAGTTGGATCAATTGGATAAAGCGCTAGACTATTTGTGGTTGTAGCCCATTTACCTGTAATAATTGATCCAGCAGCATTTGGCTGCCAAGAAGGTACACCTGAACCACCAACCGTTAATATATTTCCATTGGACCCAATTGGTAATTTTGAAAGTGTACCTGTTGCACTTGCATACAAGATATCTCCAACTGTGTAAACTGACTGTCCAGTACCTCCATAGATTGTTCCAATTGTTCCGCCATTCCATGTTCCAGAGTTAACAGTTCCAATTTGAGTTAGACCAGAAACTGAAAGGTTTGTTATAGCAGAATTTGTTGTGGTGGAATTTACAGCTGTGAAATTATTCAAGCTCGTCAAACCAGAAACATTGAGTGATGAAAGTGAGGATGCACCAGAAACACTAAGTATTCCACCGAGCGATAAAGCGCCAGCAAACGTAGAAGTTGCAGTTGATGAATTCGCAATAAAGTTATCTGCGGTCGCAGTTCCAGAGACAGCAAGTCTCGATGAAGGAGTAGTTGTTCCAAGCCCTAGATATCCATTATTTGTAAACCTTCCAGCTTCTGTCGCGCCGTTATTCCCTACCAAGAATTTTATAAAATCAGTTGTCCCTGTTGCAGAAGTACTCTGCAGTGTCAATCCATCAATTATATTTTTTCCACCGATAATTGTTTGCCCTCCAGCTACACCTCCAGTTCCAACAAAGCCAGTCAATTTAGAAGATTCAAAATCTAAATCAGAGAGATTAGAAAGGTGAGTTAGTGCTTCTGTACTAAATGGAGACATGTTAAACGCACTGTCAGCTTGGGCAGCAATATTTGATGACTTTTGAAAAATAATTCTACCAACAAGTTTTCCAGATCCTATTAATCTATTTGGCAGTACTGTTGGTGAATTTTCAACTGTAGCAGCAGCAACCGTAGAATATTGATTAGTTCCATAAACAGCAACAAGATCATTATCTGTCTCCACATAGAACCACATGACAGCATATTTACCGTCAGCCAAAGTTGTGTATGTACCAGCATTACCATAGTGAGTATTATCCCATTGAGTTTGAGAAGAGGATTGCTTAACTGTTCCTACATATGTATCAAATGTACTACCTGTAGCAGTATCAATTTCTGGTATTGAATAACGAGTAAGTCTATCCCAAAGCGCACCTGCTGTAACCATAATATGTCTATTACTATCACCTGACTCCATAATCATGAGACCACCAGATCTTTCATCCCTAGAAAGCGGCATTGTCTCATACTCACGTTGAATCATGGTTGCAGCGTGGTCCCCAACACCCTGAACATCACTTGCCGCATGAATTACACCACCCTCATTTGTAACTACCCCTATTGGAAAATCAGTTTTGTAATTCCAATTTGCAGAACTACGTACTGTAACACGAGGTGTTCCGCCGTTGTATTCAACACCAATATATTTAATTGTGTTAGTAGGAATTGCAATTCCATTCACAGCTGGCCAATCTGAATAATATACAGTTGCCAATGCTGAGTTTGTTGGACGAAGAAGACCAGTTCCAGCTGCAACATTTATACTTCCACCACCAGCATCAGTTATACTTCCACCAGTAGTCCATCCAGATGAATGAAATACATTCTGCATATCCTGTAGAGTTGAAAATGTTGTACTACCAAGTCTGGCCAGGGTCAAGTTTTGTGCACTACCCGAAAATGTTGTTGCATGAAAATTACCAGTAGTAGTTCCGTTTATTGCTGTAAAATTCTGCAAAGATGTTGAACCGGTAACCGCAAGATCAGAACGCAAGGTCGAGACTCCGTTGTTACCAACAATTGACGAAATATTTGTTGTACCAATGTATAAATTATTAGCAACAGAGACATTTGATGTTGATGCATTTCCAAGTGTCACAAGGCCCGTCAAATTAATTCCACCCGTTCCACTGTTTACATTAATTGCAGTTGTACCCGTCGTATTGCCGATTGTGAGATTTTTTGAATTAGATCCAGTTCCGAGATTGATGGCACCCGTTGTCCCAGAATCCAAGTTGAGTGAGCCTGTTGTTCCAGAATTAACATTAAGCGATGAACCGGACGCAGAAGTCAAAGCAAGGGTTGAACCACCAATAATGGATGTCGCCCCAGCACCAGTTAGTGTCGCGGAACTGGAAGCAATCCCAAATCGAGAAGAACCTGCTGTAATAAAATTCAATCCATAAGCATCTGTTGTTCCAATGTTTGCTGCACCTCCAAAACCATTTCCACCATTTATGTAGGAAAAGGATTTTATTGTGTCCGCTGTTGTAGGTTGAGATGCTAGATGCCAATTAGCTGAATCAATATCATAAATCAAAGCCAACATCATATCTGGCTGAATAATAATATCCTCAGAATTTGGTGTTTCAATTAAATTAGCAGGTAATGAACCAGCACCAAGATTTTTAATTGTTAAAGTAAAGCTACTATCATTAAGTATACGAATAAGTCTTCCGTCTACTCCTCCAGCAATTCCTGTGAATGTAGCTGGCGAATTACCAATATAGTGAAAATATGATCCAACTCCAAGGTTTACATCATTTTGGGTTCCAGTAATTGCATAGTCTGCACCCTTTGGAGTAATAAAATCCCTACTGAAGATCGCATTACCATTCAATGTCACGTCATTACTAAAGGTCTTTGCACCAGCAAAGGTTTGAGTGGTGGTAGAAACAACACCACGTGCAATACTAGATGCGCTTGGAACATTGACAACCAACGTATCACCGAGTGCAACAGAATTAGTCGAAAGCGATATGTCGTTTCCCGATGATCCTAAAGTAAGTCCGACTGAGGAATTTGTAAGTTTATTATTTGTGATAGTTCCATTTACAATGTCACCATTCACGATAGAATTTGCAAGGTTCAATTTTCCGTACGCAATGGATGCTCCTCCTGATATGTCAGCATTCACGATTGTACCATCTGTAATCTTTGATGATGTAATTGTGCTTGTTCCTATTGTAAACAATCCCGATGAATTTACTGCCAAATCTCCCGAGGCTGTTACAAAGGCTGGAACCCCAGATCCATTTGCAACTAAAAATTGACCAGATGTTCCAGCAATAGATGAAGAAAGAGCCCCAGTACCATTACCATAAAGAACTCCATTTGTTGTAAATGTTCCAGCGCCAGTTCCACCACGTGCGACAGATAGATTTCCAGAAGTAATTGCTGACACATCCAAAGTAGTTGTTCCAGCAGAAGTCAGCCTTCCTTGAGCGTCAACAGTAAAAGTTGGAACGGAGGTATTACTACCATAACTTCCAGATATAACAGTTGTATCATTTATAGAAAAAGTTACATTGCCAGAACCAATCAAGCGTCCCGAAAGGCTTCCACTCATACCAACACCCGTACCAGATAATAAACTTCCATTTCCAGTATTTGTAACACAAGTAGGACAATCAATATTTCCAGTAGTTGAGGATAAGGTAATTGGTCCAACTCCCGCAAAAGCATTTCTCGCTCTCTGATTTGTAAAATATTGATTCACACCCTCACTTATATCACCAGTATTTAAAACTATAGTTCCGTTCTTACCGTTTACACTTGAAACTGTAGCACCTTGTTCAACTCTATCCCAAGAGGATGACGCATTAACAACCCAATCCCCAACATTCCATATTGAGTGAGCATCGAGAGTAGATGTACCGGCAACATCAACAACATAAAAATCCCCACTTACTCCCCCAATTCCTCCAGTATTTAAATTGGGTGAATTTAAATTAGCATCCCAAGTTCCCCTAAATTTCAATGAACCAGTAATTGAACTTGGCAAAACTGATGAATTAATTTTTCCAGAACCATCAAATAGAGTTAACCAAGATTGATTACCCAACAAAACTTCTTGATTTGTTGCTAGACCACTACCAAGATCTGATGCAACAATCGACCTGTATCCTGGTAAGTCTGGTGAACCGCTTGTTGGACCAGCATAAAAAGTATTTGCAGCAGTTATCGTACCAGCGGCAACTACAGAACAGAAGAAGGCAGATCCATTCCAACTTAATCTTTCATTGTATGCACATGTTGGAACATTAACTTTTAAATCTGTTCCAGAAAACATAAGACCGTTACCTAAACTAATTTCCGAAGGAGCAGCAGATGAGCCTGTTGGATTTCCTAAAATTTTGCCAGCACTAACATCTTGTATTTTTGCATAAGTAACTGCAGCATTGAGAATTTTAGAAGCTGTAATTGCATTACTAGATATTGTAAGCAGACCTGAACTTGAAAGACCTGCGTCTCCGGAAATATTTATTGGGCTCGCTTGATTTGAACCATCTCCAATAAAAATTTTACCCTGATTTAATGTGGCAGAAAGTTTATTATTAAAAGCACTCCAATCTGTCGACGTTAATAGGCCTGTATTTACTGCAGAAGAATTAGGAGTAACAACACCGCAATTAGCAGAACCAGGCGCACAATCAGGCTCTAATGTCTCACCGGGTTGGTAAATTGTAGCGCCAGCAAATTGAACAAAAGTAAATGTAGATGCGACAAAAATAAGTACTCCCATATACTTAAAAAGCCTTGGGGTAATATTCCAACCTAATATTTTTAAAATTTTAAAAGGCATCTCGCAAAATACTATTATTTCAACCCTTGAATCCTTTTTATTATAACACACTGCTGTCAGAAAAGTGCGCTGTTTTCAATATAAAACTGTGTATAAGTAGGCAAAATTTGGCAAAATTATTACCCTAATCCTATTAGTTCGAAATAGTTTAATTATTTCCCAAAAATATTCCTAATTGACCCCGAATAATCGAAGCAATCATCACAAGCTCTTGCATATGGAGAAATATCGTGTGTCTTCCTGATTTGTAAAATAGTCTCTTTGTCACCAACAGGATTACCATCAATAAGGTCATACTTCATAGACAAGCCTTCGGCATACGCTGGCGCAAGATACCTCCAATCGACAATTATTTTTTTGTTATACACCTTCTGCAACATCTCTGCTAAATTAGTTGTGCAATTGTCAAATAAGAAGTTATAAAACTCTGGGTTATCTTTTAACTCATTTGTTCTAAGTAATGCTTCAACAAATAATTTTTGAATATTTGCTTCTGACATCTTTAGTGGGTACATATACACACTATCCTTTCTATAGTTAGTACGAAGCTTAATAACGTCCTCCTCACTTGACCAGACATAATATAATTCATAACCACGAAACATTCCCTTAAAATTCTGAAAGACCTCGCCCTCTTCCCTTCTGACCTCAACAGATAACACAACCTTTTGGCCGTCATCAAATTCAAAATCAAGCATTGTATGTGATGCAAAATTACCAAATGGATCAGTTATCAAATATGCTTTCTTTAGCTTCTTTATATCAAATTTAGTATTATAATACCTTACATCAAAATCATCAGTGCTTCTGTATAAATTATTTCTAATGTTATATAGAACCACAGTGCTACTACCGCTGTTGAATTCAACAGAAGAAAGCTCCTTCATATCTTTAACCCAATTCCTATTATTTGAAGGCTGATTTGCTAGCACAAACAATCCATAACAAATTGCAATAAAGGTAAACAAAAACGCCAACAAAAATACAATATTTCTGATGGTGTTTTTAATGTTAAATATAATTTTAAACATTTTATTGTTTTAAAGGAAATCCGAAGGAACACGGCCAGCGTCCAACCAACTGGGTAGCAGTACTACTTCCCCATTATTTGTCGGAGCTTCTCCTGGTGTTGTCCCATAACTTCCATTGTGGCGTCCATCTGACTCTTGCCAGTTTTCATCCTTGCCTGAATTTCTGTTGCGATATTTGTAAAAAAATCTGGGTTCTCTTCAATAGCCTTCAAGATCTTCTCTTGCTCAGCTTCTGGTATTCCTTTCATCTGCTTTTTAAGCATCTGCTTCATTAACATGTTTTGAAAAAATGACATAGTGATTGATACTTTAACAGTTTTTTTAAATCTGCACAAATACTAAATTTTTAAGAAAATTTCATATATTTAGTATGCGGCATTAAAGCTTGCATAAACAGTCTTATCAGCCGAATCTGTGGTCACAGTACACGTATTACCATTAGTGGACGTACATCCAATCCAGTAAGTCAGTGTATAACCATTATATGGACTAGCGGTAACAGTTATGGTGCTTCCAGGTAAATATTTTGGCTGATTTGGAGAATAAGTAACTAATCCACCAGCAGGGAAATAATTGACTACATTAAAATTATAACTTCTATTAAAGCTTGCTTGCACTACGGTATTGGAATTCATAACCAATGTACAGATATTACCCGTACTTGCGGTACAGCCCAACCAATAGGTTAATAGATATCCAGAACCGGGAATCGCTGTGAAAACTACAATATCACCAGGAGAATAAGATGCCTTAACTGGAGTATATGATATTGACCCACTAAGAGGCTCTCCGAGTGCAACAGTTGAGAGCGTATACGTTACAGGAGCTGTAGAAGATGTATTGGTTATGATACTACCTGTTCCACCCGAACCCTGAATACCAGCAGTAACTCCATTGATGGCGTCAGCTGATTTAGTTATATCTAAAGCTGTAACGGCATCTACCCCAATTGGATAAGGAATTTCAGTGGGGGCAGCAGAATTTGTAGTTGCAATCAAATTAGTAATACCAGCCGAACTCGTATCCCCCGTTATAAATCCAGTCCTTTTACTTATTGTACCTGCCGAAGCTCCACTACCAACATTCATTAAAGTTGTCAGCGATGCATAAGCTGAGAAAGTACCATTAGAATTTACAGCCTTGTAACAAATTCCTTTTGCATCATTATCGTATGGATGAACCGGTACATTAGTTAAATATTTACTTGTAACCAAAGATGCAGCGACCTTATCAAAGTTTCTGCAAAGTGGAGTAGTATGAACAGCTGCTGCTTCAGCTGTTTTTACAAAGAATGATAATTTATTTGACCAACCATATTGCTTATCCTGAACAGCAATGTTTTTATCTTCATAATTCATCGCTGTTGATGGATATGTCCTATTGTCATTGTAGTAAAGATCAACAGCTGTTCTAAATTGTCTTAAGTCTTCTGATATCTTTGTATCGTTCGTTCGCATCTTAGCACTAGCCAGACTATTTAAAATCAATGCTGAAAGGAGCGATATTATCGCAATCGTAAATAGAAGTTCGATTAACGTGAAAGCATCTTGGTGATTATATTTTTTTGAAAACATAAATTTAAATGACATATATAGTAAATATATTATATCATCACTTTATTGAAAACAAAACCCGTCACCCGGCAGGTGATTCAATTATATGGAGGAAACAACCTTTGTACTTAAAGTTCCTTCAGTTGATGTTGAATTATTTAAATTCAAAACTGTACTTGTAGAATTTGCTGGTGAATTAGAATCATCTGAATGAATTGAATTTAGAAGTTTATTAATATCAATTAATTCCAACATCTTCCTAACTTCAGGCTTACTATTCAGCTCAATTGAGAGTAGAGAATCCGAATCACTTAGTGATTTAACAGCTTGTTGTAACGCTGTCATCGATTTAACCAAATCTTTATTTTGCAATGCATTTTCAGCATCATTAAGGGTGGATGAAGCTGTATTTAGATAAGTATCAAATAGTTTAATCGAAGCAGGACTCAAATCTGTTAGTGTCTTTCTTTGATATGCCAAATCAGAATACTTAGCCCTTACTGTCTTAATCTTGTCAGAAATCACAGCAGGATCTGTTGCAGCAGCAATTTCTTTGATCGACAATTCTTCTCTAACTTTTGTATTGGAATTAATTTCAGATCTAATATCTTGCATTAATGTACTAATTGGCTGAAGTGCTGTGATGGCTACGGCTTGAGCGGTACCAACTTGCGTTGTGCTTGTAGAGTTAGTTGAACTAGCTATTGTTGTAAATGTTGTAACGCCAGCCTCTGTTGAACTTGCGGTAGATGAAGCAGCTGCCGATGTGGAACTAGCAGACACTATCACAGTACCACTTGTCGAAGTACCGTTCTTTGCATTCTCTGCACTCTTTGTAAGAGTCTCGAGCATTAATTCATGAGTCTTCAATGATGCCTCAAAGTTAATAGCCACTTCTTGTGCAACAGAAATGTTGTTTGAAGCTACTAAATCTGCGACACTATTCTTAACGTCAGTTGCATTTTTACTCAATTGACCTTGTATAATTTGTTTTCTCTCATCTGTTAACTTCCCTTGTGAAGAAAGTATAACAGCCTCTTGCAATCTTCTTTCTGTTGTCTCAACTGCAAGACGAGCCTTTGCCTCGGGAGTAACAGCGACGAAGCCTTTTACTTGCTCATTAACATTTACTTTCAATAGATACAAATAATCTCCAGGCATGGCATTATCGGCAAATGCAGATACACCACCTGTGGCACATAGGAGTAGTACCACAACAAGAGATGGAACAAATTTTCTCTGTCTTACATAGACAAAAATATTAGATGCAAAACGACTAGCAAATCTACCACCAGAAACAGAATTATCACTAGAAAATGGAGAAAGAACAGGAGCTTTATGGAATTCAGAAGAAACAGCTTCAATCTTATCAACAACAAGAGAGATACGCTTAAAAACCTCACGCTTGTCATCTGCTGACATGTGAATGTTTGCAAGTCTATCTTTTAAGTTGTTAATTTTTTTATCGATCATGTTTTATTCTGTAGTTTCATTAATATTCAAAGATTGCCTTAACTGCTTGAGTAATCTATGCACCTTAACAGTTACGGTATTTGACCTCTGCCCTGTTACCTCAGCGATATCATCAAACGATAGTCCTTCTATATACCTCATGAACATGATGTTTTTATCCTCTTCCTCAAGTTCACTTATCGCCCTTAATACCGCCTCTGACTCATGTCTTTCAAAGACATCCTGTTCTGGCTCAAACGCAGGATCAAACCCATCGTCAGCCAAAGTGTCTAAAGAAAAGGTTTTACGCTTTCTATAGAGGTCTATTATTGTATTTAAGGCTATCCGATATAAAAGTGCTTTTACGTTCTGTAACTCATTTTCCACATCAGCTGAAATGTATTCCCAAAACTTAACGAAGGTGTCTTGAACGACATCCTTAGCTTTTTCTGTATCTGAGAGCTTAAAATATGCATATCTGAAAATAGCATCCGAATGCTCGTCATACGTTTTGGCAAAGTCCTTTTTAAGCTGGCTCATGTGTGTCTTTCTAGACATAGATTATGACGTAGATGGGTTCACCTTTATTACATCTTGTACTATAATAGTATCACATGATCCACAGAAGTACATCTAAATCCAAAAGAACAGCCAACAATATAGGTAAAAATCGCTGGAAGACCTTGACTATTATTGCCATAATTGGCTTCATTTTTAGTATAGGTCTTATATACTCAAGGTCCAATTTAGACGAGAATAACCCCCTGTCTTTTTACATAAATCTGGCCAATCCATACGTTAGATACATAACCATCAACCCTGGTATGAGAATCGAGGAAATAGCCGACAAAATCGCCAAGATTATCAATTGGACTGAAAAGGATAAGCGGGAGTTTATCAATTCAGCCCCCAGGGATGACGATGGTGCCATGGAGGGTTTCTTTATGCCTGGTTCATATTGGATTAAAATTGATGCTACCGGCAAGGAGGTGGCCGACCAGGGTATGGCCGAATTTGATAAACAAGTTGGAGAAAAAATATTAGGAGATAAGAAGATCAAAGCAAGCACTAAAAAAATCAACCTTGAAACAGCTGTGCGAATCGCTTCAATTATTCAAAGAGAAGCTGCAGGACCAAAAGATATGAATTTAATTTCTGGAGTTATCTGGAATAGGCTATTTAAAGGGATGACACTTGGAATGGATGCGACTCTGCAATACGCAAAAGGAAGCCCTGAAGATTGGTGGCCAAAAATAGCCTCAGCTGATAAGAAGATTGATTCACCATATAATACCTATTCAAATCTAGGCCTACCCCCTACAGCAATTTCAAATATAAGCATAGACGCATTGAAGGCTGCTTACGCTCCTCAAAAAACAGATTGTATGTATTATCTACACGACAACAATCGAAAAATCCATTGTTCAAAAACTTATGAGCAACACAAGAATAATATTCAAACGTACCTAATTGGATCAAGAGGTGGAAACAAAACAGCAAACTAGCTGAAAATTCTGTAGCTATTTACAAGTAATCAGAAATATGATTATATTGTCTCCGGACCGATCTTTTTTCGGTGCCCAGAGTAGATAATCAATTCAGTAACCATCAACAGAATACAGCACATGTGCTACATCAACGTATTGTTAGTTAAATCCCCACTTGGAGAAGCTGGCGGAATGGCCTATGTCGAGAAAAAGCAAGGCGGAAAAGGCGGGGTCTTTAAGATCAAGGACGCTCATGGTGACAGCGAAGCTGCCATCGGCCGCTTCATGAAATCCTGCGGTATTAGCGACAGTGGCCACACCACGCACCGCACCGCCATTGCCGATACCTACCTCGTGCTGGTCAAACGGGACACCCCACAGAAAAGTGGGGTCCAGATTCACGCGGTCACTATCAGTAGACTGCTTCATCCGGACTGCAAAAGCGTGGAACCAGCTCAGGCTGAGGCGCTTAGGGTAGCCATTCGCTTGGCAAGGCCACAGAAGACCATTTGTGCCACCGCAAAGAAGAAGCCGAAGAAGACCCGTAGCAAGGCTGCGTAAGCAACTGTCCCCGTCCCCCAACAACCCAAGGGCGGCCACTCTCGCGAGAGTGGCCGCCCTGAATCTTTTTTAAATTTTATCTTAGTCTTTTAGTAAACCAAATTCACAATCTTATTTGGCACCACGATAACTCGAGTTGGAGTTTTGCCCGCAAAATTATCTTGAATGTATTTTGAATCAAGCGCCAACTTTTCCATATCCTCCTTTGAAATACCAATCTCAGCATTAAATTGATCCCTAACCCTTCCATTAACCTGAACCATGACAGTTATGGTGTTAAGAACCAGTTTATCAGAATCATATTCTGGCCATCCTGAAGTATGAACACTTCCCTTTTGACCAAGTAACATCCACAATTCTTCTGTTGCATGTGGAGCAAATGGTGCTAACAATTTTATCAAAGTTAAGTAAACTGATTTAGGAATTATCTCTACTTTTTCTAATTGATTTACAAGAATCATCATTTGAGAAATCGCAGTGTTAAAACCAAGTGTACCGATATCATCAGTAACCTTTTTAATAGTTTGATTGAACAAAATCTCTGTTGGATTATCTAATCCAACAGTATCCTTTGTTGCAACACCCTTCTTTGCCTTACTTTTTTTATCATCCACTACCCTCTCATGCATTCTCCAAACTCTCTCCAAAAATCTTCTAACACCGATAATATTGTCAGTCTTCCAAGTTATTTCTTGATCAAATGGTCCCATGAACATTTCATATAATCGAAGTGTGTCAGCTCCATAAGTTTCTACAATTGTATCTGGATTAACAACATTTCCATATCTCTTACTCATCTTTCTTCCGTCTTCTCCCATAATCAATCCCACGTTCTGTAATTTCTTAAATGGCTCACCATATTTAACGACTCCGATGTCCTGTAAGAATTTATGCCAGAATCTAGCGTATATAAGGTGCCTAGCAGCGTGTTCCGCCCCTCCGACGTAAAAATCCACAGGTGACCAAAATGCTTCCTTCTTAGGGTCAACTAGAGCCTTATCATTCTTTGGATCCATGTATCTCAAATAGTACCAAGAAGATCCTGCCCATTGAGGCATGGTGTTAGTCTCACGCTTTCCTGGCCCCTTGCACTTTGGACATTTAACATTTACCCATGAAGAGATATTTGCAAGCGGAGATTCTCCAGTTCCTGTCGGCTCATAACTTTTAACCTTTGGAAGTACAACTGGCAAATCTTTATATGGAACTGGAACAACTCCACACTCTGTACAGTGAATTACAGGAATTGGCTCACCCCAATAACGCTGACGAGAAAATACCCAATCGCGTAATTTGTATTTTGTTACAAGTTTTCCATATGTCTTAGTAATCTTTCCCCTAGCCTCACTTGAAGTTAATCCACTAAATTTTGATGAATTAATCAAAACGCCATCATCTACAAAAAGTTCAGCTCCAGCGATTTCAACTTCGGGTCTAATAACCTCCCTAATTGGCAAATCATATTTCTTTGCAAATGCATAATCACGCGTATCATGCGCAGGAACAGCCATCACAGCGCCAGTTCCGTAGTTGGCAAGTACATAATCAGCAATGAATACTGGAACCTCTTCGTTGTTAGATGGATTAATTGCAATAACCCCTTCCAACTTAAGACCATTTTTTGGTTTATCTACTGCCGTTCTCTCTATATCACTTATTTTTGAGGTATTCTTTATAAATTCAGCAACTTCCTTTTGATTTTTTATACTATTACCAAACTCCGCAATTAATTTTGACTCCGGAGCAACAACAACGTAAGTCACACCAAATAGAGTATCTACTCTTGTTGTAAACACAGAAACATCAACTCCAGCATTAGTTTTAAAAGTCACCTCCGCTCCCTCGCTTCTTCCAATCCAATTTCTCTGCGCATCCTTAATAGGCTCTGGCCATTCAAGTGCTTCCAAATCATTCAACAATCTATCTGCGTACTTAGTGATTTTAATAACCCATTGTCTAAGTGGTTTTTTCTCTACAGGAGTTCCACATCTCTCACATTTTCCATCCTCAACATCTTCATTTGCTAAACCGGTTTTACATGATGGACACCAATTAATTGGCTCATGTGACTCATATGCCAAACCAGCTTCAAGCATTTTTAGAAATGTCCATTGTGTCCATTTATAATATTTTGGATCAGTTGTATTTATTTCTCTATCCCAATCATAATCAAGTCCAATAATTGAAACTTGTTTCTTAAATCTAGCGACAGTTTTCTTAACACCAATCATTGGATTGGTTTTATTTTTTATTGCAAATTGTTCAGCAGGCAAACCAAATGCATCCCAACCCATTGGGTGAAGAACTTTAAAACCACTCATACGCTTCATTCTAGAAACAACGTCAGTTGCAATGTATCCCTTCGGGTGACCAACGTGAAGGCCTTCACCAGATGGATATGGGAACATATCTAATACAAAAAACTTTTTTTGCCCGAGCTTCAGGGTCTTGTCATCAGTTTTATATATTTTGCTTGTTTCCCATTTCTTTTGCCACTTCTTTTCTATTTTTCTGTGGTCATACACTTGTTTTTTAGCCATAATATAAGCATTGTATAACAAGTTAAGGAGTTTTGCTACCAATTTTATCAACGAAAAACGCCCCCTGGGTATGGGGCGGTATTTAAGGTTTTATAGTGACTAGATAATTCCCAGTAGTCATTTGATGGATGATACCATCATTTTTTGATCCGATAAGTAGGTTTGTGAGACCCTACTAGTTTCCCCAGTCCCCCCATTTTCCAAAGAGGGCGAGGGTGGAGGAATACAGGAACAGCAATAACGCTGGCCACTTGAGATAGGCAAATCGATGACTGCGAGCACATCTGCCGCAATTGATAGATGTGCCGACCGTTGCGACAAACCAGACCACAAAAAAGCTTGCGGACACGACTCTCAAGTACCCAAAGTCACTTACCGTTTGCCCATATAACCAGTTTGTAAAAGCGAAGATGAACAGCGCAATGGGAACTGCGACAATCCTAGGTCCACCCTTTCCAATGAAGCCAACCCAATCCCACATCATGCAAAACATCACAATTAAGCCAATCACGTTTACCGCGAGAAGTATCGCAACCACAGGTGTCACGTCCTTGATGTAAGTAATTGGGCCTGATTCCACGAACTGGCGACTAGCCTTGTCGTAAAACAAGCTTCCGTTTGATGTATCCGACCTCTGAATACTCAAGAAGCCGGTACGACTGTAGGTTTGAGCCCTCCCGTCGTACCCAAGCGGTATCATTTTGCCGGGATGCAAGTAAGCCGCTTCCAGTAACTTTGAATACGGGCCGTACCTGGACGACATTTCATCGCCCAAGGCCGCAACGGTAATGGTGCCCTTCGGCATGACCCACAGCTCCCCAGATGGCAACTGCAGAACGTAGTTCTGCAACGTGACCACATCGAGTGTCTGGGTCTTGGGTTGTTCGCCCCTCTCGGTCGTCGATGAATCTGGCGGACCAGCAGGTTGTTCGATGCCTTTGGCGTCGACGAGCAAGCTCGTCGAAACTTGGACCAAGAACAACATAATCAAACTCAAGTTTCTTTTCATAGCAATCAATCTAAACTAGTGAACTGGACTTCGCATTCGTGCCTACTGCACAGAGCAAGACTTTGCGTTAACGGTGCGAAGCATCCAAAAAAAACAATATCACACAGAAATAGCTTTGTAAATACCAATAGCGGCAAGCGCCGCTTGGAACGTCTTGCCGCTATAATTGTTTACTATTATTTATTAATTATTACGAAGCACAACTCTTCCCTTTTAACTTATCAATTATTCTCTTAGAAGCCCCCGTACTATCAACACACCAACTAAAACCATCATCACCAGGAATTGGGGCGGAAAGCGCCCAAGAAGTAACCGCGCCAGAACTTCCGCTCGAGACACAAGTCGCGGTTGATGGGTTATTCTTTGTTGCATAGTTTAATAGACTAAACATTTTTTCATTTCCAAACAAAGTGCCTGCCATATTTGAGCAAGCGCTCAATGCAAACGGCTTATTACCAAATGAGTTTGAATTTTGACTATAAAACAGTTCAGCTTCTGCTCTCATGTTTGATAAACTAGATTTCATTGCCGCTTGCATTCCCTTAAGACGAGCTTCATCTATTGGCCCAACACCACCACTACTACTTGCGATACCGCTTGCACCACCTCCCGCATCAGTACCATTCATCTCTGCAGTAATTTTATCAAATGAGACAGCGCCAGCTGGAGCTTGTATATTTATTGTTTGATTAATATTAGAAATATCTAATTTAAACGTCACATTAATTTGCTTACCCTTAAGTCCTACCGCACTGTCTGGTGGAACAACTCGCATTATATTCTCCACAATAGCTGGAAATCCATCCTTATCAACCCATAAAGTTAGAGTATTGTTCTTGTCCATGTAATCGAAAGTTTGACTGAACTCATCACTCTTTAGATAATTTATGTATCCCTGATCTATAAATGCATCCTTATAATCAGCAAACTCAGGGTTACTATTTATTTCACTTTGTATTTTCGTGTAGAAAGTTAGCACTTTGTCCTTTCTTAATCCCAGTACATATTTAACCAAATTTCTTTCACCAACTTTCTCTGATGTAGGTGGAGTTTTAAAAACAAATATCTGTTCCTCATCAGCTATTGCAACGACTTTTTTGACAAGTTTTATAGCCTTATCGCGATTTTCTTTATATTTCTCTTCACTACTTGAAATGCTCGATTGTACAGATGACAATGGAGAATAATTATCATTCATACCCATCTCTGAAGTTGATGAAGTACTAGTAGATGTAGTTGAAGCTGTTTTAATTGGTACCATTATCCACTTACCTTTCATTGCTGCTAATTGATTAAACAAGAAGAAGCTTGGTACATTGTTTATTTTGAAATAATAATTTGTATCTTTCTTGATTGCGTCAGCGTTAACCTTAAAAGACATGTCACCAAAATCTCCTTGGGCATCAAGATTGAATTGCCAATTTGCCAATTGACCTGGCTGGAAATCTGATGATACACCAACAGCAATTTTCGCATTCATTTCAGGAGGAAGATTTGCCATGGAATCACTCATAGCTACAAGCATTGGCTTTGGTGGCTCTTCACTAAGATAGAATGAAAAACGACTATCTTTTGTAAAGGTCACCTTCTTTCCTTCCACTTTCGTACTGGTTGCGAGCCTATCGTATCCTTTAGCAGATTTTACAGCATCATCTGTTACAAAAGTTACTGTTAAATTGAAGTTGTTTCCATTATCGGTTGTCTGATATTCAAAGGTTTTTACACTTTCTGGATCAACAGCAGGAGGAAATGTGATTTCACTTAGGTTATTTACGTAAGGTTTAATTTTAGGCTTTGTGGAATAGCTTTGATATTTATAACTAGAATAATTGGCAGCTGAATTCAATGAAGAAATTATCAGACTCGCACTTTCTAATTTTTGCTTATCATAATAATAAGCCTCTTTTAATTCCTTTTCATTTGAAACTTTTAGGTCAAATGGCACCGCACCAGCGTCTCTTGGAACAACGTTGATTGCACCAGAAAATATGTAAGACGCGGAACTCATGCTTGCAATCTTTGTAAGTAGACTAGATGAAAAATTTGACTCCGTATACGAGGTGAAAGCAAATGGTCCAATTTTCTTCACATAAGCGTATGCCGCAGCACCTCCCGCAAGAATTATTATTAATATTAAAAGTAGAATTAAGAAAGATTTAAGTCCCCCACCTTTAGATTTAGGAGGAGTCATTTTGTTGTTCATGTTAGCCATGGCGCTCATGGTGTTCACGCTGTTCACACCAAGACCACCCATACCTGCACCCACACCGCCTCCATTTTTTGCACCAGCCATATCAGGGTGATATGCTAATGGGTCGTTATTTAGACTAGACACTGGAGGTGTGAATGAAGCAGAATTTGAAATTGGACTTGGACTTGAATCCGCTGCGGGAGCTGGAACTGGATTAGTATTTTGTGGATGTGGATACAAAGATGCTGGTGCTTGTGCCGGTGATGGAGTATAAGCGGGGTTTGAAACTGGCGCAGAGACAGGACTTGAGACTGGGGTTGCGATAGATCCAGAAGTCGTGTTTGAAGTAGGAGTTGGCGCTAATGCAGGATTAAATGAAAACACAGATGAAGGTGAGGCGCTCATTGTAGGCGCTGGTGTTTGGACTGGTGCAGGAGTCGGAGTCGCTGGCTCTGGAGGAAAGAAGGAGTGCGGTGTTGTAACTGGAGGGTTTGAGACAGGGGATGATGCAAAAGGATCAACAAACGGTCGGGGTTCTGGTTTGAATTCCGGTTGTAGTGTAGTAGATATTGAAGGTGTAGATTCTGTAGGTACAAAAACCGGAGTCGACACGGAAGTCGGCGCCCACATTGGTTCTGGGGCTGATGAAGACGCCGGTGCTGGTGCTGAGGCCTGCGTTGACGCCGGGGCCGGCTGAGTATTTTGTATTGGATTATTTTGCACAGGTGCATCCGGAGATTGTCCCACGCCCGTTGCCATTCCATTTCCCATCCCCGCTCCCGCTACTGAACCCATACCCATTCCTTGATCTGTGTTATTCATCGTTTAAAATAAATTATCTATATAATAAACCTAATTATAATAGATTTTTTTCAAAATAGATATTTTATTATCCACGGTTTTGATTTAAATATTAGCTCAGTGATCAAATCGCTCCCTCTTGCTTTAGCAACCTAATCTTTTCGCTCGCACCTCTATTGTACTGGCCAGTTTTTCCATCCGACCTAATTACTCTGTGGCATGGAATATTTTTATCGAAGTTTTTCGATAATATAGTACCAACTGCCCTAACAGCATTCTTGTTTCCAGCCCTCTCTGCAACTTCTTTGTATGTTAAAAATTTCCCCTTGGGAATTTGACGCACAACATCATGAACTTTTTCTGTAAATGTTTTGTCTTTCAATGAGTTCATCGGTTAATGATTTTATGGACTATCGATTCAAATATGTCACCGTAAGCTGCAGCACTGTTGCAAATGCAACCCAAAGTAGATATGGAATTTGAATGTAAGCAATCCATTTTACATGCGGGTAAATTGCACATATCGCCCAAATTAGAGTTCCGAGCACCAGTAGGATATCTACCGCTGCGAGCAGGTTATTCCTCAGGCCAAATTGAATTGGAGTAAATATGAAATTGAAAATTAGGTTCAGGATAAAAGGCAGCGCAACAATCCATGGGAGTTGTTTTGTAAATGCTTTATAGAAGACCGTTCCAAAACTCGCAAAAATTAAAACATAAAGTACGCTCCAAACCGGACCAAAAAGATAACTTGGCGGCGCCCATTTTGGCTTAATTAGTTGTGAGTACCAGTTGTAGGTGTTATTCATGAGGTAATTATAGCATTAACTGGGGTTTAATGTTCAAAGTCCTGCAATTAAACTTGTACTATTTTAAAACAGCCTCATAACCACC
Organism: uncultured bacterium; assembly: GCA_903936565.1. Classification (GTDB taxonomy): domain Bacteria; phylum Patescibacteriota; class Minisyncoccia; order Phycocordibacterales; family CAIZLB01; genus CAIJKW01. The sequence continues at coordinate 14,362 of CAIZVZ010000014.1, read as the reverse complement.
CTCTCATTTATATCTTCATTAGCCGAAGGAGATGTCCAGCCATGAATTATTATATCTTCTTTGACTCCCATAATCGGGAAGTTTACATGATTATACAGCGGCTCATCGACAGGAAAATTTTTCATGAAATTTTCTGTTATATCAGGAAGAGTTATTAACCAACCTTTGTTGGCAATTCTATCAAAGTTTTCGATAACCGTATTTAAATCTTTAACAACGTGCAGAGTACTTGAAGAAATAATATAGTCAACAGATTTATCGTGAATTTTAGTAATTTCATCTTCTGTTCTACCCTTAATTACCTGATATCCCTTTTCTTTTGCTTCAAAAAGCATCTTCTCAGAAACATCAATCCCCGTATAATTAAATTTATCTCCTAATACACTCTTCAAATTTCCAGGTCCGCATCCAACATCCAGAATCGAACCTTCGGTGATATTGTATTTAATAAACAACTCTTTAATCTTAGGCATTAGCTTCGCATTAACTTCTGGGGAATTAATTATGTTTTCATACTCCGATGCAACACTGTCATAAAATTCATCAATTTTCATAATATGTGATTAAATTAGTTTAATATCAGTACTCCCGTTTTTTGCTTAGGAAGTTTGTCGTGCAATTCCTTAAAAATATCTCCCATTTTAATACTTTCGATTAAATCCAACACTGCGTCAGTGTCTGGATACAAATATAGTCCGAAATATTCTCCATTATATTCTATTCCAGAGTAGACAACACAAAATTCATCGAGAACATAATTGCAAAGTCTCAAATAATTTTCTTCAGAAAATTCCCGATCAGTTACCGAGGACTTAACTGATTCCAAAACATTGTTTCTAAAATCATCATTATCTTTAAAATCTTTGTAAACAATTTCCGTTATTTCTCGACAAAGTGGGTCTGAATTTTCATAGTCACTCCATCTTATTACCTCAACTTTTTTCTGGAAGTTTTTTGGAAGTTTTTTGATTAATTTATCAATTGCACTCTTTAGAATATCACCCTCTTTTAAAACATGTTCTAAGCTTGCTTGTTCAGACTTACGATTATTTCTAATAAAGAAGTTGGTATTCTGAATTTTGTCTACAACGATAAATAGAACTTTTTCTTTTGTGTTGGATAGTGCCCACATTAGGTATTTTTCTATATTTTCGTTCAATACACCCTTATATGAGAAGAATCTATTACCCAAACATATTGGAATAAATATGTTGTTTTTCTTCGAGAGAATATCTTCCGCGTTGGTATTTAGATATTGTCGTATTTTCATATACTTCTAGTAATTGAGCATATCGTATCATAATTTACAAATATTTGAATAGCGCGCAGAATGGACGCTATTTGAAATTACAAATTAGCATGCCAGCTATTTAACCCCCTTCAATTCCCTTCTAACAATCGCATAATCTGGAATAGTTTTTGCAACGAGCGCCCAGAATTTTGCAGAGTGATTGAATTCGCCTAAATGAGAAATTTCATGTACAACAAGATAATCCGCGAGCTTATCGCTAATTAGCGCGATCTTATAATTAAAATTCAGATTCCCGTTCCTCGAGCAACTCCCCCACCTTGTCTTTTGATTTTTGATACTGATATTTTTGTATTTGAAATTGTAAAATGTGTTCCAATAAGCAACCTTCTCGGTTGCGATTTTAAGTGCATCATTTTTGAGACGCGCATATTCTGCCTTTTGTTCTGCTTTAGATTTTCTTGGAATTTTTATAACATTCTTAAAATGATTTATTTTATCAAGTATCCAATCAGCCTTAAGTTTAATCAAGCTCTCTATCATTATTTGCGTCGCCCTAGGTGGAGCTGTCACAATAAATTCCCCACCAGCGTGAATGGCGAACCTGATGGATTTGGAGCGTGGGTTTAGACGGAGAGTATATTCAATTTCCTGACCAGAAAGTGTGATTTGCTTTTGGGAGATTTTTATAGGTCGAGCAGGACGAGGAGTATTAGCGGCATTGATTGACCGCCTCAGGCGTGAAAGTTTTCTTTTAAGTTTTTGGAAGGGGTGGGGCATTTAGTAAATAAGTAATCTTTCTTGTTAATTAATTATACTTATATTATTTCTTATCATTATCAATCTTTCTAACCAAATACTCAAATACTCTTTCCTGGACAAACTTCTTAAGCTCTGGACTCTTATCTAGCTTTTGATATAGATTGAAATGATTATCTAACATATCAACCAGTTCATTTTCAAACATTTCATCAAATTTAAGTTTTGCAGAGTCTTTGCTATTATTTTTAACTGACCCCTGAAGTGCTTCATTTTTAAACAATTTTGTACTAAGGCTATTTAAAATTATTTTGTCAGAATCAGAAAATTCTGTACCATACCTCTCGTTTATCTCCTTTATTATTCTAGACAAAGCGTCTTTCTCGTCTTCCAAATCAGATTTACCATCTCCTCTACCCATTGGGTCAATTACACCTTCACTATCCTCAAGAACAACATTCACTTCATTCTTTTTTTCAATCTTATAAGTCTCCATGTCGATAGCTTCTAGAACCTCATACGGTAATGGATTTTCCTTTTTAGGTAATTTCTTTATTAAGAACTTTAAGAATATATATAATTTCTCCAGCTGCGGATCCTTAAATGTAGCAATTTGCGATATGAATGCATACTTCTTAATATAATCAAATACCGTAGCCTTAAAGCTCTCAATTTCCCCCTCTGTCAGGTTTTCTTGATCTATTCTAGAAACTACACCGTCTATTATATAATTCAATTTATCAGGCTTTGCACCAGAAAAATACTCATCAATAAATCCATTCACTTCAAAATCTGTAAAGAATTTAAATCCCTTAATATCTCTTTCCAAATCATGCAAGATGTTAGGATCAGTAGATTCAGATAAAATTGTAGTTGTATAATATGGCTGAAAAGCATCTTTAATATCGTCTGTTTTATTAACAAAATCCAAAACAAAAGTTTCTTCTTTACCATAAGTAGTTCTATTAAGTCGAGACAGTGTCTGCACAGCATTAACTCCACTGAGCTTCTTATCAACATACATCACAGACAATAACGGCTGATCAAAACCTGTCTGAAACTTTTGAGCAACAATCAAAAACTTACACTCGTCTCTCTTAAATTCTTCAGCAGTTTGATTTTCTGAAAAACCATTCATTTGAGCTTCTGTATATTCCAATTTTGTGTCAACATCCCTTACACTACCAGAAAATGCAACAAGCGCCCTGTGATTATAACCTTTTTCTTTCAGATATTTATCAAAGGCTAGTTTATATCTAACTGCATGTAATCTTGATTTTGTGACCACCATTGCTTTAGCATTACCATTAATCAATTGAGATATTTTTTCTTCAAAATGCTCCACCATTACGGCGGTTTTTTTATCAATGGCATGTTCATGCCTCTCAACATAACCAACAATTAATTTTTGAGCTTTTTTCTTATCAAATTCTGGGTCACTTTCAACTTTTTTCAATAGTCCAAAATAAGTCTCGTAGGTTGTATAGTTTCTCAGGACATCTAGGATAAACTTCTCTTCTATTGCCTGCTTCATTGAATACAATGAAAATGGAGCGAATTTTTTAGTCAAAACGTCTTCTGTGCCGAAGAGTTCAAGGGTCTTCTGTTTTGGAGTAGCGGTGAAGGCAAAATAACTTAAATTAGGACTTGAAATCTTTCTTGCTTTAATACGTTCATCAATTTGATCTTCTACCGTCTTAAATACTTTCTCTTCTGCCTCTGCCTGCTTTTCAGCATCATCCAGTGATAACACCTGACGTAAATCACTCGCAGAATCTCCTGATTGAGATGAGTGGGCCTCATCGATAATAATAGCGAATCTCTTACCTTCTACTTTTTCTATAGTATCAACAATAACTGGAAACTTTTGTAATGTCGTAGTAATAATTTTTATACCAGACTCAAGTGATTCCTTAAGCTCCTTTCCCCCATTTTCAATGTGCTTAACTAAGCCAGTGACGTGACTGAAACTTTTGACAGTATTTGAAAGTTGTTTATCGAGAACCCTTCTGTCTGTAACAACAATTACGCCATCAAAGGCTTGCTCTCCTTCAACTGTGTGCAATTCAGCCAGACGGTGTGCTACCCATGCAATTGTATTACTTTTACCTGAACCTGCACTGTGTTGAATAAGGTAATTAATACCGACGTCATTTTCACTTACGTCACGTATAATATTTCTAACTGTTTCAAGTTGATGATATCTTGGAAAGATTAGCTTCTCTTCCTTTCTTTTCTTTCCATTTTTATCTTCCTTCTCTCCAGTTACTTCTTGAATGAAGTTTCCAAGCAAATCAAATATACTATCTTTGGACCAAACCTCTTCCCATAGATAATATGTCTTATACTTTCCTGTTGGTGCGTCAGGGTTGCCTGATGATCCCTTATTACCGAGATTAAATGGCAGGAAGTATGTAGTTAATCCAGTGATTCGTGTAGTCATATACGCTTGCTCAGTATCTACAGCAAAATGAGTAAGACAACGCTTGAATGACAACAATTTTTCTTTTTGATCTCGGTCCGTTTTGTATTGAGATATGGCATTAATAACATTCTGACCAGTAAACTGATTTTTGAGTTCGGTTGTAAATAGGGGGAGACCATTTACAAAGATAACCATATCAATTGAGTTTTCATTCTTGGCACTGTATTTCACCTGACGCATGACACTCAAAATATTTCCAGCATAGTCGGCTAGTGTTTCTGGATTCTTAACATTCTCAGGTTTCCAATATGCGAGACGAACACTTACCCCTCGATCTTTTACACCCTCACGAAGTACACTTAATAAGCCACGAGAAAGAAGCTCTTCATCTAGCCTAGCCAAAAATCTGTTAGCAACGTCACCACCGTATTGCTCAACCAACTTATTCCAACTATCCTTTTGAGTAGCTTGAATAAACTCTAAGACCAACTCTGTGTCCATACAAAGGTCTTTGTTATATGAAGAACTTGGTCGTGATCTATATTTATGTAAGCTCACCAATTGTTGCTCGATGAATTCTTCAAATCCTGATTCTTTTGTGTTTGTTTTTGTTGTCATATTATTTTATTTATAAAGTTTTTGTAAAACTGCAACTCTTTCCTTTACCGTCGACGAATCAATCTTTTTTGATTTTAAAAATTTAATCAATTCATAATGAAAAGAGTTATGGTAATTCTTTTGTGATAACTTTAATAGTTGATTAATAAATTTCTTTCTGTCTTTCGAATAAAGCAGAGAATATATGCGTTCAAATTTATCAGCTTTAATTATTGAAATATAGTTATCATCTAATAAATCTGATAAAATAACCATCTTTTTACTAACTGGTAATAATTCAATCTTTCTGAAAAGTAATTTATTAACTAGGGGCAAACCTTTACCCTTTAGACTATCCAGACCGCTTGATCTAATTTTCAAATACTCATCAGCAAAACTTTCGATAATATCTGGATTATCCCTAGTTTCTTCGTTAGCAAGTATCTCAAACACATCAAAAGATCTATAGGTAATTAATTCCTCAGTCTTTCTGTAAACAACTTTTTTTTGATTTATGCTCAAACCAAAACAATTAAGTTTCTTTGAGGCGAAAAAAACAAGTTTCTTAACCCCATCTTCATCTGGAGCAAATAAAAATTGATCGTCTGCATATCTAAAATAGCTTCCACCAACTTCTTCTGCCTTCGCCTTCATATATAGATCATAGTCCTGTAGATAAAAGTTTGCCAGAATTCTTGAGAAATCACCTAGTGCATCTTGTGGTAATCCTACTGTTTGTCCATTATAAAAATTAATTTCTCTGTTCCAATAGTTTAAGAAATGAAATAAAAGACTTACTACCTCAGATTCATTATTTGTAGTTATTTCTCTTATTTTATTTTCAAGAATATCTAAGCGTACTGAATCATAAAAATTCGCAATATCTAACTCAGCCACGTAACTACCATTAAAGGTTTTGGCTGTTGCATATAATTTTGAATTAAAATCTCCATAAACCTTCGACCATGCGTATGGATTAAATGAGTATGGATTTGTTGATGCTTCAATCATATCATCCACATCTTCAATAACAGGAGAGGAAATTGAAACTTCTTCATCCTCAGTTTGCCTCATAACACCTCCGAGTGTCCATCCACCAAAAGTATTTTGCACTCTGTTTATGGCAATTTTTGATTCTAGTATTTTTATACAAAAGTAATAAACACAATAATCTTTGAGATCAAAAACTGGAACGGTACGCGCGACACCGTTGCCTTTATCAATATCTATATATCGAATTGGAGTAGAAGGATAGTACCTTTTTGTTACAATTGAATCATAAACTAATTTTATAAACCTCTCTTTCTCTGGGATTTTAATATCAAAAGGTAGTCTTTTGAATGATTTCCAAAAGTCATTATTGAAATATTTTTTAAAGTCAGAATAAGCTATCATATATTTATTTTAGAAAGAATTTTGTTATTTATTGAGTTTTTCCAATCACTCTGTTTAAGAGAAAGATTTCTTTTTCTGAATATATCAATATAAAAATTACGGTCTTTATCAGTTATCCATTTCTTATTAAATGCAAAATCAATCGTTTCTGCATTTAATGACTTAGTTTTGTCTTTCTTTATTCTAGAGATTGCCTTAAATATTTTATCTGATTGATTATTAAACTTTTTAACACAACAGTTTCCGACGCGAGCAGTCTTTGTAGTTTTAATATTTTTTATGGTACAAATTTCAAGTATAGGATAGTGCCCGCAGAGACAACTCTCGGCGTCTTCAACTTTTTCAACATCTATAAGTTCCCATTCTAATTTTGCCTCGTCCCATTTTTGAGAAGAGCTAAGCTTGATCAATTCAGTTGTTAATTGATATTCAGACATATTTATATTTTAATTTTTCCAGTTACAGTATTTGATATCAAAGAAGCTTTAAACTCCTTCAAAAATTCAATTGTTTCCTCAACTTTCTTAATCGATTGATCAAACAAAGCCATCTTTTTTTGGATGTCATCTATAATTTCTTTCTGGACCTTTAAATCTGGATAGGAAACAATTTCTCCAAAATATGCCTTTATATCCATATTTTGGATGCCGGTATTTTGTTTAATATATTTTGTATTAATTCTTTCTGAATATAAACTCGACAAGTAGAAAACAAGAAAATCTGGTAGTATTTTATTTCTATCTACACGGACTACATCTACAAAGTTCGCACAAACCATTCTCTCATTTGAATTAAAAAGTATAGCTCGTCCAACAGGAGTTTTTTCTCCACCACCAGATTTCTCCACGAGAATATCTCCGTACTGTAATATTTTTCTCTTTGAAAGCCTTTCATTATTCCTTATTGTCTCAACATTAGAGAAACTCAAATTTGCATAATCAAAATCTGCTACACGTAAACATTTAATATCATCATTGTTTCCAAGAGGATTTTCACCCCACACTCCAGATTCTATTGATTTTATAACGTGTTTAATTTTCTCTTTTGTGTACTCCTTTCCTTTAACATCACAACTTTTAATAATATTTTTAATTTGAGCTGTACGTTTTTCACGTAAAAATTCAATCAATCTTTCTTTTCTTTCAATAATCTGATCAATCGAGGATGTCTTTCCATCAAGAAATTTAGCAATTTTCGTCTGTTCATAAATTTCAGGAATACCAGCTTCAAGTTTTCTAAATCTTTCATAATTTAAATCCCATTGATCGTTTCTTACTCCACCAGAATTCCTCTCATATTGTTTAATATAAATATCTGATCTAAGTAAATAGTGAATAAATCTTGAATTATTTTTCGAGAGTGGTTTACAGATAAAATATGCAGGACTAACAATACCTCTGTGTTCAGATACTGCAATTGAACCTTGCCATGCTTTCATTTTATTTATTGCTAGATCACCACATTCAACAAGTTGATATGTGGATAAATCGTCTGATGCTTTATTATGATTATCATCTCTTGAGGATTTTATTATTACTCCGAGATCACGATATATTGACAATAATTGTTCGTTTTCAAATCCCATCCTTTTAACCTTGGTAAAGAGGTGTTGTAAATTATTCAATTTCCATTCATTAGGAATTTTACCCAACCACTCAACACCTGAATCTTTGTATTCAGGGTATTTATCATATTTCTTTGCAAGCTTGAGTGTTTGCATATTCTATAGTTGTTTTAGTAGAGTGAGTAATTCATTCTCAACCTTTTCTATATCAATTTCTATCGCCTCAAGACTTCTTGGTGCTTCGTACTTGTAGAAATGTCGTGTGAATGGAATTTCATATCCAACAACACCAACTTTATTATCTTTATGATCTCGGACCGATTCATTTATCCAAGCATCTGAAACATATGGCTTTACCTCTTTATCAAAATATTTTTTAATGTCCATTTCGTAAGGAACATTTTCAAAATCACGTAGTTCGCCATCTGACTCTGGGTTACCATCTTTATCGGTACAAATTTCTGCTTCTTCATCTCTAATACCAACTATTGATATAAGTTTTTTGTATTGTCCTGCGGTAAATTTAATAGCTACGCGCTGATCTTTTACCGATTCAATTTTTTCATCTAGCACTTTCTTACTTGTGATGATTTGATTTTCAAAAGATTCAATAAAATCTTTCATACCGTTTTTATTGTCTTTAATGTCAAAAGCTGTAAGAAGTTCTTCTATCTTTTCTGGAGTAAAATCAAACTTGAGACGAAGTGGTCTTTCGATTGTAATTTGTCTATATGCAAAATCTGTAGTTTTGAAAATCTTTGAGAATTCATTTTCTTCAAACTTCTCATAAAGTTCAGCAATCTTCTTTTTTGAATCAGGGTCAATTACATGTCTTTTACTACCAAGACTCTTACGAGTCTTTTGAAAAAAGGTACGGGCGTCAATGAGTTGAACTTTTCCTTTTCTTTCTTTTGACTTTCTATTCGTAACAAACCAAAGGTAGGTATTGATACCAGTGTTGTAGAACAACTGGTCTGGCAACGCCACAATAGCTTCGAGCAAGTCCTTTTCTAGAATCCACCTACGTATCTCACTTTCTCCACTTCCAGCATCTCCAGTAAACAGCGGTGATCCGTTGTGAACGATTGAGATTCGAGACCCACCATCCTTCTCTGGTTTCATCTTTGAAATCAGGTGTTGCAAGAATAAAAGCTGACCGTCTGAGATACGAGGAGTGCCCGCACCAAATCTTCCAGCGTATCCACGAGACGCTTCTCGCTCTACTACTTCTTTATCTTTCTTCCAATCAACTCCGTAGGGTGGGTTACTCAACCCATAGTCGAAAACTTCACCAAAGAATTGATCGTTGGCTAGAGTACTTGCTTTTGAGTGGTCCTTTTCCCCGCCTCGAATAAGATCCGGATCATCTCCTTTGATCAACATATCAGACTTTGCCATAGCATATGTGACTGAATTTAACTCTTGTCCATATAGGAATATATTAGCTTCTTTGTTTATACTTTCTAGGATGTAATCCTTTGCAACAGAAAGCATTCCACCAGTACCACAGGCTGGATCGTATATTTTCTTAATCACATGAGGCTTTTTCAAATCCGTCTTATCTGGAGAAAACAGCATCTCAGTCATGAGACTAATAACGTCACGCGGGGTGTAGTGCTCTCCAGCTGTCTCATTGGACATTTCAGAAAATTTTCTTAGAAGCTCTTCAAATACATGACCCATTTGATAGTTGTCTACACTTCTCGGATGTAAATCTACTCCGTTCAGTATTTGAATCATCTCGAATAATATTTTTCCGTCCTCTAATCTTTCTAATTGCTTATTAAAATCAAACTTTTCAAATATATCTTGAATATTCTTACTATAACCATTAATATATTGCTTGAAATTTTTAGCTAATTGCTTTGGCTCGCCTAGAAGGGTTTTGAAATTATAATCAGAAATATTATAAAACGGAACTCCGGCAGTTCTTTTGAGTATTGGATCTAAGTCTTGGAGCTTGCCTTTATATTCATTATGTTTTTCTAAAACTTTTGACTTCGTATCAGCAAGTATTGAATCCAGACGCTTCAAAACAACCATAGGTAATATAACATCTTGATATTCATGTTGTTTCCATCCACCCCTCAGGATATCTGCTATATTCCATATCATTGTTGTTTTTTGAGTGAAGTTTTCCATAATTATAATTTATTATTTATTAAATAGTTCCAAATATTCATTCAACGCATAAACTCTGTTTCTCTTATAACCAGTTCTCTCTGAGAGCATATTTGATTCTGATAGTTTATTTACAATACTTGTGGCTGTAGGTTTGGTTACGTTAAGCATTAGTTCAACATCCTTTGCTGTTATAACTGGCTTTGCAAACAAATGTTTTAATAACTCCTTACCTAACTTTTGCTGTTTTACCCCGAGGTAACTTTCAATTAGACCTTCATACTTCTTCTGTAAATCAATTATCTTTTCCAAAGTTTCCTTTCCTTTTTTTGCTGTTTCGGCAACACCTACTAGAAAGAATTTAATCCAATGTTCCATATCACCTGATTCTCGAACCCTAGAAAGGGCATCGTAATATGCTGATCTATTTTTTTCAAAATATTCTGATAAATACAATGTGGGCTTCTGAAGCATTCCGTAGGAAATAAATTGAAGAATTATTATTAATCTTCCTATACGACCATTACCGTCTTCAAATGGGTGAATAGTCTCAAATTGATAGTGAGATAGTGCCACTTTTATTAAATCTGGAATTTCCAAATTCTTGTTATGCCAAAATTCCTCCAAATCGTTTAGTAGACTTGGTACTATATCAGGTGAAGGTGGAATAAAAACTGCATCCTTAATGTTTCCAGCGCTTCCACCAATCTTATTTTGAATTTTTCTTATTTCGCCAGGATGCCTTTTATAACCTCTAACACCAGCAAGTAATTCCTTATGAGATTCACAAACTAGACGAATTGAGAGCGGTGGTTTATTTGGTGTGCTTATACTTTCAATAGCATAATTTAATGCATTGATATAATTTTTAACCTCTTCCTGATCATTCACCTTTTCAGGGTCATCAAAGTTCTCCTTCTCAACATACAGCTCTTCTAGTGTAGTTTTTGTTCCTTCAATTCTACTGGATTGCTCGGCTTCCTTTGCAACATGAGATTGTATAAAGAAATCAACATTGGGTATTAGTTTAGAATAAGCATTAAGCTCGCCAAGCCAGCCTCTAGCTGACTCCAAAAGTGTATCAATCCTCTTGTCTTCCCATGAAAAGTCCTTATTTATTATTTCGGGCAAAAACGCTAAATAAGCCTCACCTTGTGGACTTGTAGCTTTAATGGATTTGCCTGGATTATATTTCATCTTTTATTATATAAATTTATAGTTAAAGTTGGTCAACAAACTTTAACTTAACTCTAAGTATAGTTAAAGATAAGATGTTGTCAAGCCGCCTACCCTGTATTATTTAAAATTACTAGTGTAAACCACAAAATAAGGCAATTTATCCATCCCTACGTAATTAAACATCTCATAATTAGCTCTTTGAGCCTCATCTGAAAGTTTGTGATTAGATAAGTTTTTCTTAGGAACAAATGGGTAGAACCTGATTTCTTGCCTACCAGCCCCACCTTCTGACCATTTAAAGTTCAAAAATAATGGCGGAACCATATACCCAGATTTCAACACCTTACTCATAATCTGCCACTCCGCACCAAAAACAACAGATTTTGGTTTAGTTTTTTTTGTCTTAACCTGAGCTCTAAACGAACAACCCGTGCATTGAACATCAAAAAGTGGGTAGTTTGTTGGTAATAACATTAACTTTTTAGAGCAATTTGGGCATGGAACCAAAACAACAATTTCTTGTTCTCCTTCATCACCAGATGTTTTGTTTGTAGTTTTCATTTATTTGTACTTAATTAATAATCTTGAAATCATTTTATTATTTTAAATATTACCTTCCAACCAAAACCCCCTATTATCCTCTACACACTTCAATATTTCAGGTACCATTTCAATTGGCTTAAATGCAGATGTGGCCAAGCCAGAAAGCGGGACCCAAGCAAAATCTATATGATCCTCCAAGCTTTTGATATTAGAATAATCTTTCAAGGCAACAATATATACTGAAATTATTTCATTAAACTCTTGCTCCTTGTATACGTGACTATTATTAACATCAATTATCTTTTGCACCTTAGATACATCTTTTCCCATTTCTTCCTGCATTTCTCTCGCAAAAGTTTCTTCTTGAGACTCTCCTTCTTCAACATGTCCACCAGGAAGAAAATAATGACCCTGCTCAAGGTTTTTACATAGCAATATTTTACCATCATGAACAATAATCCCTCTAGCAATTAAATCAATTTTTGTCATGTATTGATTATATCATCATTTATTGTAAGCAAAAAAACACCCGCCCGCGCGGATGTTTTTTGAAATCTAGCGACCCAACACAGAATTATGCCAGCGCCACCAACTCCACTGTAAAGTGAGACACCTTGTCTTGCACCTTTACGTCTACCTTATGCTCTCCAACCTCCTTAAGTGGCTTGTCCAAGACAATGTGACTTGCGTCCATATCGATTTGCTTTTGTTCCTTAAGAGCAGAGATAATCTCCTCCTTGTGAATTCCTGCAAACAAGTGACCCTTCTCATTAGCCTTTCCAGAGATAGTAATTTTAACGTCATTTAGCTCTTTTAGGTTCTTCAAAAGAAGGTCTTCTCTAACAGCTCTTTCAGCCTCCTCACCGGCCTTAATCAATTCAACCTTCTTCATAGCACCAGGTGTAGCTCTCTCAGCTAGTCCTTTTGGGAATAGTGAATTAAGAGCAAAACCATCTGATACCTCTATAATATCGTGTTTGTTTCCAGTTTTTGGAATGTGTTTAAGCAAAATAACTTTCATAGTGGAATGAATATAGCATTAATTACTAAGAATCTCAATAGCCTTTAGCATTTGGGCATCAATTCCCTTTACTGTCTGCTCTGGAGTGTTTTTAACCTCGACGTCTGGTGTAAGACCACCCTCTGAAATTGACTTACCATTTGGTGTTAACCATCTAGCAATAGTTACTTTAAGAGATGTATCGGGGGTCAATTTAACAAGCTCCTGAACAGATCCCTTACCAAAGCTCCTTGTACCAACAAGTTTTGCCTTACCATTCTCTTGCAATGCTCCAGCAAGGATCTCGGAAGCAGAAGCTGAACCTTGGTCAATCAAGATTACAGTTCTCAGATTATCGTTAAAGATATTGTAACCCCTACTCTTCTCTGATGTCTCAGGCTTTCCCTTACTATAACTCTCACGAACTATAGTCTTTCCAGGTGGCAAGAACCAACTTGCCATATCAACCGCAGAATCTAGATAGCCCCCTGGATTTCCTCTTAGGTCAATAACCAACTTATTACTCTTTGATGCAACGAAGTCTTTAAGTGCATTCCTAAACAATGATGAAGCTTGTGCTGAGAAATTATAAAGTTTAATAGTGTAAATTCCTGTCTTAGTATCATAATTAGAATCAAGCGTTGGAAGATTGATAACATCTCTTGTTACTTTAATCTCCATTGTTGATGTAGCCTCACCTCTTAGAACTGTGAAATTAACATCAGTTCCCTTTGGGCCTCTGATCATCTTCACAGCCTGCTCAACGGACATACCGCCTGTTGTTACGGTGTCATTGATTTTTAGAATCTTATCACCACTCTTCATGCCAGCCTTCTCGGCTGGAGTACTCTTCAAAGCGGAAACTACAGTAAGAATATCATTCTTAATACCAAGCTCCATTCCAACTCCTTCAAAATTACCATCAATTTCACTCTCAAACATTGCAGATTCTTGAGGAGTAAAGAAAACAGTATAAGGGTCACCAAGGGAAGCTGTCATTCCTTTTATGGCACCATATACCCTGTCTTGATTAGTTGGTGCGGGTGAAGATGTTGAATTATGAGTTGCAACATATTTGGCATTTAATGCAGACCAAGCCTTCCAAAACAGCTCAAAATCTGCATTAACATCCTTTGGTTTACTCTTATCGACATTTACAACTCCAGGAACTCTACCCGCCTCTACTGTTCTCATCTGTCCCGATATAAAACCAGACGCAAACACAGCAACTGCAATAGCAACTACTAATCCACCCGTTGTAATTCGTCTTACAATTTCTTTATTTTTTCTTGTCATAATATGAATTCATTATCGCAGAATTGAGAGATGAGGTCAATGTATCTCATCTTATTTTTATAACAAACACAGTTATGAATCTATCTTGCATATTACCTCCCTCCGAAAAACCTCCACATCTTCACAATAGGAGTCAGTTTCTTCTCCACCTTAGGTGCAGTCGCAGGTACCTGTGCCTTCACCCGAATCTCCAATGTTAAATCACCAACAGTTAGCACCCTTGTCCCCTGCTCT
>CAIZVZ010000013.1 GCA_903936565.1 uncultured bacterium | reverse complement strand
GAGAAAGTTAGAGAGAAGAATAATATTCCGAGCAATAAAATATCTCTTTTTTTGTATATTTTATTGATTAATATTTTTCTCATATACTAGTACAAAAATCGCTCGTGTGAATAGAGGATTTATGTATATATAATACTATTTATAAGTGTAGATTGTAAGGTGAGTAGGGTTAAATGTGGGGATAAACATTGAGACTAAATCTACAATTTAATTACTCAAAAAAGTGCCACTTCTTCAGCACCTTATCCAAATGCTGTCCTGTATAACTTGCAGGATTCTTTGCAACCTCTTCTGGTGTTCCAACAGCGACAATCTTACCACCCTTGTCCCCGCCCTCGGGTCCTATATCGATAATATAGTCTGAACATTTAATAATATCCATGTTGTGTTCAATAATCACAACCGTGTTTCCTCTTCTCACCAATCTTTGCAAAATATCAATAAGCTTTCTAACGTCTTCGTAATGCAAACCGATTGTTGGTTCATCCAAAAGATAAATTGTTTTTTGAATATGTTCTCTATAAAGTTCCGCGGAAACTTTCACACGTTGAGCCTCTCCACCTGAGAGTGTTGTCGCGGATTGCCCTAGTTCCAAATATCCAAGACCAACTTCTTGCAAAGTTTTTAGACGATCAGCAATTGAAGGAATATCATCAAAGAAAATATTTGCTTCCTCTACTGTCATTTTCAAAACATCGTAAATACTTTTATTTTTATACTTAACTTCCAATGTCTCTTTCATAAATCGCTTTCCATTACAAATATCACATGTCACATAAACAGTTGGCAAGAAGTGCATTTCAACTTCAATCATTCCATTTCCTTGGCAGTTTTCGCATCGTCCGCCTTTTACGTTGAAGCTAAATCTACTTGATTTCCATCCACGAGCACGAGCCTCTATTGTCTCTGCAAAGAGATCTCTAATATGAGTAAAGGCACCGGTATATGTTGCAGGGTTTGATCTTGGAGTTCTTCCAATTGGAGACTGGTCAATCAAAACAGTTCTTCCCAAATATTCAGTACCAGAGAAACTTACACAATTATAAATATTTGCACTTCTATGATCACGGTCCAAGCGAGCAAGCAAGTTCTTGTGTAGTACCTCATATACAAAAGAAGATTTTCCAGAACCAGATACACCGGTTACGGATGTCATTCTACCAAGTGGGACATCAACATTTACATTTTTAATATTGTTAACAGTCGCGCCTACAATTTTTATCCAGCCATGATTTTCATCACGCCTTCTCTCAGGAAGTTCAATAACCTTCTCCCCCCTTAAGTATTCAAGCGTGACAGAGGCAGACTCATTTTTCTTCGATGTCAAAAGCTTATCAAGCCAACCAGAGACAACAACATGACCACCATGAACTCCAGCACCTGGTCCAATATCAACAATATAATCAGATGCAAAAATTGTATCCTCGTCGTGTTCAACAACAATCACGGAGTTACCCATGTCTCTCAATTGTAGAAGGGTATTAATCAAACGGTCATTATCACGCTGATGAAGTCCGATTGTCGGCTCGTCCAATACATACATTGCCCCAACAAGCCCCGATCCAAGTTGTGATGCAAGTCTAATACGCTGTGCTTCTCCACCTGAGAGTGTGTTTGCACGTCTATCGAGTGAGAGATATTCTATTCCGACATTCTCCATGAACTTTAGTCTTGAAACAATTTCTTTTATTACAATTCTTGAAATATCCGCCTCAGTTGGAGTTAATGGTAATGTTTCGAAGAATTTAATTGAAGTTTGAATTGTCATCTTTGTTAGATCGACAACGTTGATATTTTTATTATCGTTTCTTTTTGTTTCCCCAACAGTGTCAACAATTGAATCCATCGGGTTTGCAGATTTGAGAAATACGTAAAGTGCTTCAGGTCTAAGGCGTGCACCTTTACATACGGGGCAAGGGTCTTTTATAAAGAACTCACGAGTTCCAAGACCATTACATTCAGGACACGCTCCGTATGGAGAGTTAAATGAGAAAAGTCTAGGTTCTACCTCTGGGAATGAAAACCCGTCGTGTGGACACATGAATTTTGAAGAGATGAGATGACCAACTTGAGCTTCAGCTGCATCACCTTTTGATTTTGCTTTTATTTTCTTTCCATCCTTGTCTACACCACCAGCTATTACCTCGTCCGCATCACTTATGATTCTGATTAGTCCGTCAGCTTCGTGAAGCGCTTTCTCCACTGCTTCATTTAGTCGCTCTCTGAAACTTGCAGAATTATCACCAATTTCTGAAATATAAAATTGATCAACCAACACATCAATATTATGCTTCTTTGTTTTTGAAAGAATTATTTGATGTCTCAAGTTTTTAATCTCGCCATCAATCCTAACTTCTTCATATCCCTTTCCCAAAAGATCATAAAGCATTTGATAATATTCTCCCTTTCTTCCAATGACAACTGGAGCGTAAATCTTGAACATCGCTTTATCAATATCAACCCCCATCACCTTACTTGAAGAACTTGATGATTGAGTAACTGTATTAAAAATTGTTGAGAGAATTTCTTCCTTGGAGAGCTTTTTGATTTCTCTTCCACAAGTCAAACAGTGAGGCTTTCCAATTCTTGCAAAAAGAATACGCAAGTAGTCGTAAATTTCTGTAATAGTTGCGACGGTTGAGCGAGGATTATTTGATCTTGATTTTTGATCAATTGAAATCGCAGGAGAAAGTCCGATTATTTCATCAACATCAGGCTTTTGTAATTGACGCAAAAATTGACGTGCGTATGATGACAATGATTCAATATATCTTCTCTGCCCTTCCGCAAAAATAGTATCAAAAGCAAGAGATGATTTTCCTGAGCCAGAGAGACCGGTAATAACCACCATCTTATTGCGTGGCATATCAACGGTTATGTTTTTGAGATTGTGAGTTCTAGCGCCTCTTATACTTATTATATCTCCAGAAAGCGCAGGGTTGTTTGTAGTTCCGTGTGACGCGCCATGCTGTGTGTCATGAACTAGAGTGCCGATATGAGCATTGGCAGTAGATGTACCAGCTTTAGCAGAAGCTTCGGCTGTCTTTTTGACCTTACCGCTAACAACAGGGCTTTTAAGGCCCTTCTTTTTATTGTTATTTTCTGGAGTTTTTTTTGAATTAGTCATGGTTTTATTTTCATATCTTAGTCGCGGAACGACAAAAACCGGCTCATTTCGCCGTTGTTGTTAGTATAGAGTATTTTAAGGTAAGAAGCAAAGAAATGGTTGACTTTTTTTCAATACAAAATATGATGGTTGAGGATTTAGGAGCGGTTCCCAGATTCAGATTACTCAAAAACTCAGATACCAAATACCATGACAGACTCAATAAGCAAAAGATTTAAGATACTTGAGGCTATTGGAATTGCAGTAGGCGCCTGCACCAACCTAGAACCAAAAACTTACTTACCCAACGATATAGCAATCAGACTCGCCTGTAATGCAATCCAAGCGCTAATACCCCACGACCAACACAGTAAACTGAATAGGCCGAAGGATACAGAAGAAAGGTACAAAACACCCTTCTCAAGAAATGTAGCATTGGTCCTGGCGTGGCTCAATCTACTAAACGAGCATTTTTCATCTAACCAAACAAATGATGATGAATCAGCCACGGTCAAGAGATCAGTTGCTGGTGCAATTGAGATTTGTCAGCTTTCTCTTGAGTTGCAGATAGGGCGCGACATTGAATTCCAGATTGGTCAGCCAAGCCACTGAAATTGAGACTCCAACACCACCGACCGCACTGGGAAATCCCCAGTGCGGCCTTTGCATTGAATATAAATATTAAACTAATGGAACTTTTGTATAAAACCAGTGGCTACTTTTTGAAACTTCATCTTTATATTTTTGAGGAATCATGTTTTTAATTGCTAAATTTTATATAATTAATTATTATTCACCGCCCCAATAGTCTCAGACGACTACTCCAGCAGCCTACGACTATTGCAATAATCTACGATTACTGCAGCATCTGTTTTCTTGCCCTCGATCCTTTATTAACTTCTCGCTTTTCTTTTGCCTCCTTCTTTTGCTTTTTCAGTGTCCGCTCCATAAGCTCCTTGATCTCATCACGCAAGATTGCAGCTGTTTCAAAATCCAAAATCTTTACAGCTTCTTCCATTTGTTTTTCTTTAGACTTAATCAGTTTATCTGGATTTTTTGCAAATTCCAATTCGTCCAAAAGAATTAATTTACCAACAGTCTTTTGATGATCACTTTTAATGTGATCAGTAATATCATTAATTCGCTTTATAATAGTTTGTGGAGTGATTCCATGTTCCTTATTGTATGCAAGTTGAAGGCCACGTCTTCTCTCAGTCTCTTTAA
The DNA here is from genome assembly GCA_903936565.1 of uncultured bacterium. Taxonomy (GTDB): domain Bacteria; phylum Patescibacteriota; class Minisyncoccia; order Phycocordibacterales; family CAIZLB01; genus CAIJKW01. The sequence goes on along the minus strand of CAIZVZ010000013.1, from coordinate 9,271 downwards.
TCGATCTCTCCATTGAACCAGTCATGTGATCAGCATATAAAATAACGCGACCATCCACATTTCTTGCGGCGCGTCCGATTGTTTGAATAAGTGCAGATTCAGAGCGCAAAAATCCTTCTTTGTCTGCATCCAATATTCCAATTAGAGAAACCTCCGGTAAGTCCAATCCTTCACGAAGGAGGTTAACTCCAACCAAGATGTCATAGACACCACGTCGAAAGTCAGTCAGAATTTGAATTCTCTCCAGCGTCATTATATCGCTGTGAATATAAGCCGTCTTAATTCCCTGCTCTTTCAAATACTCAGTCAAATCCTCCGCCATCTTCTTTGTAAGAGTTGTTGCAATGGCACGCTGATTATTTTTTATAACCTTCTTTGCTTCTTCGATAAAATCAAAAATCTGTCCAGTGTTTCCATCTCGTGCCTCCACTTTTTTCCCATCAACATCTTTACCAGCTTTCACTTTTGCAAGTGCCGTCACAGGCTTCACAACAAGCACGGGGTCAATTAGTCCAGTGGGACGAATAATCTGCTCGACAATTTGCTTACTATATTCAAACTCAAATTTTCCAGGAGTTGCAGTTGTAAAAATAACTTGACCAACCCTTTGTTCAAATTCGTTAAACTTCAGCGGTCTGTTATCCGCCGCAGAAGGCAATCTGAATCCATAATCAATCAAATTCTTTTTTCTTGAAGCATCTCCTGCAAACATTCCATTAAGTTGTGGAACTGCAACGTGAGATTCATCTATTACCGTCAAAAAATCTGGTGATCCATCTTCTTTGTGAGGGAAATATGAAAGCAATGTATCAGGCGCCTCACCTCTAGCCATTCCGGAAAAATGACGAGAATAATTTTCAATTCCATTACAATATCCAACTTCTCTTATCAGCGCCAAGTCATATGTGGTTCTTCTGCGAAGGCGCTCCGCTTCAATTATTTTTCCTTCAGTGTCCAATTCCTTGAGTCGCTTATCAAGCTCGGCCTTAATATCGGCAACAGCACGGGCCCTTTCGTTTTCTGGAGTTACGAAGTGTTTTGCAGGGAATAGAAATAAAGCATTTGTATCCTCGATAATATTTCTGGTTATCGCATCAATAATTGTAATTTCAGAAACAATTTCTCCAGTACCTCTCCCTTTTTCAATCTTCACCTTATAAACAACCCTCTCACTCACCGGCATTATTTCAATCGCGTTTCCCATAGCTCTGAAAGTTCCAGGAGTTAAATCTGCATTTGTTCTTTCAAAATACATCCCGATTAGTCGCCTAACGAATTCAGATCTATCAGCCTTCATCCCCTTTTCAATTTTAAAATTCACCTTTTCATATTCTTTTGGCGATCCTAATCCATAAATACAGGAAACCGATGCAACAATAATTACATCCTTACGAGTAAGTAGAGCCTGTGTTGAAGCATGGCGAAGACGCTCAATTTCTTCATTGATTTGAGCTTCCTTCTCTATATATGTATCAGATGCTGAAATATACGCTTCTGGTTGATAGTAGTCATAATATGATACAAAATAATGCACCGCATTATTTGGAAAAAATTCTCTATACTCCTGCGCCAATTGGGCTGCGAGGGTTTTATTGTGGGCAATAACGAGAGTAGGCTTCCCTACTTTTGCAATGACATTTGCCATCGTGTAGGTTTTTCCAGATCCTGTTACTCCGAATAGAGTTTGGTATCGAAGCCCCTTCTCCAGTCCTGTCAGTAATTTTGAAATAGCCTGTGGTTGGTCGCCGGCGGGGGTGTACTCAGTGGAAAGATGAAAAACGCCTGAGTTTTTATCAAACCCTGCGGTTTTAACTGCTTTATCAGATTTTGCACCCTTTTCTGCACCCTTATTAGACTTATTTGAATCAGTTTTTGATTTCATCGTGTATTGATAATAGCACTTGCGTATTTAAAAGACAAAAAATGGGACAAAAGAAGAGGCCGGCCCCGCGTGAAGCGAAGACCGGCCAAATGGTGATTCTTTTTTCATATCCTGCACGCACAATGGCGCACTGTTAAGGACATAAATTCGGTATGGAGGTATATTTTATGCGAGTTACCATTTCGGCAATACCCTTCCCATCCTAGACGGCAGGCTTCCGTCATTTCCATCCCCTGAAGAAACAAAAGGGGACTATCTTGTCTACTCCCTTGCGGAAGGTTCAACATTTCGACTTGTTGGACGGTCTAGCGCTGGAGACCGCCTCGATCGAATTGTTTGTGCTATCAAAAACCTTTATCCCTCAGACTTTTCGTCCTTTTATCAGTGACAGCGACTGATTGCGGGAGGCACCATGAATCGAGCAGTAGTCCGGCACGGAGCCGGAAAACACCCATCGATAGACTGAACCCTGAGGCTACGGCTGATCGACCTGTACATCATAGCACGTTATGTAATTTTGTCAAGCACAGAGGTGTGCCAATTAACTGTTCACACCCAACCGTCAAAAATATGTGTTAAAATAAGGTCAATATGGAACCCACCAAAATAATCACAAACACGAAAGAAAAAATGAAGCTGATAGTCCTTGCCGCAGGAAAAGGTACCCGTTTCTATCCCCTAACTAAAGAAATTCCCAAGGGAATAATTAAACTCGGCGACAAAACCCTGTTGGATTACGTCATTGCACCATATCTAAATCACGTATCGGAAATTATTTTTGTAATCAATGATGAGCTGGGGTGGATGATAAAAGAATATTTTGGCGATAATTATAAAAAACACAATGTCTCTTATGTTATTCAAACTGCGAATCATAAAAAAGGAACTCTATCCGCACTCAAGATTTGCAAAGATGTAATTGGTGACGGTCTATTTTGTGTTTCAAATTGCGACGATTTATTACTTGAAGAAGATATCAAAAAAGCGGTGGAGTGTGACGTGCCAGGAATTGGAATTTCTCACGCAGTTATGCCACATAACTATTGGGGAATAAATATAGAAAATAATTTTGCCGCAAGCTTCAGACGACACAATAAAGAAGATGGCGAAAAAGTTCTAGATTATTTTGCAAATGGATTCTACGTTTTATCACGAGAGATTTTTGATTTTCCAGAAATTGAAACACGCGATGGAGAAGTTGGTCTACCCCATACCCTATTTGCTAATCTTTCAAACTACCCACTAAAAGCTTTCGAATTTAAAAAATGGCAATCAGTGAATGGACCAGATAATATGGAGGCGGCTGAGAAATTTATTTCAGAACTTTAGCTCATATTTAGACCATTTCCACATACATCAGTATTGACAAGTATTTATAAGCGTGCCACTATACCAGACAGACGAGCAACAAACGTCTTTTTTTACAAAAATGAAAGTATTGATCAGTTATTCCGTGGTGGCGAATATGAGCACTGATAACACAATCGAGTGTTCTCATGCAAGAGTTTACAACTACACCGACCTCTTTCACTCAAACGGTAATCCGACGGACATGTTGGCGCAACGCAAGCGCGATGTCTACAAAGAGACGTGGTGCAAGTGCGCAGAAGGGGGTGGTCGCCGTATTGTGAGCCATAGCCACATTATCGCTTTCTTCACTCCCCCTCAAACCCAACCGTCAGTCTGACGGTCGTCTGCTTTGAGAATTGTGCATCAACTCCATGTTGATAAATTCTCCAAACCCCAACGCTTCGGCGTGTGGGGATTTGTTTTATGTAATTCTTGGTTTTCCTTACCTAAACCCAAAAAGATTCGTCAATAAAATCCTATATATTCTTTAAATTCTTTTCATATTTAGCATTCTCTTCCGTGACCATGACAATTATCTAACATTAGGCTTTACCCTTTGTCGTCTAAGACCTTTTATTCCAATCATTCAAAAAGTTTTCTTTGTACTCTTTAAAATTACCTTTTAAAATAGACTCCCTCATTCCATCAACCAATTTAATTAAAAAATGAAGATTGTGAACACTCGCCAGTGTCCCAGCTAGCATTTCTTTTGCCCTGAAAAGATGTGCTACATAACTTCTTGTATAATTTTTACAAGTATAACATCCACAACCTTCATCAATTGGTCGCAGGTCTTCCCTGTATTCTGCATTTAAAATATTTATTTTCCCTGCACGAGTTAGCAATCCTCCATTTCTCGCATTTCTTGTTGGCATCACGCAGTCAAATAAATCACAACCATTCTCTACCGCACCAAAGAGATCCTCAGGTTCGCCAATTCCAAGCAAATGTCTTGGCTTATCTTTCGGCAACTCACTATTAACCCATCTCACGGCGTCACCCATGTCTTCTTTTTCAAATGACCCACCAATTCCATATCCGTCAAAATGTTCTCCATCAATATTCATTTCAGCAAGAGCTTGCGCACTTTCACGTCTAAGACCTTCATGTCTTCCTCCTTGAACCACCGCAAAAAGCGCCTGATCCTCGGCATGACCGCTCTTCAAATGATATGACAAACACTGCTTCGCCCATCTATGTGTTCTATCCAATGCTTCCGCTTGATAGTGAAGAGATTCATGGGGAGATGTGCATTCATCGAAAGCAAAAATAATGTCAGCACCAATATCATTTTGAATTTGAATAGACTTCTCAGGTGTAAAGTAGTGCGCACTTCCATCAATGATTGATCTAAACATCACACCTTGCGCATCAATCTTTGCAGATTGCATTACCTGATCTTCCCCATCGCGAGTTGACAAGACTTTCTCAGCAACACCTTTTTTTAATGTAGACTCTGACTGCTCTGGCAGTGGAATTTCATCTTCAAAATCAGATCCATAGTTTTTATTTGCGTTTCTTCCCTTAATCAGTTTTGAAATACCTTTACCAAACGCACTCCCCAATGAAAAAACTTGAAACCCTCCTGAGTCTGTCATTGTAGGTCCTGACCAATTCATGAACTTATGAATTCCTCCATGGTTTTTTATTGTCGCCTCTCCAGGCTGCAAATATAAGTGATATGTATTTGCTAGGGCAACTTGTGCACCTAAATCCTTCAACATTTCAGGCGGTACAGCCTTAACTGTCGCCTTTGTTCCAACTGTTACAAATGCAGGAGTTTTAATATCACCATGAGGAGTGTGAATCACCCCAGCTCGCGCCATAGTTCCCTGCTCCAATTCCTTTTCAATTTTAAAAGAAAAATTCTTGTTCATAATTAAATTCCGGCCAAAGTTATCGCAATATACAGTACTGCCATACCAAGCACAGTCATAAGTGTTGTCCACTTCGTTGAGTGCTCATGATGACTCTCTGGAATCATATTGCTTGATGCAATGTAGATAAAGAATCCTGCAAACATCGCCAAGATCAAGCCGAGCGTAGTTTTAGGAATTGTAAAAAACAGGGTTGATATAACTCCCAATACCGGTGCAATTGCATCAATTGCGAGCCACTTCAATGCCTGCTTTCTTTCTCCATTATTTTTCAAAATCATATTTACAGTATTTAGTCCATCTGAAAAATCGTGGATCAAAACTGCGGTTGTAACAATAATTCCAACAGCACTAGACACTTGAAAAGCTATACCAATAGAAATACCGTCCAAGAAGCTGTGAACAGATAGACTTAGCGCCCCTAGGGAGCCTTTTTTAGTGTGTTTATTGTCTTTAGGAATTTCACCATGAGGGTGTTCATATCCATGTTCATGTTCATGATTATCATAATGCTCATGAGTATGTTCGTGATCACATTCACAATATTCACCAGTTTTATGACTATGAGATATAACAAACCTATCAACCAACATATACAAAAGAAAACCAACAGCCACCAATGAAACAATTTGATTTATCTCAAATGAATCCCCTGCAAGCTCAATCGCTTCTGGTATCAAATCAAAAAAAGCAACGCCCAATATGGCGCCAGCAGAAAATCCAATGATTAAATGCAATTTATCCTTAAACTTCAAGGCAAAAAGACCTCCAAGAACAGTGAAGATAAAAGCACAAATACTTATCAGTATAATAGACATATTATGGCAAAGCATACAATATTTTCAGCCATTTGGCTATTTAAAAATAACCGCCCCGTATTGGAGCGGTCTCTTGATACACAATGTATCAAGTGGTGAGACTATAGCCTCGTCTATCTGCAACCTCCGTATTATCGGAAGCTATTTGGATAGTAAGGTGATTTTGGCATGTAATTAATGCCGGCTGGCGCAGAATTGGATACCGCTTGAAGTTTTAAGTTCGCAGGATCTACAAAATCTGCGGCACGCCCAATGGCATGAAAGAACTTAGTTCCCGCGTCATCAAATGCCATAAAGAGACCAGGCATCAGAATGCGGACCGCAATGAGCAGGACAACCAAACCTATTGCTTTAAACATATCGGTTTGTAATTAAGGGGGATCTGCGATGTGCGTTGACTAGACGCGCATTGTCAGCTCATTGCTAACTCATCCCCCCTCCCTAAATTACATTGTAGAAATAGATAAAGGCCTCAAACAATCTAACCTTTGGAGGAAGGGCGATTCTCCAAAATCGCCCAGTAGGTGATTCACCAGAATCATCGTTTGGACGATTCAGTAAAATCACTCAACTTGTGATTTACCGATAGATTGTCAAAGACCTTTACTCTGACACTTATATTTTAGACGATATGGTTTTATCTGTCAAGTAGAATATATCATATATGATATATTCTACTCCAAAGCCATCACTTGATGAACCCTGCTAGGCAATGATTCTTACTAGCACATTACGTTATTTTAATGAAACATAAGCAACAAACCATGTAGCTTTCATACATAACACCTTTTCTTCACCTACAACCTTTGAGACCAAAATCTCCCATTCAACCTTAGCTGACTTCTTGCCTTTAATGTAGGTATCCTTAACACTCTTTATCACAAAATTATATTCAATATCTAAATCATTATAAACCGGCGCAATAAATTTTACATCACTTAATCCTAGGTTAATCTGCTCATGCGGCTCTCCTTTAGCTAAAGTATTAAAAATTATTTCTCTATTTGCACACAGTGAAAGTGACAGAAAACCAGGAACAATTATTTTTCCTTCGATTTGACTAGCTAGAATGGATTCTCTGGAGCGGGATTCATCGTAATGTACTTGGTTGGCGTCACCAGTAACCTCCACAAAAGATATTATCTGATCTCTTGTAATTACAACATTAGTTGAAAACTCTTCGCCAACACGATCCTTTATATTTTCTATATTTTCTGCCCCACCATTAACTTTCTGTAATTCTTCTGAGTTTTTGACTTTCATAATTATGACTATAATAGCACAAATTATTCCCCATCCGTACTCGTCGAATTTAGCTCATAGTATCCATTTTTCTTCAAGAAACTCAGTATCTTAACAACATCACCTTCTCTATCATTTGATTTCAGCAACACAATTGCAACCTTTCTCTTTCCACCCTTTGCCATTTGAATATCAAATAGAGAAATCGTTGTTTGTCTTGATTCATCAATAAAGCCGTTCTTTCCTCCTATAAACTCCGGCATATTCAATGTCTTATTTTTGTTGTACCATCTGTGATTTAAAATTTCAAATTGTCTAACTCTAGTTAAGTCAAAAATTACAGGGCTGTTTGCATAAATGTATTTTGCCAATTTAAATTGATCTTCAACCGTCGAAACATTTTTTGGATCAAGGCCACTTGGGTCGTTATAGTATGTATCGTTCATCCCCAAAGCTATTGCCTTTTTATTCATCTCAACCATGAATTTGTCATGCCCATAAGCATCAGCCAGAACCTCTGCACCATCATTACTTGATTCCATAAGCAAAGGATACATCAAATCACTCACCCTTATCGATTCACCCAATAACAACTCTCCTTGAGTACCATAGGTGTTATATGAGCTTCTTGAAACAATTGCCATACTTTGCGGATCCATCTTTTCATGCGCAACAACAGCCGTCATCAATTTCGATACTGAAGCTAGTGGGTAATTTTTAATATTCTGGCTTTCTTTTATATATTCCCCTGTAATTAGGTCAGCGACCAAAAAAGATTGCGCAGACAAAGCTGGAAAGTGAGTTGAATCATTAAGTCTATATTGAGGAGCTTTGCCAATTTTATGTCCAGTAGAACTTCCGTTTGCAGTAGTACCGTCGTCAGATCCTTTTTGCTCACCTGAATAAGCGGCTTGGTTTACCGCGACTCCAGTTAGAGGTTGATCCAAATTGACAGCAACCTCATCAGGCCGCCCTGTGAAGTAGTCTTTTATGTATAAAACCGATTGTGTTAAGAATGAGGATACAGAAATTGCCAAAAAAACTACAAGAACTCCCCATTTTATTTTAGAGGAAATGGTATGTGACTCAAGTCCACTTGATTTAGTCATCTTAAAATGTGGCCCGTGAAAATATAAATTCAAGTATCTCGCCAACATAATTGATACAGTACTCTTTGATTTTGGTGCCACCAAAAGCGTTGCTTTCTTTTTTGGAGTGAAACCCAGAGCGGAAAAAGCTGAGTTTATTTTTTCACCAGTAGAAGATCCGGAAAGAGACTGCATATTTCTTTCATGATGCTCCATATCTTCCTCATCTCTTTCTCGTGGCGCGCCAAGGTTCATGTATTTTGGTGTTTCAGATAGTAAAATACGATTAGATACATCTGTAGCATAATTAGATGCACTATTCATGCTATTTTGATAATCCACGTCATAGCTTCCCTGATACAGGTTCTTTTGTGAATTCGACTGATTTAATTCATCTTTATTCATAAAATAATTTATATTGATTATATCATCACTTGGGAATTTTGCTAAATTATGAACTATTTTACAAACCACCTCCACATCTTCACAATAGGAGTCAGTTTCTTCTCCACCTTTGGCACAGGTGCAGGAGCTTGTACCTTCACCCGAATCTCCAGAGTTAAGTCTCCAACAGTTAGAACTCTTGTCCCCTGCTCTTTTGGAGCGTTCAGGGAAAGAGTAATGTTGTTGTTCTTGTCTTTGTTTGGTTTGATTGGATTGTTATCGAAGATTGTAACAGGAAGAGTCTTGTTTGTACTCTTGATACTGATGTCTATTGTGTCATTTGGCTCAACGGTTAGTATCTGATATGTTCTTCCCTTCTTGTCGATAGATAGTTTGGTTGGTGTCTCTTTGTCATCAACTGATGTGAAGATTAAGTTTGTAGGTTGTTTTGTTTTATCTTGTTTGATTTGTGAGAGAGTTGGAGTGTTCACTGGACTCTCTTTCATTGAATACAAGTCATAGCCGTTTATGATGCCAGCGGATGTTAACTCTTTCTTGATTGAAGGAACTGATTGGGAGAGGTTTATCAATGATTGTGGGAGTTGAGAGTTGAATAATCTTGATGCCTTG
>CAIZVZ010000012.1 GCA_903936565.1 uncultured bacterium | reverse complement strand
AAGCTAACTAACGTATTATAACACATATTTTGGTAGTCTATTGCTACGCTTAACTGGTAATTTTAAAGTATACAGGGTATCGAGTTATTTCCTTAAAATGAAATAATAGTCTCCGTAACCACCCTCTTCCTTTGGCCATGTTTTGTGCATTTCAACACTTTAAAAATATTTATCAAAAATCGGTTTATTTTTAACTATCGATGTTTTCCATTCAACAAGATTTACATCGTTCGTAAGTACACCTATCGCTACGTCGATAACATCGTCCTCTCCTTTGTTTTTAATTGTTGCGACAAGATATTCATATCCAAGTTTTGCTCCAGCTATTTTTCTCTCCTCCTCAGAGGAACACTATCAGTCTAAAATATCCACAACAAATCACATTTTCAAGAGAGTAAATAATTCACCAGAGCAACTAAAGTCTGAACCCGACACAAGGAACCATCCGTCTCCGTACATAGAATCAACTTCTTTCTTGTTGAAAAAATCGATAATGTCGCTTTTATTTTTGTCTATATTACACAAGCCCATTTTACCTAATGCATTTGTTCCTTTTACTTGGGCGTCTGCATAAATTTTATTCATGTCTATTCCCCCCTTGTTACTTGCATTACCATAATCTTTTAATAATTCCTCACTTGCAGATATATTGTACCGATTGAGTTTTACTTTTAATTCACAATGATTATTTACATAAGCTAATTCAAAATCAACATTTGTTTCTACAGCAGATCCCAAAACTTTCGCAATCGTTGATCTATTTAGTTTTGCTGGATTACAAGAATTGATAGAATCCGCAAAACAACTCAAATTTGAAGAACAGTTTTTTGCTTCGGAAGTAATTTTATTTGATTGTACACTCACATTACCTGTATTTGAACTGAGACCAACCTTATTCCTGCCCCCATCAAGTAATTCTTGTGATTCTAAATTATAAATATACTTTTTACTTTCAATTAATGATGTATCACCAGCTAAATCAAAGGAGACCTCATTATTGTTTAATACAACTTTTTTAATATACACTGGGCCCGCATATTCATCGACACCTATACCGTCAGGTATTTCTAGAATACTATATTTTATCTCATGTGGTAATTTTATTTTTTTATTTCCAATTACCAGAGAGTCAAAAGTATACACACCCTTTCCAAAAGATATTTTTTCCGTAAGTTTTAGAGGATTACCGTCTTTTTTGAAATTAAAACCAACGTATGTTTCATTAATAATCTTACCATTTTCAAATTTACTGATATAAATATGTGATCCCTCATAATGATAGATCTTATAAGCGACCAAAGTTTCTGTATTAATAGAATATTGTCCCATTAACATATTACCTCCACCCATTCCAACCAAGCCATTACTCCATTGTAAATATTTACCATCGATAGATTTCTTAAGTAAGCCACCATCCCCCATAACCAAAGTACCGACAACGAGTGAGTCTATTGTTGGATCAAATTTATCTTCCTTAGTCACTCTAATTTCATCATTCATCAAGCCCTTAGCGCCCTTACTTTTTGAAAGATAGAATGTCTTACCATTAGCTTTTATAAAACAATTTGAATATACACCTTTATCATTAGGAAAAATGTCTTTGCACTGCAAAAAATTATTATCCGTATTCGATTGTAATGTAGATGTGGATGTTGGTGCAGGTGTTGACGTAGAACTATTCTGAATAGCATTTCCATTGGCGAGGTCTTTTGAACTTGAATTTTTAGTGTAGAAATAAGTTCCTCCTCCAATTCCTAATAAAACCACAACAGCTATCACTAGCGGGATAATAAATCCTTTTTGTCTATTTTTCATATAGATTAATTATTACATAAATCTAATAACTAGCATACTGCCTTCATCACCATTACGCAGAAATACCCCACCTCAAAACCTTAAATGTATAACCTCCCTCTTTCAATTTACTTACTATTTCTTTTACCGCATCGTATGTCGCCGGGGCGTTTGGACCACCCAAATGCATAATTATCACTGACCCGTCTTGAACCTCACTCAGCACCTTCTTGATAATATCTTTAGGATTCTTATAGTAAGAATCTCCTGATGTTAGTCCCGAGTCAGAAACAGTTAATCCAATTTTTTTGGCCAATAAATCATCTTGTTGATTATGGCAAAGACCTGGATGACGAAAATATTTTGGAACGATACCTGTGAGTTCCGTAAGAATTCTTTGAGTTTTTTCCATTTGACCAATTTTTTCTTCATCTGTATTGATAATTTTTAACTTATAGCAGGGCGACTGAAAACCGGGGTGATCGTATGAGTGATTGGCAATTTCAATATTTGGATATTTAGCCATTTCCCTTATCAAATCTGGATACACCTCAGCAAACATTCCGGCAACAAAAATTGTAGCTGGAATCTTTTCACTTTCTAAGTAATTAACAAGATCTTTGCTGTAGTAAGAAGAAACCTTTTTATCATCTAATTTCTTTTTCATAAAAGGTGTCATATCTGCATCGAAAGTGAGATACACTACTTTTGATTTTGATACCTTAATTTCATCTTCACTTTCTACTTTCTTTGTATGTAAAATATAAAAGACGATGCAAATCAAAATTACCAGAATAACTGCAAAAAGGGTTTTTCTATTTCTAATCATATTAAACTAATATAGCATACTTTTATTTTGAAGAACTGTCTTAATGTATAAGGGGGTTAGAGTGAGTATGGAAATGATTAGGAATCTTAACTCAGTAAGACAAAGATAATCAAAGTGATGATAATTTGTATAAAAATAGTCAGGAGCAGTCTTTTAATACCCGTTAATGTATTTAAAGATAAGTGCTCAAGTAGACTTATTCCTGTTGCATCAATTTGTTTTCCTATATCTTGGAATCTAAGATCTGGATTGAAAATATAAGTAGCAATCGAAAATATGTATAGTAAAATGGTAAGTAAGACTACATTAAATACACCTAAGTCCCCAAAAACAATATATAGAACCACTCCACAGATGACAGCTGTTGCAGCGAGCAATGAAAGAGAAATTTTCTTTGATATATAATACATGTTTAAATATAGTAACACATCTATTTTGCTTTTATAATAGAAATTCGAGCCATGCGCCACATGCATGGTAAAAAATCAACTGACCCTACCACAACGAAGTTAGAACTCTTTTGATGCAAGGTAAGAGTAATTTCCTGTATTTCAGTCCTGATTTTACGAACTAAAAAACCAAAACAAAATTCATCTATCAAAAGTTTATGTGTTATTTGTTTTTAACAATAATTATCGTTTTGTGTATACTTTAGCATAAACAAACATAGAAACAGTGATAAGAGTAAGGGCAATTAATGATAATAATGGAATGGTAATAAAGCCAAAATATTCTATATATTTATTTGTACAGGAGACACCAGTAACACACAATAAATTATTTCCAGAAAAAACATTGTAGTAAAGTATGTTGTGATAAATCGCAATAAACATTCCAGTAACACTAATCGGCAAGACGTAGTAATGGATATTTTGATCTTTTTTCAAAATTCCCACCAGGAGAATTATAACGAGTGGATATACACAAACCCGTTGATACCAGCATAAAACACAGGGTGCAAGTTTAAGAACTTCACTGAAGTATAAACTTCCAAGTGTTGCAAATAGAGCCACAGCCCATGCAAAATATAATATATATTTCATACTCCTCATAATAAATCTATTGTATCATCTTTATATTAAGACTCAAAAAATTGTCTATCGTTACACTCGGGATGATTGAGCTAATGTTGATGTGCCACCGCGCATGTAGGAAAAATCAGCTGGCCCCACTCTACGTATCACTATTCTGTTGGATATATAATCCAAGTAGTTTGTGTAAGAAAATCCTTGTCTCCAAGCATACCTCTCAATTTAGACGCTTGTTCATTACTCAAGGAATATCTCTCAATAAAAGGTTGTGAGAGGCCTTGAATTTTCTTTGACAGAACTCTTTCATATCTAATATTTTCACAATCCATATAATTTTCAATCTCTTCTGCTGAGGACCAAAACCCTCCGTTTCTTTTTATTTGAGGTAACTCATCGTCAATAAAAATCTTCCCGACCTTTTCACGCCAAGACTCTGCGTCAAAGCTATCAGATCCTCCGTGTTGAACAATGGCAAAACCCTTTGTAACTCTTGATACTTCCCTTATAATATTTTTCTGATTCTCGAGAAGATTAAACTGCAAAACATATCTCATTATCACTAAATCAATACTTTTATCATCAAGTGGTAGCGACTCGGCATCTGCTACTATCTTCTTTCCATTAATGCAGTTTTGAGATACAGCATCAGGGTTTGTGTCTGTAACTGTTATATCAAAATTATACTCTGGTAAAAGTGCTAAAATATCAGATAGTAATTCCCCCTTAGACGACCCAATGTCCAGTAATGTATATTCTCTTGCTGTATCAGGTAATTTAGATTTTATAAGATTAGCAAATAGGCTAGCTGACTCTCCATAAATTTCCTTTATTGCATTTGAAATTGAATTACCCTTAAAAATCCCAGCTGTGGCGTTACCCATGTCGTATATCGGCTTTTGATTTTGCATTTTAGATAGTATATCAAGATTATATATTTATTAATATACCTAATTTATTGACAGACAGATGTTTGAATCCTATATTACCCCACCCAAAAATACTCTGGAAATAAGGCTTAACATTTAGGCAGAAATCTGCTGATTTCTGCGCGATTTTTACGCTTAAAAATCGGCTGGCTGTTTAGGACGATGTTGGAGCAAGTTTAGATTTAAAAATTATTTAGCTGAAAATTTTAAACTTTCTGTCATCTTAGTAAATTCTTCCAAATATTTTCTTATATTTTCGGCTGTTTTTCCATTCTTTATATAATTACTCATATCCCCATCAAATTCTTGCTCCATTTCTTTTGACTCAGGAGAACCAAAATAAGGCATAAACCTCATGTAAGGTTGAAGAATATATATTCTTGAGTTTTGTAAAACAAATAAAGCATATTGTGTTCGTGCCTCCGTATTGAGTCGGCTAGCCTCCTTATTATAAGTACCAGACAGACCACTTTTAAGTGTTACTGAATTTAACATAAAAGAAGATAGTGATTCAGGAATAACTTCTTTTCTGGCAATCTTTAAATGAAAATCATCCCCGCAATCATTCAGTTTTTGGGGGTTAAGCTCATACTGTCGAATACCAACCTGAATAATACTTTCTGATCCTGGTAGCTTCATCTCATTAAAGGCGAATTCCCAGTCAAAAACTTGTAGTGTATCACCTGTGATATACTTAACTCCTTCCTCAGGACATATTTTATATCCTTCTTTTATGATAACTTCGCCCCATGATTTAGGGTAAATGAATTCTGGGCTATATTTGGAATTTTTATAAGATACATATTCTGTTTCAGAATCATTTATCGGACTGTTTACTATTTCTTCCTTCTTGCTTCCAATACTATAATAAAAGAGGATTCCAACTAAAGCCAATGTTAAAATAATGTAAATAATTTTCTTCATACATCTATTATATCACAGCAATATTTGGAAATAACTTGCTGGGGATGATTGAGTATTTCCGAACTGGTGGGGATGTATGGGAGGATTAGCGTGAGTATGATAAAGCTCTCGCAGTACAAAAATACCCTCTTTTGATTCTGTAAATCAAATGTTAAACGGAGTGCTTGTACCAGAATTGATTAGGTAATAATTTAAAGTAGAAGTTAACACTCTATCAATATATTTTGTGTCAGAAATAGCACCTGCGTCACTATTACGATTTCGGAATGACTGAACAGTACATGCTACATTAGATTTACATGTAACCATAGCCTCAGCAAGATTCACCATCGCTTCGTAAGCATAAGCTGCTGGCTCTAAATCTGAACCTGGTCTATTTGGATATTTTTGATTATATAATTCAATAAAACTCTGATTAATCTTCGGCGTAAAGTACAAACTACCTGCTAATTTGTCAGCACCGATTGTATCAATATTTTTTTGAGTAAGAGATGCTTCAACCCCACTAAATACTGGAATCTTAATACCGAGGTCGTGCATTTGCCTTATCCACGCCAATGACGGACCTTCATATGTCATACCAATTACAGCACCAGCTCCAAAATTCTTTATCTCCAGAAGAATACTTCTGTAATCATTATCTTTTGGTAGATTTTCAAAAAGTAATATGTTGTCTTTAGATATATATTTATCAAGCGCAGCAAGACAAGAAGGTGCCACACCTGCAAACTGATTAAATATAGCTACTTTCTTTATATCCATACGTTGCAAATATCTTCCAAACACATCACAAGGGTCATAAAAAGAAAGGAATCCTTTTATTGAATTATCATTTTGAGATATAATCGATGGGTTGAATGCACTATAATAATATATTTTATTTGCATTTTTTACGACAGGTGCAACGGCGCCACTTGGACCTGACAGTTCTGTATACACGGCATCCACCTTATCTACTGACAATAGCTTTTGTGCTGCTGTAACCGACTCAGGCGGCACACTCTTACCATCCTCAATTAATATATTTACCGCGTTAGGTCCATACTTTTTATTTATTGTATCTTGCGCTAAGAAGATTCCATTTTGAGCTGGCTCACCCCAAAATGCTCCAGTGCCAGTTAGAGGTATTACTGCCCCGATTTTTATCTGAGAGTTTGATTGTTTTGACGATTGTACGATTGCAATTACTAAAACGACAATTATTACGACGATTAATGATATTTTTAATTTATTATTCATATAACAAATATTATATCAGAAGTTCGAACCCCACAATACCCCACCCGAAAATACGTTGATAAATAAGGCTTGCAAAAACTGTCCCTCGCGAGGCTCGGGATGATTTAATCTAATATTTATGCGCTTCGCACATAGAGGAAAAATCAGCTGTGTACTTCGGTCTAGAACCTCTCACCGTGAGACACCGTAAGGGTTCTTCAACGATTATTATTGTATCATATTGACCCGTCTCGGTCGGGTGTTTTATTTCCAAAATAAGACAAATGAGACACACTGGGCAATATGTTATGACTAAAAAAATATTCTTTGATTTTGGAACTAAACCTTTATTTCTAGCCGTTTTTCTGATATAATAGAGCAACACTCTAATGCTTTCCAATACATCATTAAGATCAATTTCAAAATTAATGTTTACAACACAACTTTGTGTTGTAGTGTTATTGACGTACTTCTCTTCTATCCCTATGATGTTTGGGTACCCAAACATCATAGGGATAGAGGGAAAATAGAAAATTATTTTTCCACTTCCGTGTAACTCATATACTTCATGATTCCATAGTCCTTTAAGTGCTCAAAAGGGTCAACAAACTTATACCAAGGTTCTGAATGATGCCAAATTTTACCGTCAATCTCCTCACTAACAAATTGATTTTTTACCATATGTTTCGGTGGTAAAAATCCTTTGTTATCCTTAATTAGAAATACTTGATAGTGCACACCCTTTCCATTATATGTAAGTGTACGAGCTTTGATAATACCTCTCTTTATCCAACCTCGAAGGGTTGGTGCTTTCAAATTAAAACTACCTTCTAGATCATATTTACTATACCAACTTTCTTTATCCTTAGATAAACTTGCGGGTATTTCCTTTCTGTTAATTGAATCCTGACAGACCATACATTTTATTCCATATTTATCGTACCAATTTCCATTTAAAGAAGTTCCTTGTCCACATATAAAGCAAGAATAACCGACACCGCCTAAAGAAAAACCTTTTGGATATTCTTTGAGCTTCTGTTCCCTTTTCCAGTCTTCCTGTGCATGTTTTAAAAGTAACTCCATGAGACTTGATAGTCTAGTTGAAGCATCAGAAGCTTCTGCCCAAGTTACTTCCTTTCCACCTCTTTTTTCAAGAATATCTTTCATTTTTTGAATTTTTTCATCTGGGACTCTCATATACCTAATATAATACTCCTGTCTGAGAATAATTAAAGACCTTTTACCTACCTGTCTCAAACATAACTAATTCAATAGCTCTAAATGGAGTTGCTTTATATCCGCAAGCTTTCACTACGGTAGATTGTATTTCCTTTACAGCAGTTTCTTTTGAGACCTTCTCCATTTCTTGTAAATATTCCAAATACAATTCAGGTCTTTTTATCTGATAGTCATAAGGCTTTACACCATTATGGATATAGCTATATACCCGGCTATCCCAAATAGCATACTTCTTTGGTGATATAAAATGCAGAAGCTTAGATACGCCAACCATTGAATTACCTATTGCTGACCTCAAGGTTTCCAAATTTGTTTTTGATATTAACACACCTCTTTTGACTTCATTTAAAATTTGAAGTACCTCCTTCTCCTGTCTCAAATTAAGACGCAAGACCTTTGGCATCCAGCCATACACAAGATGTGAACCTATTATTAAATTTTCTTTTTTTATCTCATCTAAACCATCAAAATATTTAATGAATTCTTTATAAGACTGAATATATGAATTATCACTAATGTTTTTAATTTTTAATGAGTCTTTTTCAATTTTATTTATGTCTATTTTCATATTTTAATTATTTCTTTTACAACATCAGAGAAACTCCTTAGAAATTCATCCTTTGTGCAGCGACTAGCATAATACCTACAACAAAAGACATCCTCTACACCTAGATAGTCCTTATTATTTAAAATTATTTTCTTAACTTCACCTCCCACTGCAATCACCAGCTTTTTATCACTACTCAAATCTAACAACTCTTGCTTTAAATATTTAAGATTTTCTTTAATATTCTCTTTTGACAAATTTACCTTACCAGAATCCACCGTTGTATCATTCTTAATTACATCAGTCATATAGACAATTCCTAAATTGCCATTGTCGAAAGCCTCTTTGATCCATCTATCTCTTCCCCCTCTTCTCACAGAATGAAAATTTAGAAAAGGATCAAGTGTTTTTGTTGCGTTAAGACCAATGAAAACAACTCTTTTATCTAACTTATCTAGATGTTTATCCAATTCCAGAACATCATCAAATTTTTCATTCCATAGTGATATACTGGAGAAATTTAAATGTTTTGTAAGTTTATTTTTCATTTTAATTCATTAAATCAACTAAATGCTTCCAAATCGCGTACATCGCATATGTATCTAAACCACAATAAATCTTTAGATCTTTTGCAATCTTAGCTTTCTCCTCATCGCCAGGGACGGGAGACACCATCCTCCACCATGCGTCTGCAGCTTGTCCACCTTCTTGAATATCTAGAACATCATAACGCTGATCTGGAGCAAGAATTGGAAGAACTTTTTTTATAGAAGTCTTACCCTTAAAGCCGTGGTGCACATAATACTGTTTTTGAAATATATCACGTAAATCATACATTGAACTATTTATTCTACTAAATAAACTATTGTATTGTGGTAAGCGTGCAGCTATCTGTTCATTCACTCTTGTCTCATAAGACTTATTCCAAGCAATTACTGTCCCCTTATTTGAAATATGTTTGTCTAAAATCTCGGCGACTAGATGTGATGGATCAGTTCTTTCCATATGCAGAAATTCAACATGTCGCATCTCAGTATTTGGCGCATCTAATATGTGCAAAGAAAATTGAAATGGAATTGGATTGTAAGGGCTATAACCATTGAACATTGGAATTGCTGGAGCAAAAGCTTCATAGTCAAAAAAGTATAAAGGAAATTCAAGTTTATCTAACTCATCCTTTACACTACCCAAATCAATAATTGGCGATTGTCTTACATGAGCACTTATTTGAAGTTTTTGATTATCAGATAATTCAAACTCATCTGGAATGTCATTTAGCTCAAAGATTCCATTTTCTATTAATTCAGTCACTTTCTTTTCTCTTATACTTGAAAGATCGTGAACTGAATAGTCAGGCACATGCGAGTTAGAATGCTTGAACGTTGAGCAATGCTTACCTCTCCCTTTGTATACACAGTCACAACCTCCTTCTGGTTCACTTTCTCTATTTAAATATTCACGAGCTGAATCCATTTGTTTTTCAATATCTACCAATCTCTCATTTACTTTTTCTGTCACATCTTCTATTTTAAATAGAAGACCTAGATCTAAATCGCCGTCGCGTACATATTCTTTATTTAAATGAATCAAGAAATATTTACCTATCCTCACATTTGCACGCTTAAGAACTGAAACTTGAAACCCTACATCTTCAATATGATCTCTTTCTCCACTTTCCTTTAAACTATTTGTACCTTTGACTTCAAATAAGTCCCAACAATCATTCTGTTCATCGAAGTGGAGTATGTCATTACGAGCAATAAATCCATCGACAATAAACGTTGATTGAAAAAGTGTTTTAACTCCTGATGTTATAAGCTGCACAGTTTCTATGCAAGCACCCTCCCCGTTAGACTTAACTTCAACCCCCTTGGAAAACAAACCTCTAGCACATGATTCAACTTCATTCCCCTGCTCTGCAAGATGCTTTTCAAAGTCGGAAAGTGTGAACTTATCAAGTAATTCTCGTTTATTTAGCTTAAGCCAAATATTCTTGGGGCAATAGCGGTACTCTAGAAAAAGTGTTTTTGAGATTATATGGCTCATTGTATTGTTTATTATATTTGTCCTAAGTCTACTAGATTTTTGCTAAATTTGAAACAAAGAGCCTCTGGGCTATCTAATCATGTCTCTGGCAAGTTATCAGCAAACGCCGATATTCATTTCATGGTTCTTACTCAAAAATATAGATCAAAAACTTACATTTTAAATTTATGCACACTTTTTAATGCTTTTTGTTTTATATGTTATATAATTAGTGCATAAAACTGATATTAAACCAAACGCTTGCAAACTTTCACCTACAAATTAACTCTAAAAACTACATTTATATAGGAAAGATTCGATTTTATTAGTTAATTAAATTAAATATGAACAAGGAGAATATTAAAGTTGAGTATCTCTCAACGAGCATGTTAGTAGTACCAGATTACAATCCAAGAAAACATTCCAAGGACCAATCCGACCAGTTAAAAGAATCTTTAAAGAGATTCGGTTTTATCGATCCTATTATATGCAACAATGCACCCGGACGTGAAAATGTGATAATTGGCGGGTGTTTCAGATACGAAGTGGCAAAAGAACTAGGTATAGATTTAATACCTGTAGTTTATGTGAATATCGCAGATCTTGAAAAAGAAAAGGAGTTGAATATTCGTCTAAATAAAAATACTGGGGAATTTGATCTAGATTTACTTAAGGAGTTTGACGAGACTTTTCTTTCTGACATTGGCTTTTCAAGTGAAGAATTAGACGATATCTTCCTTACCGAAGAAACAACTGAGATGTTTGATCTGGAAAAGGAACTACATAAACTAGATATTCAAAACATAGACATTAAGAAGGGCGATGTATATGACTTAGATGGATCAAGACTAATGTGTGGAGATAGTACTATAGAATCTGATATGCAAACACTCATGGACGGTCACAAGGCCGATATGTGTTTTACTGACCCTCCTTATATACTAGATTATTTGTCTGGCAAAACAAAACAAAAGGATGGGGTCACTACAGGTTTTGGAGCAAAGAAGAATCGAAGATATCTTGAAACTGATTCCCTACCAGACAACTTCACAGAACTGTGGATGAAGAACATAAAAGATATTTCCAAAGACAATTTTCATATAATCGTTTATGAAAATTGGAAGAATATTAGAATCATTTGGAATGAGATGGAAAAATACTGGAAGGTAAAAAACATGCTTGTGTGGCATTTACCAAACAGAACTCAAGGTTTCTCGGCTAAGTATAAGTTTTTTAGCAAACATGACATAGCTATGGTTGGAACAACAGAAGACTCTGTAGAGATGAATATTCAGCCAGAAGATGAAATCCTTGAGAATGAGTATCAGACAGCTCTTTATGCAATTTCAGGCAAGCCACAATGGGAAGGGTACGAGAAAGGAAAGAAAATATGTCCAACAGACTTCATTGAGTACAAAGCATCTGATGAAGCATCGTCTGGACAGGGTGTTATATTTGGCACAAAACCATTAGAGATACTAATCCCCTACATCAAAGTCCTTACCAAAAGAGATGATCTAATTGTAGAACCATTTGGAGGAAGTGGGTCAACACTTATGGCATCAACCAGAATGAACCGCAGGTGTTTCTTGATGGAGAAATCTCCAGTATATGCAGAAGTCATAAAAAAACGCTGGGAAAATCTTACTGGCAAAAAAGCAATAAAGATACATGAAAAATCATGATGATAAAGAAAAGTTCCTTCAAGAACTTGTTGAGATTCCACTCATATCTGTTGTTTGTAGACGAGTTGGCATATGCAAAGCAACTATATATAGGTGGAAAGAAAAAGATAAAAGATTTGCTAAAAAACTTGAAAAAGCACTAAAACAAGGTCGCTCTAGTGTGAACGACCTTGCTGAAGGACATATTATTTCTCTGATTAAGAAAGGCGACTTTCGAGCCTCTAAATTATGGTTAGAAAATAATCATAAAGAATATGTAAAGCCTCGCCCTAGAGGCTTCTTTGAGCCGATTCACCATGGTGTGGAGAAGATTATATATGAGATACACAATCCGCAGGACAAGAGTGGTGAATCAAAAAAGACGGAACTTGATAGTAGTACTTAAAAATATGATATTAATTTTATTTTTTAAGTTTAACAGTTACAATATATTTAATTGGATCAATTGTGACTCCTGGAATATCTTTAGTGAATGGATTCGGCATCTTATATATATAAGGAGTATCAGAAAGATACCCAAACACAATATAAAGATAATAATTAGGATCATTCTTTGCTATTAAAACTTCATTTTCTGAAATATAAAATCTGAAAGATATTGAGGGTTCACTTCTCACAGCTTTAACTTCTATGTGTTTCTCAGTAACCCCATCAAAATCAAATGAGAGTATATCATACCCCAAAGTGTCATCCTCTAGAGAAACCTGCTTAACATTATCAACCGTGGTTTGATTTGCCTCAGAAAGTTGTTCTATCTCATGTTTAATTACGATTTTTTCCGCAAAATCCCCTGCCGCCCTATTATTATTGTCCCTAATTTCAAAGTCAATTTTATGTGGCGATAGTTTTTTTCTTGTAGGGGTTGACTCTTCCTCACTACGACTATCATCAATTTCAACCTCTATAATCTTAGGTTTGACGTCGTCAATATTTGGAAACTTCAAGTCGTTCGTTATATTATTTATTATATCTTCTTGCTCTTCTGTTGTTTTTTTCTCAAGACTTTCAATGACACGAATATAATTCGGATTTATAGAGTAAATCTGCCAACCATTATTAGTAGTTAGATAATCAAAATAATGTTCGTCACTAAAATCTCTTAATGAAAAGCTCTCTAATATTATTTCGGTGTCTTTTTTAGAAAGTGCTAATGACAAATTATTATTATAATCTTTTGTTATATAAGAAGATATTAATAACATGTCAAAAAATCTTTTAACATTATCTGAAAAATCACTTATACCAAGTTCTTCACTCTTTTCTTTCAAGGCATACATATATAAATACTGTTTATTAGATTGTCTATATTCGCTTATTAAATCAAGCGCCAGATCAACATCCTCTTTGCTATTTATCCAACAGACGAAAAGTTGATACTCCTCGAAAGATACAAAATTTATTTTATACAAGACATGCAGAAGAATCTCCATTGGGGCAATTTTAATGGAAAGATTATCATTGAGTCTTGGGCAATCAAGATAAATTTTCATTATCTGTTCATCTAATATTTTTTGCTTATAAGGGGAACTTATAAATGTTTCTCCAGCATTTGAAACTTTTAGATTATCAGATCCTAGATTAATTACTAAACCTAAATAACGCAAAGTTATACTGTTACGTGTGGTTAGATCTTCAAAATGAGCAGTCAAATCATGATATATTTTATTTACAGCATCTTTTGTATACTCCTTTTGCTTAGCCTTTTTCCAAAAGTTTTTAGTACCCTTGTTTTTTAATAATTCAATATATTTTTTAATCATTTTTTTGTTTATCTAAGACACTTCTAATTTTCAATGCTATAGCCTTGGCTAATAGAGGGGGAACAGCGTTTCCAATCTGAACTCCAATCGAACTTTTATTTCCATAAAAAATAAAATCGTCGTCAAAAGATTGAATTCTTGCAGCCTCGCGAGGAGTCAGGGCTCTATGAGAGACGGGGTGGGTTACTCTACCTACAGAAGGTGTATCAAACCTAGTCGTAATAGTATATGCTGGTTTGCCTTTTTCTAGTCTTCCAAAAGCACCACTATGAATAGATTTTGTCTGTAACTCTTTAGGTATATGAATTCGCCCTTGCCCTGGTTTAATATTTTTAAGCAACTCTATAATTCTTTTGTCGTGTTTAGTTGATTGGTGATTATAAAGTTTTTTGGAGTTAGATTTTCTTTCCTTCTCATAACTAGTCATGTCTGAACTATTTAAATATTCTGATTCAAACTCTCCGGCCCCTGACAATATTTTAGGTAAATCTAAAATACTTTCCCCTACTGAAACAAAAGGTTTTGAACATAGAGGGCCATGAGTTTTATTTGGAAAAAAATCCTTTGGACTAAATCCAATCCTATTACCAATAAACACAGCTCTTTTTCTAAGTTGTGGCACTCCATATTCCGCAGCAAGAAGTACTCTGACTTCAGTCTCATACCCAATCTCTTTGAATATTTCAATTATTTTATCTTTTACAGTACCCCCATGCATATTAAGCATTGCCGCAACATTTTCCATAACAAAAACCTTTGGTCTTACATCTTTTACTATCCGGTGAAATTCCTTAAACAACTCGTTTCTTGGATCATTTAAAAAAGCTCCATCATTTCTTATTCTGCGACCCGCCATACTAAATCCCTGACAAGGAGGTCCTCCTACGATTACGTCAATTTCTTCTCCGTTAACCAGATCTGATGATTTAATTTTTGAAATATCCTCTATAAACATCTTCGTTTCTGGGTGATTTTTTATATAAGTATTTGCTATATCAGGTTTGTATTCATTAGCTGAAACAACTTCAAAACCTGCCTTTCTAAATCCCGACGAAAGACCTCCTACCCCTGCGAACAAATCTATAATTTTTAATTTTTTATTTTTTTTGCCAGCCATATTCTTTTTTTGTTTTGATAAAACTATATTCAAAATGTCTCTTTAACACATCTTCTATGTTCATAACCAATCCGTTATTATCAGCATACAATTGACCTTCAACAATGAACGGGATTAACTTTTCATATAACGCGTCAGAAGTTATTGATCCTTCAGCTTTTAAAATCCATTTTTCTACTTTCTTTATTATTTCTATCTCATTATCTATTTTACTTAAGTTGCTATTTTTTTTAGAAATAACACTTGAGTCCTTTAAAAAATTATATACAAAATCACCACGAAGTGTATTATTTCTGTTTATACCTTGCGTACCCGACGCTACTGCCTGTTCTTGATATACAACATTAACTAGATGAAATCCAGCATCAGTTACAGCATCCATGACAGCTTTCCAGATATTTAAATTTCTATTGTGAAAAGTAAATGACAAATAGCTCTTATTTTTAAGAACTCTAAACAACTCTTCATACACTTTTTTCATTCGGTTCGAATAATCTTCGTATTTTTTATTTCTATAAGGATCAAATATTATTTCATTTTCATAATCCACAACCTTTTTAAGCCACGAATTCCAGAACATACTCAACCCAAAGTAAGCAATGCTATCGCCATACGGTGGATCAGTAAAAATATAATTTACCGATGAACTCTTTATTACCTTTAGGTTTGTAGCGTCAATGTTTAATATTTTTGCATCCTTTGCGTTAAAAGCATCAATTAGTTCTAATTTTCCTTTTTTAATTTTTTTAAATCTTTCTCTAAAACTGTTCAATGGATTGCGTTCTGTGTGTATCTTGGGAGCCCATAACTTACTTATTACCCAACCCGATCTGCCATTTACAGTATCTTTATCTCCAGGAATCATTTTAGACACGTTTGGTAACATTGAAGTAAAACACATCAAAACCAAATTCTTTGTATTAATATTTTTTATCTTCTCTATATCTTTTATAATAGATCCAAGCACAGCAAGAGAGCGATCGGTAAAAAATTGATTAACATGACTTTTTCCGTTTCTCTTGACGAACTTTAATATTTCATCCTTTGGATAAAATATTTTATTTTGACTATTCAATTCGAAAAAAATATCCTTAGATTTATTGAATGTTTTGTGGTCATGGGAATCAGTATCTTTTGTAAACTTACCACAAAGTAAACACGTACCTTTTATCTTAACAAAATCTTCTAGTTCCCAAATAGAATTTTCGAAAGGAACTTCTGTCTTACATGTTGGACACTTAGTAAGATACAATTTAGAAAAAAGATCATAATTTTTTTTGTATATTTTTTCAAATTCAACCGAGAAATCATCCAAATCAACATCATTGATTGTGTTCTGAGCAATAAAACAAGCCATTGGATTTAAGTCTATTCCAATTACCTTACGATTAATCTTTAGAGATTCTATGACGACAACTCCACTACCCATAAAAGGGTCTAGGACAACGTCTCCAGGCTTAGTAAAATTTAAAATATAGTCACGAACAACATTGTGAGGCTTTCTACCCCAGTATTTATGCATCATATAATGCGACGGATGTGATTCGGCTGTAATATTTTTATTGAATTTCTTCATTTAGTTAACATGAAAACTGAGTAAGTCACCCTCTGAGTATAGCATATCTTTATAAGTTTTTGGAGACTCTGTGCTGTACATAATCAGTTTTCCAGATTCATATAATCCCCTAAATTTACCAACTCTCAACCGTATTTCTTCAATACACTCAGGTTTAATGGAAACACCTCTTTTATCAGTTTTAATATATTTACAGTAATGTAAAATGCCGAAAAACCTTGAATCGATGTGGTTTTTTGAATTCAAAAGCTTTTCAACCTGCTTTTTTTCGTCATCATTACGGTAACGCAATATCTTTTCCGCCACATCTCTTGATTCTATGTGTTCTTTAGTAATAGACAAAAAAGTATCAAATTCAAACTTACTTATGCACGGTTCAGAACCGTAATCATCGAGTAATCTAATCATTACATCGTATATTAAGAAAAACGGGTATATTTTAAAATCCTTAAATGAAACCCTTTTAGTCAAATCAACATATTTATTATATGAACCATAGATAGGGTTCCAATAGAATATTTTTTCAAGTTGTTGAGTTAATATATCCTCATATTTTCTTAAATCTGAAAAATCCTTAGTTATTTTGTAAATAACGTCATAAGGTTGCATCGGCATTAATGGCGAATCAGACGAAACAAAACCACATATCTTGCTCAACATTAAAGCTCTGAAACCAGCAGTCATATTTTTATTAACGTATTTTTCAGTAACAACTTTCTGAATCTTTTCAATAAAATCCTTCTCCCCAATACCCTTATTTTCCTTGATTATCTTCAGTGCCTCGAAATGCACTTCAAAATATTTATTATGCTGACCACATTTCCAATACAGATTATCCTTAGTCCATTTATCTAAATACTCTGAATACTCCTTCCACCTAATATCAACAACATCTTCTCTGATTTCTTTAGAATAAAGGACTTCATTATTTTTAAATATATCTACAACCTCTGATTCAAAACATACCTCACATCCATTAATTTCGTAAATAAACATATCTTTATTATCTACACAAGTCTTTTTAAGACCTCGAATATTATTCTCAATATCTAGAGCCTCTAATATTAGGTTTGCAGTCCTATAATTACCGATAAAATCTAGAATAATCACATTTTCTTTGCTTGGCGCTATACGTAGGCCACGTCCCATATGCTGAACAAATATTGTCTTTGATTCCGTCGGACGCAAAAAAAGTAAGCAAGAAACATCTGGAATATCGACCCCCTCATTGAACATATCAACAGTAAATGCAATTTGACATCTATTATTCCTAAAATGGTCCACAAGAGATCCTTTTGTTTTATCCTCATAGTCATCAAGCTCTAAACTTTTTGAATGAATTGCTATCGATTTTATTCCAGCCTCGTTGAATTTTTTTGCACATCTTTCTGCATGTTCAATAGACGCACAGAATCCGATTGTTTTTCTATCAAAAGCGTGCAATTTAAATTTCTCTATTATGGCATCATCACGCTCATTAATAAGAAGATGTTTATTAAGATCTTTGGTGTCATATTTGAATCCATTAAAGTAAATGTCGGAATAATCTATATTATCTTTAAAACCTAGGTATCGAAATGGGGTTAAATAACCCTGTTCAATTGCAGCCTTCTGATCCATTTCAAATACAACATTCTCGTTATAAAAACTCAATATATCTTTCTTGTCCATTCTATCTGGTGTTGCTGTTAGACCAAGAAAGAACTTCGGTGTAAAATATTCAAATATTTTCCTATAAGTAGGTGCCGCTACATGGTGTGTCTCATCAACTATAATATAATCGAAGTAGCTTGGAGGAAATGTTTCGATATGTTTTTGCCTACCAATCGTCTGTATAGAAGTAAATAAAATGTCTTTTTGTCTATCTTTTTGTTTGCCTGTAAAAAAACCAAAATCATCTCTCCTTTCAGGCATAACCTTTTCAAAAGCATCTTTAGTCTGTCTTAAAATCTCATTGATATGAACAATAAATAAAACTTTTTTTGCGTCAAACATTTTAACATCAAGGGCTGATAAAATAGTTTTTCCAAGTCCAGTGGCAAACACAACTAAAGCTCTTTTTAAATTATCATCTCGAGCCGCAGCAAGACTATTGAGTGCACCCTCTTGTACTTCATGTGGTTTTATATCAGAACCACGCCTCAAGTAAAGGTTTGACAACTCTTCATCAGCAATAAACTGTCTACGAATAAAATATTTTATTTTATTTAAGTCTTTATCAAGAGCGTCACGTCCTATATCTATAGTTTTGTTATCTACTTTATTTTCTTCTCCATCAATAATACTAATTTTATAAGTTGCATAATTAGTACTTATAAGTAATTTTGGATTTTCCGTATCAACGATGTCAGTAATATATCTTTCAAGGACGGTTCCAAAGTCTCTTAAAAAAACCTGCAGCAACTTGTACAGATGAACATTCTTGATCGTCGTGATATTAGTCAGGGGATTAACCATTACAAACCATTCTACTCTAAAAGATCGTGGTAGTACAGAATAGTTTGCAGATAAATATCGGTTATAAAAGCCCAAATTTTACTCATTTTAGCTAGACTTCCTCAGTAATCTACGTCATCAATGTAGGCATGGAAACAAAAAACCCGCTACAAGTGAACCCTGACACGAGGAACCTGCTATCAAGCCCTGTAAAGGTAAAATACTGCCTTTATGCAAGAAAATCAACAGAATCTGAGGAGCGACAGATCCTATCGATAGAATCGCAAGTACACGAGATGCTACAGATAGCTGAAAGAGAAGGGTTAGAGATTGTGGACATTAGGCGTGAATCGCATTCAGCAAAGGATTCAGGACAAAGACCTGTTTTTAAGGAAATACTTATGTACATCAAAAGTGGAAGATATTCAGGAATATTAACATGGGCACCAGATAGATTATCAAGAAATGCTGGAGATCTTGGAAGTTTAGTGGATCTCATAGACCAAAAGGCGCTTATTGAAATTAAAACCTATGGGCAAGTATTTAGTAACTCACCTAGTGATAAATTCCTTCTTATGATTTTATGTTCGCAAGCCAAACTTGAAAATGACAACAAAAGCGTGAATGTCAAAAGAGGACTAAGGACAAGGTGCGAGATGGGGCTATGGCCTGCCCCTGCCCCAACAGGATATTTGAACGAAAAGAGAATCGATAGAAAGGGGTATGTAATGATTGATACTGAACGAGCACCAGTTATCAAGAAAATGTTTGAGAAAGTAGCATATGAAAAGTGGAGTGGTAGAAAGATATACCACTGGCTTAAATTTGAGATGAATTTCAGAAGTTCAACGAGCAACAAGCCATTAACCTTGAGTAATATATATAAACTTTTACAAACACCGTTTTATTATGGAAAGTTTGAATACCCTGTCAAAAGTGGTAATTGGTATACAGGAAAACATGAACCTTTAATAAATATTGAACTTTTTGAAAAAGTCCGTGAGCAACTCAAGAGATCTGAAATAACTCACGAAAGAAAAGACTATGCATTTTCTAGACTAATGACATGCGGACTATGTGGATCAGGAATTTGTGCTGAAGATAAATACAAAAAACTCAAGAATGGTGGTACAGCACATTACATATACTATGGATGTAACAGGTCAAAAAACTTAGATTGCAAATGTGGATACCTACGAGAAGAAGAATTGATTAAGCAATTAGTTGAAATGATAGATAAAATAGAGGTTGATCAAAAGTTTATCAAAGGAAAATTTGAACAAGAACGAGAACGCATGGTCACCTTCCAAAAACAGTTTTATGGGGTTAAGCAATCAAAACTAGAAATTGAGTTTGACTCAAAGAAGTATACAGAGCACATTTTGACGGAAGGGACGGTTGAAGAGAAAAGAGAGATGTTGGCAAATTTAGATACTAGAATCACAATGAAAAATAAAATAATTTATCTAAATAACTAAAGCAATGATCTTGTTTGAGTATCAACTCCCTCTAAAGCAGACTTTGACCCTGGGGCTGGTTCACTGATTATCCTCCGTTCACCTTTTCCAAAACCATCTACATACAGAAATTTACCATCTATATAATCCATTGAATCAGGAAGGAGAATATCTTTCATTAATTTATCGTTAACCATCCTTTCTTCATTATCAAATAAAGGTTTTAAATCGATGTAAAGCAATCTTCTCATTCTTTCCGTTTGTTCACCAACCCAACCTGTTCTTTGATTATTATCTTCCGAAGATAATGTAAAACCAATGAAAGTTAAGTAAGGTCTCAAAACATTAGGGTAATGTTTACCTATAACGTTTTTTGCAATTTGCTCCCACATTCTTTTCTCAAAAGGATCTCTGTAACCTTCTTTGTAATTTTCCCCTTGCATTACACCACCAAGTAACTCTAGAACAATATAATAAGTGTCCACAGTTTTAGTGATATGCGACAGTTGTTCAAAAGATTTAAACAAAACAGCTGCAATTCCTGCGTTTATTGTAGAAGTTGAATGAAAACTTGCTTCAGAAGTAGCCCTTTCGTTTCTTATAACATCTTGGTTTAGATCATCTTCGTAAGCAATAAATATATAATCGTGACCTAAAAAATTTGCAATGTCATATAATATCCACCACTCTTCACTTAAGACATTTTTTGTATCAACCCCTCTACTTTCCTCAAGACTGATCTTGGTGCAAATATTTCCGAAAGCCTCACTAAGATACTCTAAACCATTATTAATATAACTTGTTGGCACGTTACCAGTTTTTAAGTATGTTTCTATTGCTTTTGACAATGCCTGTATAAATACTTTTAGGCCAACACGACTATCGTTTCTTTTTAAATAACCCAAAGTTGGATATCCAAATAAATTGAAGTTTGTAAGTATTTTTGGGTATTCAAATATGCTTTCATAAATATTCGAAGAAAGAGATAAACCATCTCTATTGAGGTGTCTATAGAAAAAAGATTCTTCATTAAGAAATAAATTCCTTACGATGACTTGAAAACCAGGTGCTTGGCGCTGATTTATGTTGTTTTTTTCAATAATATAAATCAAATGACGTAATGCATCGAGTCTTTTTGTAACCAAAAGTTCAACTAATGAAGACTCTCCTAAAACCACATCGAGTATTGCTATTGATGATTTAGAAACTTCTGATTCACGATCTCCATTTGCAGCTGTACATATATTTTGAAAATTATCTAATAAAGCCTCTAACGTAACATCTAACCTTTGAGGACTTGGCCTAGATAATTCCCCAACCATTACTTCATAAAATTTACGAGAATTATTTTTATTAAATAGCTTTATATTAGTTGCTTTTAAAAATAAAAATACAATTGAAAAGGCTATGAAAAGACTGGATATAATTTGCCAAAAAACTGACAGAAGGAAAATATTTGTTGGGTAAAAAAAAGTAACTACTGATGCTACTAAGGATAGTGTTATACCGAGGATGATACAAATAAATATTGTAGGTTCAATATAACTTCTTATCCTCAAAGCAATACTCCATTTCTCTTTCTTAAACTGATATATAGCAAATAATATAGCAATAGATGATAAAGCTTCCCCAATCGAAAAAAATATGGGAGGGTTCGCATATGGATAGTGGTCCATATTTGGTCTCAATAGGACCAAAAAATTTACAAACATTGGGTATAAATCTATTTTAGGTAAGATAAATACCAAAAACAAAACAATAACACAAAAAGATAATCTATAAATATCTTCTCTTGTAAATATTTTATCCTCATTTTTCATAATGTTATGAATAGTTTGTCCAACATATTGGCTCACACTTTTTAAGACTCCAACCATTTTGAAACGCAACTCAACCAGGCTCTGTGGTCTTGCCTCGATACTGCGCTGACTCGTGCTGGGAGACTAGGAATCGAACCTAGATTAAAAGCTTCAAAGGCTTCTGTCCTACCGTTAGACGATCTCCCAATGTTCTATACTTTAATATGAAATTGACTATAAATCAAGGCCTGAAATGGCAGCTTTATAAATATGCATCTTTATTGAGGTTTTACATATATGAGCATGGCGCGGGACCGAAAGGTCCCGCGCCATCGAAGCCTTTGCTTGATAAGGCCGTAATTGAGTGCCTACCCCTATTTCCGTTGCCAAAACACAGAGGTAAAACCTCGCAAAAGCAGCAACCATCCTACCAGCCCCAAAATCATGTCCCTTGTAATGTAGGAGTACATTGGAGTGATCGAAAGGTATGCCACGGAGAAGATGGACGCCGTCAAAGTCAATGAAATCTCAATACACATGAGTACATGAATGAAAGTGTTGTAGATACCGCGGACATGATCGAGCATGTACTTCCTTTCTCTCATGATACGCATCACTGACAAGACAACAAGGCTGACAAATGGAATTATGCAGGCCGACTTAAAATAGATCTGGCTACAATAATTCATCTTATCAACCTCAACCCCAACCAGCGACGCCATAATCAGCAATACGATCGAAAAGACCGATGCAAATAATGCAATGAACTGGATACACCTAACAACGATATTTTTCACAACTTCTGTTTTCCTATTGGTTTAGTTTGAATTCAAATTCAGGTGGACGCCGAGGCGCCAGACTCGCTTGTGCTAGTCTGCGTGAATTGTGTCATATAAAATTAGGAGGCGCAAGAACCTACTCCAAACACTCCGCTACCACCATCTCAAGCGGCAAAGTCGGTATCGCACTCTTCCCCAATCTTCCATGAGCAATCAAAAGTCTCTCCAAGATTATAGCAATCTTTTTTGGTGACTTTAGTGCTAATCTTTCTGCATCAGTCGCACTTCCCTTTTCCTTTTCAAAATTTATAGCCTCGGCTGGTGCACGCACCGCCCCACTATTCATGCTCAAAAGCAAAGTCTTTCTAACACTCTCCAAAACAAGCTCAGTGAACAGCTTTACGTCACCTCCGTTATCACGAACAATATCAAGTTGGGCTAAGGAAAGCATGGCGTCTCCAGTGATTATCCCCTTTGCAAAATTGTTTACAACAACCGACTTTGGCGCACCGGTTATTTGCTCAGCCTCAGCTAGGGTAATTTCTGTTTTTGTACTACCACCTTTTGCGTCTGATGATCCACCAGATAGCGACAAGACTTTTTGTAAAACACTGAGTGTATCTCTAAATGATCCGTCACCGAGAAGTGCGATTAAACTACCCACTTCTTCATCGATTGTAATTCCTTCTTTTTTTGCAATATCAATTGCAATTTTTTTAAGAGTTTCTACATTTGGTTTTTTGAATTGAAAAGTCTGACATCTTGATATAACTGTCTCTGGCAGTTTTTGCATCTCTGTTGTTGCTAGTATAAAAATGACATGTTTTGGTGGCTCTTCCAAGGTTTTCAAAAATGCATTGAAGGCAGATTTAGAAAGCATGTGTACCTCATCCAATATATAAACCTTGTATGTTGAATCGAAAGGAATCGTGTGGACTGACTCATTTAAATTTCTAATATCATCGACACTTGTATTTGATGCGGCGTCTATTTCATATAAATCTTTATCCGTTGTTCCAAGCTCGCGTGCAAAAATTCTTGCAACACTTGTCTTTCCAGTTCCTCTTCCTCCACAAAAAAGATATGCGTGGGCGATTTTTCCAGACTTAATGGAATCTTCTAGAACCGAAACAACGTGCTCTTGTCCAATAACTTCACTGAAGTTTGCTGGGCGATATGTTCTGTATAATGACGAGTGTACAGTAGGTGCCTGTGTCGCGCTTGCGCCAGCGCCGTTTATTTCCGCACGGCTGTTGTTTGTGGTTTTTGAAGACATAAAGAGAGTATAACATTTATTTTGTAAGGCAAAAAGAAACCGCCAGCCGTGAGGCCGACGGTTTCGTCGGGTTACGGTGGCGGTGTTTGTGTATGTTGACTAAGTGCTTACGCCTATTAGACAGGCCCGATAGTGACTGATGGTGTAAGGGTCATCCTGAAAACACCATTGATACTTCTTGAAAGCATCTTATCCATCACAGAGCAGACTCTTTCGACATACTTCTGGTAGGCGTGCGTTTGACCACTCGTCACAAGTGGGTCATCCGGGCGGAAGTAGAGGATGATACGATTATCCTCCTTGGATAAGGCAGCAGATATAAAATGGAATGACCCAGGATCTGGATCCCGCCACTGGTTTTTAGCATCCGCCTCCTTCAAAGTCTCTACAAGGAGATCTACCCTTTCAAAGTACCCAGCATCTTCAACGTCCCCGAGAAGGGCGGAGAGATTAGGAATGTAAACCGATATTGCCCCACTAACTTTTTTGTTGCGTTTTTTTGTTCCAGGCAAAACACCTGCCGTCATCAATTTCTTTAACATTGTCCTCATCGAGTGACTTGTCTTTCTAGTTTAGCTTTGTTATCTCAATCGCGGCCGAAACCACGAGCTACAACCAACCTGTTGGTTGCAACTTTTGAATCCTTATATTTAAGGACCTAAAAGTCACAACCAAATTACAAAGAACTTTATGTTCAAAATAATAACACATATATAGTATTTAGTCTAGTGAAGCACAGGCAGGACTTTATTTAGACAAAAAACCTTCAGTTATCAGCCTCACCTCCCCCGCGTTATTTGTCTCCATTAGTTCTGCTCTCAGTTCTTTTGCACCATCAAAACCATTCACATAAGCTTTGAAATGTTTTTTCATTACCGCAAAGTTTTTTATTCCACCCAACTCATCTTGAAACCTTTGAGTATGTTCTACCATTACATTTAATTTTTCTTCAAGTGTAGGTTCATTTTGTAGAACATTAAAATCATCGCCTGCATTCCTTGTGATAGGTTTTTGCAAAGTTGAGAACAACCATGGGTTTCCAAATATTCCCCTACCAATCATCACACCATCAGCATTTGATTCTTCCGCTTTTTTGTAAGCGTCGGCAACAGATGTCACATCTCCATTTCCAAAAATTAAAGTGTGTTGTTTACCAGAACTAATCAAGTCCTTTTGAAATTCATTTCTAATCTCCACTGCTCTTTTTACATAACTCCAATCAGCTGGAACCTTCGACATTTCCTTTCTTGTGCGAGCATGAATTGTAACAACCGCAGGACTTGCTTCTAGAATATTTCTAAGCCACGAGTCAAGCTCATCTTTATTGTACCCAACTCTGGTCTTCACGGTTATTGGAATATTTGGTGCACCACGTTTAGCTGCAAAAATAATCTCCTTAGCAAGCTTCGGATTCTTCATCATCGAGGCCCCAGCTTTTTGTCTTTCAATACTCTTATCAGGACAACCCATATTCAAATCGATTCCATCGTACCCTAGATCTGCAACAATTTTGCAGGCTTCTTCCATATATTGTGGATTTGAACCAAACAGTTGTGCCACGATTAGCTTTTCTTCTTTTTCGAATTTCAAATCAGCCAAAAGTTTTTTCATCCCTTCTGGATTTGCACGAACGAGTCCGTCAGCCGAAACGAATTCTGTCCACAATACATCTGGCTTGCCATATTTATTTATTGCATATCTGAATGCGCAATCCGTTACATCCGCCATTGGAGCAAGAACACAGATGGGTCGTCCAATATTTCTTCTACCCTCGACTTCCCCACCATTATGTTTAATTGATCTACATTTATTATTTAAATCATTCCAAAATCCAAGCTGTGGTTCAACAACAGCTTTTGTTTTTTTGGATACTTTTAGAAAATATTTAAATAGATTTAGTGGGTTCATATTTCACAAATTTCATGTTTCTTTTGGTCTTGTCATTGTATCAAATTTTTTGATAAACGATAGGGCGCGGAGGGAGAATCCCCGCCGCGCCCGGTCCGAAAATATCAGCCTAGAACTTAGGCATAGGCGAGAACAAACTCGAATCTCTTACCTATTTCAACGTGACCTGGCAGTGGGCCAACGCTGGATATGTATAATTTCCCATGAAGGCACCACATTGAAGTGGCGGGATCCTCCAGGAGAGTTGATATGAACCAATCCCCGGTTTGAAGGAAAACAGGTGCGGTTTTATTCTGCACCCAATCCCACAAAACTGTGGACGGGACCATGTTATGTGCATAGGGACAATTCTGAAGTATTGCCACAAATTCATCCCTAGTTATGCTAACGTCCCTCCATTCAGGACGCTCATCATTGTAGGACACAAGATCCCTTGCGGAATACGAGAGTGCCACAATACCTTCTTCTGCCGTGCAACGAACGATTACCCTTTGTGTATCTATCAGTCTGTATTTCATATTTATGTATGGGGGTTAATCCATACTAATTATATTACTGCAAATATTAATAGCAATTTAATTATGCACTTTATACACAGTTGTTATTTTATTATTTAAATTTTGTAGGTATTTGAAAGGGCGCGGCAGGGTTGGAACCCACCGCACCCTTTGACAGACCTTGGAGCAGCTAGGAACATTTGTCTTGTCCATACCCCAAGCTGTGGAGGCGATAGCCATAGACGGTAGAGAGAATTTCATCGGCGGTGATGTGGGTTGCACTATTCCGGCGGAGATAGTTCTTGAGACTACCATTTCCGTTCAAGTGATGTTGGTTCGCAACACAATAGGTACTTACGTACCTACCACACTCCTCGGCTGATCTCACATCCTGTTCGGAACGGCAAAAAAAGTCGAAGGGAATCCAGACACCGTCACCGTGATGAGTCTTGTGATAGCCCGCCAAAGTGGCAAGCACCAAACCCTTGTTGGCTCTTGGTACTTTCACAACGTCAAAATGTTCCGTAATCCCCGTTTGGTTTCTGACCATACGAGCGACATCATGAGTACGATTTGAAGTCACTATGACCAGATGGAAATGTTCCATGATTCTCCGTAAGGTTTCAGCAACCCATGGATACAGCCTAGTTGGAGTCTCATTCTCCACATCACGGAGCAATTCAAGATATGAATACCAGACATTGCTGTATGGGGTTCTCCTTAAAAGGTTTAGACCGTGTAGAATAGAACGGTTCTCGTAGATATTCATATTTCTAAAATCAGATCGCGACGGCAAATCATAGTCATAATCATCATCAATATCGGCTGCATACCGCACCAGCGCCTTGTAGCAGTTGGAAGCAGTAGGAGCCAACAGTTCGTCAAAGGAACATGCCACAAGCGGAAACGGTGAACCGCCTGGGGTTTTGCGTGGCTGCACTTCTTGTGCCTCCAGAATGGACAGCCCCACATTTCGACACAGACTAATGTTGAGGCCAACATCTTTTCTGTGAATAAGTGAAGCAAATTGTGCTTTCAATCTTTTATTCATCAAAATCTGTGGGCCTTGGTTTGAAGCCCCCTTTCTGGAAAAAAGAATACTACTTTTACAAAAAAGTGCAATGCAAAAGGGGCGCGGCGATTTCTCGCCGCGCCCCAATGAATTGAACTGCCACCAAAGCTGGAATCAGGCCTAAGCCCTACCAGCTAGAAAGCGAACCGTTCAAATCATATCCACCTGAAATGGCCGCGCAGATTTGACCAGGAGACAGAATGCCACGTGCCCCGCTTTGAATTGCCAACCTCTTCCACGCCGCCTTTTGCCCGGCGTTACTTGGTGCGTGAATTTTATTACACGCAACAGCAACTGGGTAAAGTGGAGGTCCACAGGCGTCTGCCGCCTGTATTTCCCTTAGCGAGTTATCAAAGTAGAACAGCTTACACCCATACTCATGGAGAGCACGGTACGAATTATTCAAAACTCCGAGAACCGGTGCAACGTCATCATCCACCACAACCAGATCAACATCAACCCCGGCCTGAACTCTGATAATCTCAGGGAGGCTTGGAGTCTTGTTGTTGGTCACAATGATTAGATGAGACTGCAACGCCAGAGTTTTAAGCCACTCTGCGACACCTGGTAAAAGCCCGCTTGGTCTAGCCGCTTCAATTCCCGCAAGAATTTCAGCAAACGTTTCCCAAGCTTGACTAAGTGGAACGTATTTTGGTACCCCCCAAGCATAGAAATCAAAACTCGGTACACCGAGTTCAAATTCTGAGAGTTCGGGTATCCGACTCAGGTTATCAGTGTACACCTCCACAATCCGCTGAGACGCCGCCCAAAGTGAATAAGCGGTATCCATGAGCGTCATATCGAGACCAAAAATGGTCATATCCATTGGTGTCCCATCGGGTTTTAACCCCACATGGATTACCTGTTGTTCACAGCTCCAAAGTCCCAGATCATCATCCAGAACTATGTCGCAAGGGCCGTTTTGCCCAGCCCCTCTCGGGCTTTCACGTTCTAGTTTTTTCATGTGATTTGGTTCTTTATTCTGTTGGTTTAGTTGAATTTGGTTGAGAAAACCGAAAAGGACATTTGACATAGGTCAACCCTTCTGTTCGATAGAATACTACATTAAAAGTTATGATACAATGGGCGTATACAAATTATAAGAAAATTTAAAACAGAGGTAAAACCTCTATAAAAATATTAAAAAAATGTCAAAACCAGTATCAAAATCAGTTAAGTCAAAGTCAACGGAAAAAGCATCGGCAAAAGCAAAAGAGAAATCAGTATCAAACATTCCTGCAATCTCAAAAATTGTTGGAAGAGAGATTCTTGATTCCCGTGGAAATCCTACGGTTGAAGTTGATGTATATTTAAAAGATGGAGCATTCGGTCGCTCTGCTGTTCCCTCAGGTGCATCAACTGGATCTTATGAGGCAATAGAGCTTCGCGATGGAGATAAAAAAAGATATGGAGGAAAAGGAGTTCTCAAGGCAGTGGAGAATGTAAACTCAACACTTAAGAAGGCACTTGTAGGAAAATCTTTTACACAAGAGACATTGGACAGAACAATGATTGCACTAGATGGTACAGACAACAAAGCGAAGCTTGGAGCAAATGCTATTCTTGGAATCTCAATGGCTTTTGCACACGCTGTAGCAAACTCACAGCAAAAGCCACTTTATAAATATTTTGCAAACATCGCAAAGACTGGAAAGCCAATGACACTTCCAACTCCGATGATGAATATTTTAAACGGCGGCAAGCACGCAGAGAAATCAACTGACCTTCAAGAATTTATGGTAATGCCAGTTGGCGCAAAGAGCTGGACTGATGCACTTAGAATGGGCGCGGAAGTTTTCCATGCTCTAAAGAAAATTTTACATGACAAAGGTTTTGGAACAACAGTTGGAGATGAGGGTGGATTTGCCCCATCACTTGGAAACAATGAGGGTGCACTAATTATAATCCTAGATGCCATCAAAGCTGCAGGATATAAAGCTGGAACAGATATTAAGATTGCAATAGATGGCGCCGCATCTGAATTATACAAAGACGGACTATATGATTTGACAAGTGAGGGTAAGAAACTTACAAGCGACCAAATGGTAGAGCTATACGGCTCATGGTTAAAGAAGTACCCTATCGCATCTATTGAAGATGGATTTGCTGAGGATGACTGGGATGGATATGTAAATCTAACAAAGAAGTTTGGAAGTAAGTTACAAATTGTTGGTGACGACCTATTCGTTACAAATATCGACAGACTAAAAACTGGAATCGAAAAGAAGGCCGGAAATTCTATTTTGATTAAACTAAATCAAATTGGAACAGTAACAGAAACTATTGATGCAATTAAAATGGCGCACAAAGCAGGGATGACTGCTGTTGTATCACACCGTTCAGGTGAGACAGAAGATGTTACAATCTCCCACTTCGTTGTCGGACTTGGATGTGGACAAATTAAAACTGGCTCACTCTGTAGAACAGATAGAGTTGCAAAGTACAATGAGCTTCTTAGAATTGAAGAAGACCTAGGGTCAAAGGCAGTTTATGCGGGTAAGTCTGCTTTGAACTAATTCCCTTTTCCTCTCACTTGCGGTAGAATTTTAAAAAATATTTTTATCAATTAAAAGTTCGCAATTAAACAAATATATGGACACACAATCACAAAACATAAATCAAGATCCAGATTTTGGTACAACAGAAACTGACGGTGCAACTATCGCTGATAGACATCACTTAAGAAAGCCGGTTGTATTAATAGTACTTGATGGTTGGGGCCATAGAGAGGATACAAAGGACAATGCACTTGCATCAGCCAATACTCCGAAGTTTCGAGAATTTTGGAACAATTACCCACACACCCTGCTAGATGCCAGCGGTCTTGCTGTCGGACTTCCTGAAGGACAAATGGGAAATAGTGAAATCGGCCACACAACAATCGGAGCTGGGCGCGCAATGGACACAGACTTGGTAAGAATAAAAAAGTCTATTACTTCTGGTGAATATGACACCCTACCACCTTTTGTAGAATTGTTTAATCATGTTAAAGAGCACGATAGTACCCTTCATGTAATGGGACTATTGAGTGATGGTGGTATCCACTCACACCAAGAACATCTCTTTGCCTTTATCAGGGCCGCAAAAAATGCTGGGGTTAATAAGCTTGCAGTTCATGTCTTTACAGATGGACGCGATACTCCTCCACAAAGCGCAGCGAAATATGTTGGAGAATTAGAAGCAGTTCTAAAAGAAACTGGCCTTGGTCATATCGCAACAATTTGTGGTAGATATTACGCAATGGATAGAGACAATAACGCAGAGAGAACTGATAAAGCAGAGGATGCAATCTTTAGTGGAATCGGGCATGATTGTGAAATTGAACCAACTGAATTTCTAGAGGGCTTATACAAAGAAGGAAAGATTGATGAGCTACTAGAACC
The DNA here is from genome assembly GCA_903936565.1 of uncultured bacterium. Classification (GTDB taxonomy): domain Bacteria; phylum Patescibacteriota; class Minisyncoccia; order Phycocordibacterales; family CAIZLB01; genus CAIJKW01. The sequence goes on along the minus strand of CAIZVZ010000012.1, from coordinate 40,719 downwards.
AATAGTATGCAAAAATATTATTGATGGAGTAGAAGTATTTGGTACACCAACAAAAGAGGATGATGCTATTTTCTTCTTTAACTTCAGAGCAGATCGCGCAAGACAATTAACAAGAGATATACTTGCAAAAGCAAAAGCAATGGACTGGAAGTTTGCTGGCATGACATCATACGGCGATGAGTTCCATTACCCAGTCGTCTTCCCTTCTCTTGTAATTGAAACCACCCTTGCAAAGGAAATTTCAGAAGGTGGGTTTACTCAAGCTCATATTGCGGAAACTGAGAAATTCCCTCACGCAACATATTTCTTAAATGGTGGGGTTGAAAAACCATATCCTGGTGAGTCTCATATTCTTTTGGCAAGCCATAAGGATGTCGCAACACATGATTTGGCTCCAAAGATGCGCGCTGAAGGAATTGCCGATAAAGCAATTGAGCAAATTGAAGCAGGAACTGATTTCATCTTCATCAACTTCGCAAATGCTGACATGGTTGGCCACACAGCAAATGTTCCTGCGATAATCGAATCTGTCGAAGAAGCAGATAAGCAACTAGGGAGAGTTGTTGAATCAGTACTTGCCCATAGTGGAGTTGCATTCATTACTGCGGACCATGGAAATGCAGAATTGAATGTCGATCAAACAACGGGCAACAAACATACATCACACACAACTAATCTTGTACCGATGATTGTAACAGACAAAGCAATTAAGTTGAGAGTAGAAGGAAACTCAACTAATCCAGACACACTTGGAGTTCCAACTCTAGCTGACATCGCCCCAACAATCTTCGACGAAATGCAAATCAAAAAACCAGATTTCATGACCGGAGAGAGCTTGATTGTGAAGTAGATTTTAATTCACCACCACTTCATCATCACTTCAGCGAAAAAATAAAAGTAATTAACCGCATTAGAAAAGATGCGGTTTTTACTTGCAACAAAAAACCGGCCTGTTAGGACCGGGCACTTAAACAGTGCGAGTTTTTTGAAGGGAAAGTCACTCATGTGCACTATCCCTATCGTCAGCCATCCGAGTCAGCAAGACACGGCAGTCGTCATAATGCAAACCAGCGTGCTCAGGGGGGAGTTCAAAAAAGCGCAGTACCAATTGATCATTTTGAATCTCGGTCGTCAAAATTACAACCGTGCTAGCAACAAACTCCTCCTCTGGAAAGATACGGATCAGTGCACGTGAAGGCAGTTGCCCCCAGCCATGATCCTTGTTCCTTGCCAAGCAACAAATAACAGTGGCAGCCTCCATGTCTCCAGCTAGATACAGAGACTCTTTTTCGCCATATCCGAGCTGAACATTAAGACCACCGATTAGCAGGTCCATTTTATCAAAAAAGGACAAACTAGCGGTATCTGCCAGTGAAGGTGAACTATTGTCGACCCTGGCAAAACAGGCAGACACCATGTGGGAAAATTCAGGGAATTCGTACTCCGGCCACAACAGTCGGTCCAACACCTGGGTATCACCAATGATGGTGACGTCGCCTCGTGCAGTAAGACTCGCGAGTAGATTTGAAGGAGTTGAACCCTCAAACACGTTAAAATTCAAGTCTGGTATTTCCCCAACGTCTCCATCAGCATCACCAGCTTTAAAAGCCCTTTTTGTAAGTATCATTTGATTCTCCGTTTCTAATGCAGTTGTTTTCCAAAACAATTTTACCTCTTAGAGCGAGGGGTAAAGTGCCTTGAAATTTGTTCTTAGACGCCATCTAATGCTCCGCGTCTGTTTTCAACAATAGAGTAGCACAGATAAGTACAGGGGGCAAAAGCAAGAATAAAATAAACACATCAAATTGATGTGTTTATTTATGTAACCAAAAGGAAGTATATCTTATTTATTAAAACGTCCTGAAATAACAAGATGACCCTTGAACACTCCTTATATGATCATCTTTCTGATCTTTAGACATTGTTTGGTTTTTAAGAATTTGCTCTATCACCGAAGCTTGACTTTCAGTACCAGTCAACTTACTTCCTAAAGCCTGACCTAACGCTTCAAGAAATGCTTGACCACACGTCTTAGAAATTAATCCAAAGTCGGCTTCAACATCCTTATTTGAATTCATAGTAAGTGTACACACACCTTTTCCGGAACAGGAACTTTCAGCTACTAATGGACTCCATTTTATAAATACAGACTTATCATTAGGTATTGCAGTTAAAGTAACCTTGCTGTTTTCATTGTATTTTTCAAAACAATCATCTTCACAATCTATTCCTTGACCAACTATTTTTCCTCCAGCACCGACACCCAATTGTGTAACAGCGACATTAGTCTTAAGAGAATATTTATTTTCTCTTGGTGCAAATATCGCGGAAACCTTTTTATCCTTATTCATAATTACAGAAGCAGAAGAATTCTTGTCCGTAACATCTCCTCGCCAACCCTCAAAAATAGAATTTGCATCAGGAACAGCCTTTAATCCGACAACTGAATTTGGTGTATATGAGTATAAACACGCCTTACCACAGTCGATAGTCTTATCGGAAGATATTATTGTACCTTTACCTTGAATCGAAACCCTTTTACCATTTGCATCAAGTTTACTTGCCACAACTGCTGTGGGGTAGACCAATAAGGTATACTTAATATTATTTTTTGAATTATATTCTCCTGAGTTACTACTTACATTAGTTCCACCATTGCTACTGGCATTCTCGCCGCTGTTACTACTAATATTACTAGCGCCAGAACCAGGTTGACTATTACTTGGAGTAGATGGTGATTTTGCAGATGGACTAGATACAACAGCCTTACCAACTGCGGCAACCAAGTTACCTGCCCCAACCCCCACATACCCAATGGCACTTTTAATATTTGAATATTGTGAGAAAATTAGCGCTACTGCTAACACAGCGATAAACGCTGTAGGATATTTTGAATTATATTGTTTTGATTTCATGTTAATTTTAATATATAAAGTAAGATTACTTCTACTAGTATACAACACGAATACATATTAACAACAACATACACCCTTATATAAGTGGATAAACTCTATATCGTCAATCTCCTCAACTCCGCAATCTCCGTCTCAAGATGATGTTCTTCGGTTTTTAGTCTAACAATCTCCCCTTCTTCGATTTTTTTTCTACCTTGCACAACTGTAAGCTCCCGAGCCTGATTTGCACCTGTTTTTTCTGCATAAGCCTTTAGACTCATCTCTTTTTCAATTTCCTTTTCCAGATCCTTAATCTTGTTTTTCAATTCTCTGATTTTCAAATCAAAATTGTCCGTATGACCATGCGTAGCAGCAGACAGTTTAACAACGCTAGAATCCACCCTCTTTAAATCCATTGCTCTTCTACTAATCTCATCCTTTATTATGCGGAGCTTCACTTCTTTTGATTGAATATCTTGCTTGGCACGCATCTGCTGTTCCCTCTTTCTCTGTTCTGTTATTTGCTTTAGACGCATCTGCTCCCCTGCCGCAGCATCAAAACCAAGCGCCTGCTTGTGTTGTGAAAAACTATTACCTTGTTGATATCCAAATACCATATTGTTTTATTATACACCATTATCTATGGAATCAAAAAATAAAAGGTCTGATTGATATCTATTTTTATGATTAAATTTAGTAACAATGTCACTGTTCAAAATTATATTCATTTTGCAGTCCTCAGTGACATCAAGACAAACTCTGCTCGACGAAGAAATTAGCGTCGAATAAAGTGTTTCCACCTTTTGATTATTCATTCTTGTTCGCCTATATATATTAGAGAAATAAATTTTGTAAATATCTTGTTCTTGAATCTCAGCAACATTTGCCTGAGTAGACAACTGAGCACCAATCCAAATCATTGATTCAATAGTAGTGACTGCAAAGATTATAAAGATTGAACAATAGATTACGACTTCAATCAGAGTGAAGCCTTTGTTTTGGCGGGTACGACCTCCGCGATCGAATCGACCAATCAAATTGATTTTATTTTGTATAATCATATGTTAGGAATTATTTAAATATTACACCGGCCTCAACTCAAAAATAATAGGTGTAATATATTCCGTCGACGTCCCTGACATCTTATAAATCGACCCAACCCCAAATATTTTTGAACCCGAACAATCCATGTCATATACCGCTCCACCAACATCTATTGTTTGAATTATTTTAGAGATATCCTCCTCGTTCCTGATTTGAATCTTTGAATTACTTTTCCCTTCCACCAAGAACAGGCGATGATTGGAGATTATCATAGAATAAATTCCATCATTGACATCGATTGAATTAATTAAGTCATAACTATAGGTGCTTGATGTGGGGGTCGCGATAGGCTGTGAAGAGTAATCTCTCGTTATATTAATTTTAAATAATTCATTATTGCCCGCAGTCCTGCCAACATATATCACACCGTCCTTTGCAATTAAACTCCTGACATTTCCCAAGGATCCAAATAAATCAAAGGTATTTATCGGGGACGTTGTCGCAAACGAAGATGTGGTAGTAGAAAACGGAGTAAAATCACAATTCAAACAAAAGTCATTTATCTCAGGCTCTTTTGCAGTTGAAATTAACAGATGCAGATATTTATCATACATCGGCCAAATATCCTGAACTGAACTATCCAGCTCCCACTTACTATTTATCGCCAAAGCAAGGCCTCCATCTATTTTATTTAAATCAATAGACAACAGCTCTTCCCCGTTATTTTTCTTGAGACCGAGAAATAAGTTTGGATAAATTGTAGATATTTTTGTTCCGTACACTGGATTCCCTGAAGTTGACCATGGTACTTTGTAATCTCCAGTCTTCTCCAGTTTTTTGGAGACTTGATTAAATTTAAATCTTTGAAGCGCACTATTAACGCTGGAGTTGATGAGAAATAGGTTTTTACCGACAAGTACTCCCCCAACCATTCCAGGACCAGAATCAACTTTATCTAGCGGGATTGATATATCTTGTGAATCGTATGCAATTAAATCGTAATCTGTAGTAGATGCAGAATTAAGTCCAACAAAAATATGCTGGCCATCCGAAGTTATAAAAACAGCATCAGTTGAAGTTGATTTGACTGGAATATTTTTGATGGACATTACATACGTTGCCGTCGACCCACTGGTATACGGATCCGCATTATCGATGTACCCGCACACGCCACTTCGATTCATTAAGGACTCGGAAGAAACCTTTGTTACATCAAATATTGTCTGGTTTGAAACATCTTGAACTAGCCTGTAAGGCGATCTGTCATTTAAATCGATAATATACGAATTCATCGGGACCAAAATCATAATCCAAAGTATTAGCGATGTAATTAATTCTAATATGAGCATAGGCGGATAATTAGAATAATTAATTAATAACCCGTGTAAGATATCAGTGAATACATTGGAGTAATAATAGATACGGCAATAAATCCAACCCCAAGGCCCACCACAATCATTGAAACCGGTTCAATCAATTTATTAATCATCGCAATACCCTCATCAAAATATTCTTGATGAATGTCCGCAATTGAAGAAAATGTTTCTGAAATTGAACCAGTCCGCTCACCACAAACGATAAGCGGTACCCATATTTTATTTTCCCTTGATATTTCTCTGCTAATACTCCTTGATAACAAAACTCCACTTTCCACATCACGTGCTACGTTTAATAATTTTATCTTTTCTTTAGGAATAATAGATCCCATCGCTGAGTCTCGGAGAGATTCAACCAAAAGCCCACTTGACGCAAAGACTTCGCTTGCAATCCTAAAGCTAATAAGGGCCGAGTAATGACTAAGTAGAGCTCCAAGAATTGGGACTTTTACCAAAAAAGCCCCGATATAGTTTTTGAAATAGTTAATTCCCTTCCTGTTAATGCTAAATAAAACAAAAATAATACCGAGGATTATAAGGCTAAAAATAACGATAATTAAATGGAGTAAATATGTGCTCAAGAAAAAGAGAACCTGTGTTGTCCAAGGGATTTTGATTTGACCACCACTGAATAGCGGTTTTATTTTTGGAACGATTATTATTATAATCATCAACACCAACACAATAGACACAGTGAATATGATAAAAGGATAAAGCAAAGCCATAAAAAATTTAGACTTAGTCTTGTCTATGCTCTTACTCATTTCACACACTCTATTAATCCCCTCTGCCAAATTACCGGACTCCTCAGACTTTTTGATGATTGTTAATTCGTAATCTCTAATTGGCAAACGGAGCTCCTCAATAGATTGTCCAAATGTTTTACCTGATTTTAAATTCTCAATTATTTGCCTCTTCCAATCAAAATTATTTTTATCACAAAAAACTTCCAGGGATTCAATGAGTGGCACCCCAGAAGAATACAATCTGGCAAACATTTTGAAATGCCCGAGTATTTCTTTTCTCAATTTTAATTTGCTAATTTTCTTCATATTTTTATTACACATTACTTGCCTTATTTTCCCTATCCTCCTCCATTGATTCATAAGTAAATTCCTGTTTATACTGAGCGTTACCCGAGCCGACCGAATGATCATCCATAAACACACACTGCGCGTCGCCCCCTTTGTTATTTATGAGACTTTCAAACATGGCTATTTGTTCAAAATTCCACCGAGCTCCGCTTTGAACCTTCTCAAGTCTTTGATTAAATATTGCTCTTGTGACCATTGATAATTCATATGCATCCGCACCTAGGTATCGACATCTTCTGATTGTCATTCTTATATCTCTTGCATGAATTGTGGTAATAACAGTGTGTCCAGTTAGAGCAAGATTCATCACACTTTTCATTGTGTCAGAATCTCTAACCTCACCGACATAAATTACATCCGGATCTTGTCGCATTGAAGCCTTGAGAGCTTGAGCGTAATTGAATCCAGACTGTGGACGTATCTGAACCTGCCTTAGTCCCTCTATCCTCCTCTCAACTGGATCCTCGATTGTTAGTATCTGCTTATTTTCTTCAATCAGAGACGAGAGCAAACTATATGCACTCGTTGACTTACCACTCCCCGTTGGACCAGAAAAAATTACAAGACCAGGGGATGCCCGTAGACCTTCAAGTAAATTATGAAAGATATTCGACGACATTCCCGCCTCAGTTAAATATTTAATTTGTAAACTGGCGGAATCTAGAATACGAAGAACCATACACTCCCCATCAACTCCGGGGATTGTAGCAACGCGTACTCTATAACCCTCATGACCAAAGCTACCATCTTGCGGTATGTCTTTAATATCAATTCGCATTTGGGCCAAAATTTTGTATCGACCAACCAGCTCAATATATTGGCCGTAGCTTATGAAGCGACCATTACTCATGTGGCCCTTAATTCTGAACCTAATTTCTGTTCTGTCTTTTGATGGCTGAATGTGAATGTCCGAAGCTTTCAATTGTATGGCATCAATAATAAGAGCGTCAGCTTGATCGACTGAGTTTTTTGAATTTATATATAATAGTGGTTCAATAATATTTCCCTCTCGCTCTTGTGCCATGGGGACATACTATCAAATGGACATAATGCCTCTATAAAAATTACTTAAAGAATTTCGGAATATTTTGTGTATTAAAAAAATAGGCAAGAGGAAACCCCCCTCTCTATAAGCCACATGGACTTAACTAGCAAGTGAGCAGGGGGGCCGGTAGGATGGAACAGCGAGCTGTGCCTTCCTTGTTGAAAATAAAGACAGGTCTTTATGCGAGTAGCGACTGGGGAGCACGTCTTTCTTACTCCCCTATAACTGATCAAGATGAGCTTTCATGGTGAATGCGGCCGCGTTCAGGGAACGATGATGTCGATGTTGAGGCCGGCGATGCCACGCGTCTTGCTGGAGGCGGTACCGGTTTTGGTGGCGGAATCATCCGTCGCTGTTCGAGGGCACATAGTGCCGAGTCTGTGTTTCATTCTCTTTTCAGTGGTTTAGGGTTAGCAAAAGAAAGAGTCTATCCAAATCATTTGTTGGTCAAGAACTCTCCCAGATATAATGCTAGCAAAACCACAAAAAATAGCAATATTATGAATATTAGTTTATCCACAACAACTTTATACAACACGCCCGAGCCCCAAGGTCAAACTAGCGTATCATTACAAACTATAATCCCCCACACCCAATCTCTTAATCGAATAAGCTAGCGCTGGCACCTTTAATTTATCACCAATTAATTCTGCAAGAGTTCTCATATATGAACCGCTTGCACATTTAACTTTTATTTTTATAATAGGATATTCTATTTCTTCATTTTTATGCAGGCTTTTTGTTTTCTTAATTTTATCTGCAAAAACTTTTTCATTCCACTCATTTAAAATTTTATCTTGTCTAAAATCTCCCTTAACTTTTGCAATTCTATTTACAATATTATTATGCAAAACTTCTACAGGCATCAAACTCAAATCAAGAAATTCAATTTTCTGAATTGATAATTTAGTCATTGGTCTTAAAAATATTTCTTGGCCTTCTTCGCCCTTGACACTTACTTCATCATCCTCCTCTGCAAACTCCCTTGCCCATTCATATAGCGGCTTACCCTGCAAAGTCTTCGAAGAAAACCATGGGTACGGCACTTCCATATCCCCCACAAAAGATTCACAAATATTCTGAACATTCTTCAAATCAAACACCACGTCCCCCAGGACTGTCCCACTGACCATACCCAAAATGTCCCCTGTATCTGTACTCACCCCTAGTAAGATCTCCACTTCATACTCCTTACTCAGCCCCAAAAACTCATGTTTAGACTTTATGGCCTCACCCCTCAAATATATCATCAACCCTTCAGCCATGGGGTCAAGGCGTCCAGCATAAGTGAATTTATCATTAAATGGCAAAAAACCCTCATCCTTCAGACGATTAAGACACTCGAGCGGTGTCTCCCCCTCATTTTTATATGCCACAAAAACATCACTTTGTGTATGCTTCATTTGATTGTCTAAATTGCTCATATTAGGATACAATAATACCACTAAATTAAAAAATATGAGAAAACTTTTTTTTGACATTGAAACCAGAAACACATTTCAGGAGGTTGGCAAGGCCGACCCGGCAGCACTAGATATCTCAGTTGTTTGTGCATATGATTCAGAAACCGAGACCTATTCTAGCTACACACAGGAAGAATTACATAAATTATGGCCACTAATTGAGCAATCCGATGTTCTGGTAACCTTCAACGGCGATCACTTTGACATCCCCCTGCTCAACAAATATTATCACGGCAACCTGTTGCAAAAGAAAAGTCTGGACCTACTGAAGGAGGTTAAGAAATCTCTAGGCTTCCGCGTAGGACTTGGAGTGATCGCACAGGGAACATTAAACGCTGGTAAAAGTGCCCATGGACTTGAAGCGGTTGAATGGTGGAAAAAAGGCGAGATTGATAAAATAATCAAATACTGTTTAGATGACGTAAAAATAACCAAAGAAGTTCATGATTATGCTATCGCCAACAAGAAGCTTAAATATAAGGAAGGTGAAGCGATAATTGAATTTCCAATGGACACCAAAGATTGGGAGGATACGGGGGAAAACAAGATGAATTTTACATTACCCTTTTAATATTAATTTTGATATAATAAACAATATGGAAAATACCGAACAAAAACAAAGTAATATGTCATTGCAAACAATGATTATACCAATCGCCATCATAATCGCTGGTGCATTAATATCGGGTGGAATTTATATGAGTGGAACTTCCAAAAAAGTTGATGGGACATCTCCAATAAAGGCGGCAGCCGTAATTGAACCTATAACCTCAGCAGATCACGTTTTGGGAGATCCTAAAACAGCAAAGGTTACAATTATTGAATATTCAGATTTAGAGTGTCCTTTCTGTAAAGTTTATCACGAGACACTTTCAAAATTGTACGATGAGAATAAGGCAAGTGGAAAATTAGCCTGGGTCTTTAGACATTCTCCAATAGTTGAGCTTCACAGCAAGGCACCAAAAGAAGCTGAGGCAACGGAGTGTGCGGCAGAACTTGGTGGTAATGTTGTATTTTGGAAATATCTAGCAGAAGTGTTTAGTAACACACCTACAAACAACGGGCTTGATCTAGCAAATCTTTATGATTTTGCGGACACTGTTGGATTAAACGCAAAAGCATTTAAAGCATGTTTGGATAGTGGAAAATATGCAACCAAGATTAACGAACAAATATTGGCAGCAAAAAAAGCTGGCGTTGAAGGAACCCCTTATGCTGTGCTTGTAATGGATGGAAAGAATGTACCACTGGTTGACAAAGACGGAAGTGGACTAGGTGCACTAACATATCCTCAAATGAAGCAAATACTTGATCAACTGATTAAATAATTTTTACTGCCACAAGCAAAAAGCATAAATACACCGCTTGACCAAGCGGTGTATTTCATGTCACAATCTCTCACAGAATAGCTTTGCCAATACTATTCAGAGAATATGACAACCTCCTTACGGTTGTTCTAAGTTGATCGCAATTGGTCGACATAGAGGATATATTAATCCCATAATCATAATTTCTGGCATTAGAACACACGCATACATTGAAACCAAAAAGAAACAGATACGAACAAATCCTTAACCGGATGTTCATTGGACTAGTGGCGGCCTACGAAAGAAACGTTGGCGTAAACCTTGAGAAAGAAGCAAAGCTCCTAGCATCCGCAGAAAGGTCCGCCAAAATCTTTAAATGGCTAGCCAGTCTTGCCTTGTTGGGACTAATGATAACTACCGCCGTAACGGTCTTCACCTATAAGCAATCGATGCCGATTCGGTGTTATGTCACCGTTGAGTCCTTCTTTTCACTTGGCACCCTACTTGGCGTCACATTCTTTCGCAAGGCAAACAAAGAGTGCGTTAAGCATTGGAAGATTTTCCAAGACTTTAATGAGGCTTGGGAGAAGATTGACCCAATCGAGTGCACTTGGCGAACGACAAGAAGGAGGCGGAAAACGACTACTACCTCAGTCTTGAGTAACCTGGAGGAAATGCGTCGGCAAATTGACGCTTATGAAGCACTCATTAAATTACTGGTGAATCGCCAAGGTAAAGTCAGTGCGGATGTAATCTACGCAACTGATGACTTGAAAGCAGCAGAAGAAACCCTAAAAGCTGCGCGAGCAAGCCTTCACCTTTTCAGTATTGTTGAGCCAGTAGAGACCTGACAGCAAAAGTGACAAGACAAAAAAATTTAAATTTTGTAGTCCACCCCTCCGTATACCGTATACGGAGGTTTTGTATTATTAGATCGAGATACTTAATCTATCATAACTTTCTTCTCAATATATTTTCGATTCGACATTTTCATTCCTAACCCCTTCATCATTTCAAACTTACCAACTCTGTATTGATTAAATTCTTTCACAGGAATCTTTTTAGAATACATCTCCCCAAAAAAACTGATTACAACCTCCCTATCGTCAGCCTCAAGTAAACTAAGGAATTTCTGAGTATTTGGATTGGCTATGAAAGATTGCAGAAAATCATCATCACTCCCTTCTGCTCCAAAACTTTTAGCACCCCACACAGGATCTCCCAATAATTCATCCCAATCCTGCTTAAGTGTGTTAGCTATAGCATTATTTTCTGCTTCAATATCTTCGTGATCCTCTCTCAACACTTTCAAAACCACCTCTCCACGACGCTCGGTTGGCAAATACCGCCTTAAAAAATCTTCTACAGGAATATAGGCCTTAACACTTTTAAATGGAATCTTTCCTGTCGCCTGAAATTCATCAAATCTCTTTTGATTTATCTGTCCATCCTTACCAACAAACTGCGACCAAGTAGATGGATCATTTTCTCTTTTCCTTTTCTCACCCCTCCGCAATCTTTCTTCATCGCTGTCATCCTCCCCAGGAATTTTAATAAAACCCAACGCTTTAGCTATGGGAGTGCTCATCAACCATGAAGCACCGACAACAGCAGCAGTATCAGGTGCTTTATCGATAATACTTACCGCCACCCTTTCAAGATCTTTCTTTATCAATTCTAAACCGGCTCTGTCTCGGCCTGTTTTGTAAAAATCACGAACATGAATCTCAGTTAATTTGGAGTACTTAGAAAAACCTACCTTTTTAAGACCAGACCATCTTCCATCGTCAGACCCTCCGATTGAATCAATATTCTCAAAATACACCAAACCGTTTTCACCTTTTTCTTCAGGACCATCTTTTATTTCTATTTTTTTATAATTTTCAACGCCTAAGTATTGCGCAACAGAACCCTTGGCAACCTCAACTAATTCTAGAATTCTATCTAAATCAAAACCTACTTCTTCATATAATAAATCAATTTTTTCAAAAAAAGAGGCGAGAAATAAATCCAGCGATTTTTTATGATCATTTAAATCAAACCCCTCTAATCTACGCAAACCTTTCACTATATTCCACGGTATCTCAGTATAATCTTTTAGAGCTTCATGAAATTTATAATTAGGTTCTTCCCTTTTAATCTCTTGATATTTTCTGTCAGCATAATGCAACGAAATTAAATTTATCTTCCCATCAAGTAAGATATTTCTTTCATGAACGTTATGAGTTTCGATTGGTGAAGTTATGTTTTGTGCCCTTTCTGGTTCCATAGTTAGATTATACCATGAGTAAGCCCGGCCAGAACATCTTCAAGTGTGTGATGTCGCCATCACTGTACCCGTCTTTGCCAAACGTTCCTTCTTAACACTATTCCCAATCCATGAACCTCCCCCGATTTAATGCTACAATATCTAAATCATGGAACAAAATCAAAATACTGATACAAATATTAATATGCAAAACGGAGGAGATAGAAAAATAAAAAACAATGTCCCCTACAAGCGCGAGCGACTAGTTCGAGTAATAGTTCAAATGAGAAATGGAAACACCTCCACAGGCACCGGTTTTTTTATAAGCAAAGATGGAGAAATTCTAACCTGTGCACATGTAATCGCCGGGACGGAACTACGGAATCTTGAATCAATAGATTTTAGAGTCACCGGTAGTCTCGTGGACGCATCAGAATCTAGTATTAGTGTTTCAGCTGATTCCAACACTTCAAACTACAGGGATATAGATAATGAATCTAAACACATAAAATTCCAAAACTACATCACTCAATCCATCATGACTCTTCAGATTGAACTTTCAAATGGAAATAGAGTTATAGCAGAAATCAAAAAAATTGATGAGCACCTTGATGTTGCCATACTTCAAATTATAAAAGCTGATTTTGAGAAAAGCGAGATTACGAAAAACGGAACACCATTCTTTTTACTCGACGATAAATACACTCCCGAATATGATGAATCTACTTTCTTCTGCGGATTTCAGATGACTGGTGGCTATGATAATCCAACTCAATATCCTTTTTCAGTTAATCGAGCTGTGGTTTCAGCTATGCCTCTAACAGCTGTCGCTGGAGGAGTCCACGAACACATTCAATTAAATTCTATCAACCTCGGAGGAAATAGCGGTGCGCCGTTATTTGTCGAAGGAAGTAACACTGTGATTGGAATAATCAATGGCAATATGAATTGGGACAAAAATATTCCACTTTGTATTGCGTATGCAACTTCCTTAAAATTAATTAAAGAAAAGCTAGGAATTGTATAAAAAATATTTAATAGGAAAACCCGCCGTTTGGAGGTGCCTCGCGGCGGGCTCCATAGGGCGGGTTGATTTCAGGCTGGTCCAGCAGTGGTAGCGACACTCTGCTCAAGCAATGCGTCAAGAGGCAAACGTGAAGCCTCAGCAATTTCTTCTGCCGTGAAGGAATCGTCACAGAGGACCATGATCGCCCCCTCTACGGTTTCCACACGCAGGTTGAAGTATAACTGGGAACCATGATGATACTCATAAGCACGCGTACGAACACCAGCCGTCGTCCTGTCAAACGAATCGTAGGACCCGTTGTTTGCAGATTCAGGATCGGCGAAGTGCATCTTGATGGCCGCAGGAACATGTTGTTCAAACAGTCGGCCGACTACAGCCGCCATCTGGGTGGCATGAGCCTCATTGGACATCGTATGTCCACCCAACATTGCCTTGAGATGTCTGGCTAAGATAGCCATTTCCAATAGTTTGTTCTTCATAATTACAATTACGTGATGTTGATGGTTATTACTCTCTACTCTAGACAGCAGTCCCGCTTGGACTGCATCTTTTAAGGTACAAAAATACCCTTAAAGATACAGTCAAGTGATGGGCCGCAATTCAATGTCATAAAGCAAAACAAGTTGTCCCAAAATCACGCTTTTAAAAGGAACTATAACACCAGAACTATACCTCAAACCAAGGATAAGTAAAGTCTCGCCAAGGGACTCAAATGATATCCACAAACTTATCCCCATCACCCACTTTTTCTTTAAGTTTTGCTTAGGGTCAAAATGGTTTAATATTAGTGTTATCAAATTAATTTATAAAAATGAAAATACTTATTATCGAAGATGATATTTTTTTAGCCCAGACAATCAAGAAGGCACTCGAGGCCCATTGCTTCAGCGTTGACACCGCACATGATGGCAAAAGTGGGTCATATATTGCCAGAATTAATAAATACAAATTAATATTGTTAGATTTAATACTGCCAGACAAAAGTGGAGTGACAATTTGTAAAGAAATTAGAGGTGAAGGTATTACATGTCCAATACTTGTTGTGTCATCTCAATCCGAAGTGCCTGATAAGGTTGCAATGCTTAATATTGGAGCAGATGATTATATTACCAAGCCTTTTAATATTGAAGAGCTCATCGCAAGGGTTAATGCTCTTATCAAAAGACCATATGACATTTCTGATGATGTCATGACACTTGATGATTTGACGATTAATACAAGCAGTCAAACAGTAACCAAGGCCGGCTCGGATGTTTACTTAACGAGAAGAGAATACATGTTGCTCAGGTGCTTTGCCAGGAATGAAGGTAAGGTTATAACGAGAAGTAAATTACTAGAGGAAGTGTGGGATAGAGACGCGAGTCCTTTTACCAATACGATTGAAACGCACGTCAGGAATCTCAGAAAAAAGATTGAGTCTAAGGATAAAAGGATTATTCATACAATAAACGGTCGGGGGTATAAGCTGGGGCGATCTAAGTAGTATAATAAATACTATATATACCATATTGGCTATTTAATATTTTGACCTAAATAAAAATTTCTGAAATTATTTAGAAAATATTTATAGAAGCATTATGCACTTAGTGGTATGTTTTTTTTCGGAATACTGTCGAGTATTCCCGGCGTGTTTATGATTTTGTATTCTAATTCTAAGAGTTAAATTTTGGACTATATTTTGAAGATATAGTCCAAAGATTTGAGCCTTATTACTAAAAATACTACGTTGGTAATTATGACTAAATTATCTATAATTAATTGACAGACACACACATTATTCAAAAACAATGCACAAACCATTCATTTACAAAAAAGATATTAACAAAAGCACTAAGCAGGGCAAACTACTACCCAGCAGCCTGATGATATTACTTCTAATATACGGATGTATACTTTATGGTTCAATCAATTGGGGTGCTGATTTACCAACAATACTTATAACGTCATTTGTGGTAGTCATAATTTCAGGTATTCTCATAAATTCCAAAGCAGGATTGATCTCCGCCGCCATCCTCATTCTTCACCTTTTTCTTTTTCAATACCTAAACTCTAATCACATCATAGTACCAAATTATGACTGGAAAACTGCGAACTTCAATACTCTCGACATCCTAGAATACTCCTCTCTCCTTATCTTCGCAGCCCTATTTTCTTGGCTATCTAACAATCAACTCGAGAAAACCCTTATAAAATATCGAGAATCCGAATCCAAGCTTCAATTCGAAAAAGATAATCTCGAGATTAAAGTCAAAGAAAGAACAGATGAAATCAACAGACTGCAAATAGACAAGATAAACTCCATGTACAGACTAGTCGAATTTGGAAGAATATCTTCTGGACTTTTTCACGACATAATGACCCCCTTAACCAACATTGCCCTTAATTTACAAATACATAAAGTTGAAGAAGTTAAAGATTCGATGACGAAGCTAATCCCCTCAATTAAAAAAATTGAGAATCTCATTCAACAATCAAGAAAGCACATTAAGATAAACGATTTAAGTACCACCTTCTATATTGAACAAGAAATACTTTCAGCAATGGAACTTTTAAAATCAAAAGCTATCAAGGGTGATGTAAAATTAATATTATCAAATAAAAATAAGTTACAGGAATTATATGGCCCGCAGGTTCTTTTTTCTCATATTATTATGAATCTGTTATCAAATGGAATTGACGCTCATGCAGACAGACAAATAAATTCTAATGTTTACCAACTTCAAGTCTCACCCGCCGACCTGTATATCGGATTAAGCAAAGCACAATCCCCCACCCCACTAAAGAACAAAATAGTTTTGATAAAAACAAAGATTAAAAGCGAAAAAATAAATATTAAAGCAATAGACAATGGAAGCGGAATCAGAGAAGAAATCATTCCAAATATATTTGAACCATTCTACACGACCAAAGAAGAACATGGATGCGGTATTGGATTATCATCAACAAAGCACATTGTAGAAAAATATTTCAACGGTACGATTAGCGTAAAAAGTAGATTAGGCAAAGGAACGGCGTTTGAGGTGGAGTTTCCTATTAAACACCACACTCCACAGCTCCCGCACACCCACGAACCCTACATACACCCAACCTGTACAGCACCCAATTGTACCCCATCCAAAAGCATGATAGGCTTTTAGAGGACTAGGAATTATTCCTAATGTGGTCCAGTTCCCAAACCAGAAATAGTCAGAAAATGCCCAGAAAAATTAACATACTGCTTGCTTACGACAAAGAGCCTGGCAGATTCTATTCAGAAAACACCCAAGCCAGACTCGAAGCAGAGCCTGACTTTAGTGTCACGACCTGTGGAGACGCGGGTAAAGTTTTAAGGTATGTAAATTCGAGACGTTTTGTTTTTGACATCATCATCATCGATGGACGTCTCGATAACAAGGGGATCCCCAAATATGCACCAAGAGCCAGAAAATCCCTAGATACCGGGGCGTACATCTACAAACAGGTTCGCAGGAAAGATCAAACGAAAGAAGTTCCCGTAGTCATGGTTACAACAAACCACAGCGAACTTGTTCGTTTATCCGTAGCTGCGTTAAGTTCCGACCATCATTTGGCGGTAACTAAAGCTGAAGCGTCAATGGATGACAGCATCATTGCAGCCGTCAGACACTTCTTTCCAGCAAATAGAGTTTAACAACCCGAACATGGCGTCTTACCAGGCGATTCTCGAATAACCCCCGCCTCAGGAATATCAAAACAATAAGATTCACCACGCCCAACAAACACAACCTATTAAACCCCGAAACCCAAACCAAAGGAGCCTCGCTTCCCCCGTTTGGATCGGGGTCTCTTTGTTTCTGATTTTATATATAAACCCTTCTTTTTACATCACCTAACCATAAACATTACTGTTGTAGAGTCTTTTAAATCGTGGTAATCTTTTTCTTGGACTAGAAACTTATTGACAGTCCGGAAGAATTCTAATCAACAACCCCTAACACAGAAAGAACGATGCAGTGAAAGTAACAGTATTAATAGCAACACACCCAAAACTAGACCAACAGTATTTTGCAAGCACGCTCGCTTCACTAGGTAGCGTTATCCAATCACCCAAATGGGTAATCTGTGCCGACGCACACCAAGTCCTCCAACACTTGGAGAAAAAGGATACTGGCTATGTAATCGTCATCATAAGCGACTACCTACCCTGTGGTAAAAGTCGATTTGCACATGAATTTGCTCAAGGCGATAAGCATGTTGGACAAGCAGTATATGCACGGGGTCGCGAAATTATGGGTCGCGAAACGACCCCGTTTGTCGTACTCACCACGAACGGACACGATGCTACCTGCCTAGGGCGATTGGGCGATCCGAATCTGTTTACAATGACGTTAGATGGTGCAGTGCGAGACAACACACTACAAGACCTCATTAAACGGATCTTACCCACCGACAAGAGCAAGCTCGATCGAGGAAGACATATTCGCTGGTGGGGAACTCCACCGGAGGATTATAAGCCAAATCTCGCCCCAAGCCCCGCCTGAAAACCAGAGAAGCCCCGCCCACCGCGCGTGACCTCGCCACCGTTTTCAAGCGGGGCTTCTATGTTACTTAAAATTAGACCACACTTTTTTTGCAAAAAACGGGGCTTGACCTCCATTTTTTTGTTATTATTATATGCATAATAATTAATAAATAATTTAAATACATGAAGAGCGAAATAAAATTCATAAGTGCGGTAGCCATTCTGACTATAATTGTAGTTGGAGCTGGACTATATATCTCCGCAAAAAATGGTGGTCAAACAGGTATTCCAAAACCAATTATTAAGCCGGAGCTTCTAATAAAAGCAGGGAGTCCGATGATAGAAAACGGTATTGCATCCTTAACAAAGGACTCAAGCTTAAGTACTTCATCAGTTACAATCGTTGAATTTGCAGACTACGCATGTCCTGCATGTTCAGTTCTACAACCTGAAATGGAGAAACTATTGAAGAATAATCCAACCATCAAATATGTTTACAGAACTATTCCAATTCACGCACAATCAAAAGAAGAAGCCAAGCTAGTATACGCATCTATCGCACAGGGGAAGTTTAAGGAATATTCAAGCCTAGTTTTCAAGAATCAACAAGAGTGGTCTAAGACTGGGGTAGACTATATTCCCTTCTTTATAAAATACGCAGAGTCACTTGGAATGGATGTTGCGAAGCTGAAAACAGATTCTGCCAATCCAGCATACGCCGCAACAATTGAATCAGACGCAAAGGATGCGCAAGGACTGAGTGTTTATGCAACCCCTACTGTAATCTTCGTCGGACCAAAGGGTTCAACCTACACTCAAGGTGCAGTTCAGGAATCAGAGTTGCAAAAGGCAGTTGATTCGGTGAAATAGCATTTGCTACAATTAAATAAATGTTCGGGCAAATAAAATCCAAAATTTAAAAAGTTTTGGGTTTTGTTTTTAACTAAATTAATTCCCCTCCAACAGCCAATCTTCAAAAGCTCTAATTCCCTTAAGACTTGGGTCATAAGAAGTAACATCTGGAAAATCCAAATTCATTATTTTGTCATAGACAATACAGACTAGCTTTTTCAATCTTTCATACTCATCACCCAGCTCCTCATCGTTTAAATTTTTCAAGTCCAAATCAAGTCCAATTATTTTATTTTTCATTGTCCCCTTCTCTGTAGTTTCTTTAATTGGTTCAACGAACTGAAGCAGCCCTTTGGAAACCTTTGAATTTTTATATCTCGCCGAGTTTTCCATTAATAACTTATAAAAGACTAATTGTCTTCTATAGTTGTTTAATTTAATTTTCTTGTCTTCATCACTCGACTGCCAGCTAAATTCAGCCTTACCAGTTTTGAAATCCACAACTTCATATTCGTGATTTTGATTTTTGAATATTTTATCTATCTTTCCAGTTAGGTGTGCCATTCTATTTTGCTCATCTGTAATCACAACCCCTTCATTCCTAAAATCAACTTCGGACAAATCGTCACCAGTGAAGTCCTCGCTCTTTTGATCATAAAAAGCAGAAAGTGACTCTTCTCCCTTTTGTCTATAATATTCATAATCCCTTGATGACATCCTCTCTTTTCTAAGGGCTGTTTCAAACCATTTTATTAGTTTTTGCTTTTCTGAATGCTTATTAGATTTATCGACAGATTTAACATCATCAAGGTCAGGCAAAGAGTCACTAAAAGAAACAATATTCCCTTCCTCATCTAATTCTCCAACATCCTTACCTATCTTTTTAGAAACAATTAAACGCTCTATTGCCTTGTGAATTGTTGACCCGTATGAGCTGACCAAAGTTTTCGCCTGAGGAAATCGGAGAAGGTTCTGTTCCAAAAATGTCTGAGGACCACCCCTTTTAACATCCAAGAAGTTATTAAGGTGAGTAACCGATAATTTGTAATCCTTAAGAGGAATCTTTAATAGCTCAATTTCTTCACCAAAAAATGGAGGTGTGTTATACAACAACCATGATGCTGTCAGAAGCTCATGCGTCTCTGGACCATTATCATCAATTGATTGATCTTCTGGATTATATAATTTTTCCAAAACTGCTGGTGACTTTTTATAATCAAAATCATTAGATGGAAGCATGAATCGAAGGATTGAGGACTCCTTTCCAGTCTCTGCAATTTTATACGATGTTAAATATAGATGTCGCTTTGCACGAGTTAATGCAACATAAAACAATCTCATTTGATCTGTCTCATCGTCTCCAGCTGGCTGAATTGGTAGGTTGATTGGAAATGATATTTTATTATTTACCCCTCTGCCTGCCCAAATATTATCCTGGCAAGAAAGAACAAACACGGTATCAAACTCCAGCCCCTTCGCACCATGTGATGAAAGAAGGTTCACTGCTTTTTCTCCACTTGCAAATGGACTCTCATCATTTAACGGCAAATGATTCTTTTGTCTAAGATCTACAAATTTTATTAGGTCTTCTATTGTAAGATAATGATAACTTACATCATTCAAATCTCCACTCAAGATAGTATCATCGTTCAATGCACGCTCGCCGACATAATCACGAAGGGCACGAATAAACACCCGAAGACTCGAAAGAAATGAGAGATATTCCGTTCTTGAGTGCTCAAACTTTTCTTTATTAAAATAATAGTCCTTGAATGGTGAGGCAATTTGTGCCTTGGCTCCTGCGGGTACTGCGGGTCCTGCGGCACCAACCCCATCATCCTCAAAGTCATCCTCGCTCTCCGCCACCAACACAACGTGCGCTCCAATTATAATATCCAAAACTTTTTCAAGCGGTTCATGTAATGACTTATTTGCAATATCAATTAGAAAATGTGCTATGTCAGAAACCTTATGAGGTGCCTTTATAGAATCGCCCTTGTATTCCAACATAACTTCAAGCCAAGTCTTTCTTGTCTCGTATGCCTCCTTGGAAATCTCCCAAACAGTTTGCCGACCTAATTGCCAAAATGGGAAACTCAAAATCTGTGGCAAATAATTATCAGCTTCAATTGCATCCTTGCGCGATAGACTTGCGATGAATCTCGAAATAATAATTATCTGCATTATATGGGGCTCTAGGAAAACATCTTGCTCGCGTTTGTATCTAATCGGAACATGTACCCCCTTCAAGTAAGGCACCAAACTTTCCAAACCATCATGCTTTCTTGCAATCACGGCAATATCTTCTGGGTTCGTTCCACCGTCAATTAATTCCTTTATTTTTCTAGATATAAAATGATATTCTTCTAATGAAGTTCTAAATTTTTTATTTACAATCTCCCCATTAGTCAATCCCTCACCTAATGATTTCAAACTTTTTTCAATTTTATAGAGTGTTTCAAGTCGCCCACTTCCCTTTCTGATTATGTGAGTTGCGATATCTAGCACATCTTGAGTTGATCTATAATTATCAGTCATTGTGACAATTTCAACATCGACGAACATTCTTCTAAAATTTAGAATATTTGAAAGCTCAGCACCCTGGAATTTATAGACTGCCTGATCGTCATCACCCACAACCATCACGTTTGGACGCCCCTCGTTCACTGGTGCATTCAAAATCAAATTAACCAACTTCATCTGGGCGTTATTTGTATCCTGAAACTCATCCACTAAAACATATTGATATTGCTCTTGTAATTCGAATTTCAAACGAGGATGCTTCTCTATCGCTTCAATAGCATCAAGAATCATATCGTCGAAGTCAAAGAATGCTTTGCTCGTCATCTTCTTTCGATATAAATCATAAACATCAGCCAATACATCCATTTTATCTTCATCTAATATTTCCTTGAGAGTTTTTGTACCATCGTCTCGCATCTTTAAATACTTTGTTTTCCAAGTTGAGATTTGGGTATTTTTTCCATCATCCGCTATTGCATCAGCATGTGTACCCTGAAGTGAGTTTGCATAGGATGCAAGAATTGGTAAAAATATTGAATTCTCCTGTGGGAATGGATCCTCTTTATTCTCCAGCTCTGCTGCCTTGAACAATTCCGCCACTGTGTTTTTAACAAGCTCCAAGGCATCCTTTCCGAGACGACCTTCGAATGCAGGAACAACTATTTTTTCTGCTCGACGCGCCGACCGCTTGTTGTGTGCAATAATCTTTCTGAACTCATCTGGTGTGATTCCAGATTTTTTGAGATGCTCTATTCGCTTTTTGGCATCAGATAGATATGAAAAACCTTTTTCTTCATGATAGCTATCGCGGAATGTATTACCTTGAGGCAATCCATAGAAAATATCTTCAAGAATCCTAACTTGGGTCAAAGAATCGGCGGGGGTAAATTGTATACCTTTATAAAAATATTCTGGATATTTTTGAATGATGTTTATACAGAAGCTGTGGAAAGTGTGAATAGAAACTCTGTACGCTTCGTTACCAATCAAGCGTGACAAACGATCTCTCATATTTGATGAAGCGGCGTCCGTGAATGTCATACACAAAATATTGGATGGCAAGACCTGGGTCTCTTTTAGAATCTTTGCCACGCGAAGTGAAAGTATTTCTGTCTTTCCCGAGCCGGGACCAGCAACAACCAATAGTGGTCCATCAATGGTATCCACAGCCTTCTTCTGCTGCTTATTTAGCTTACCATATCTCTCCTCAAACTTACTTTGTGCAGGATTTACTTTATTCATAGTTAGATTATAGCAGTTACCATTGTTTTTTTCACAAATACCATACCGTTGACATATACTAAATACAATGTTATATTCCATTCAAGTCGGTTCCTTACAATTCAAGCGGTCAGCATAGGGCTGATTTGTTTTTTTGTGAATACCGAATAACCTATTGAGTAAAACTACACCCCACAGATTGAAATCATGAATCACGAAAGCACAGACACAAAAAGCCTTGAAGCAATACTGGCTAAGGTGGACATCAGTGACCCCAAATCACTTGATCTCCGACAAGCTAAGGAGGGCAAAGATGATATCATCGGATCCTTCTCTCACCTCGATCGACTTGTCCGCTTGTATCACTACAGGCATAATTTGCTCACGGAACTCAATCGATTGGGAGCCGAGATCAACAAAAGAGAGGAGCAGCGAATCGCAACCTGCCGCTCCGGTAACTGCAATTGTGCTGCCCTTTTGGGGATCATCAAGCGGCTTGTCCAAACTTATTTATCCAAAGAAGAATGGTTCAAGCTTATCAGCCAATTGTTGCGACTTGAGATTTACCTGAATCTCTGCGACGAGGGGCAACAGTTTGAACCTATCCACTTTGATGTCTGCGATGGATATACCGTCATCAGGGTAACTAAGGAAGATATGGACAAGAACGAATCCTCAGGGGTCGGTCTCTCCTTCATTGTCGTGGAAACCACCAGACAAACCCAGCCGCCGTGGTGGGTTCGACTAGCAAGATTTGTTGCAGGAAGTTAGGATACCCCGCTTCCTTAGTTTACCAACAATCCGCTCCGCCCAACGAGCAAGGCCGGACCGCAATCGCGGGCCGGCCTTTTCACTTCTCTCTTTTTTTATACTGAATGCTTAAAAATCAAACCCAAAAAAAACTTAAGATAATATTTTAATAGTTCTTCAATCTATTTACCTTATCATGTTGTCTAATCTTCTCATGAGCCTTTGCTTCAATTTGTCTAATACGTTCACGAGTCACACCAAACATTTTTCCAACCTCTTCCAATGTGTGCTGAATTCCATCAGCAAGACCGTGACGCAACATTAGAATCTCACGCTCCTTCTCTGATAGATCACCAAGAATTTCCTTAACCTGATCAGCCAAGATTCTGCGTGACGCCTCTTGATCGGGTGATAAAATTTTATCATCCGGAATAAAGTCTCCAAACGTTGACTTATCATCATCATCTCCAACCGATGCATCAAGAGAAACTGTTGTCTGATCAATTTTCTCAATTGTATAAATCTTCTCGACATCAATTCCCATTTCCATTGCGATTTCCTCTGGCAATGGATCACGGCCCAAGTCTTGTGTTAGTCTTCTCAAAACTTGTTTATACTTTGCGATTGTCTCAACCATGTGAACTGGAACCCTAATTGTTCTCGATTGATCGGCAAGTGCACGAGTGATTGATTGTCTAATCCACCATGTTGCATAAGTTGAAAATTTAAATCCCTTGGACCAGTCGAACTTATCTACGGCCTTAAATAAGCCTATATTTCCCTCTTGAATCAAGTCTAGAAGTGTAAGATCAGGACTTCTGTTTGCATATTTTTTAGCAATAGAAACAACAAGACGAAGGTTTGCTTTTGCAAGTAATCCTTCCGCCTCTTTATCTCCATTTGCAATTCTTTTTGCCAGTTCTTTTTCTTCAGAACCATTGATAAGTGGGTATTGTCCAATCTCCTTAAGATACATTTGAATTGAATCATAATTTGAATCATTTTTACTGATTGCATATTTCTTCAACAAATTATCTTCTTGATTGTTTACATCAAGCATTCCTCCACCTTCAAGAACATCGATTCCCGCTGTTTGTAATTTCTCATACAAAACATCCAAGAACATTATATCCTCTTCAATATTTGGAAATTCTTTCAGAATCTCATCGTAAGTAACGAAACCTCTATCGCGTCCACGGGTTAGCAAAATAGCAGCTCTCTCTTCCCAAGTGCTAGTTTTGTTTTTTGCACCAGTGTGAGTCGAATGAAAAGCAGACTTATCTGTCTTTTTCAAAACCTTGACGGCAACTTTTTTAACCTTTTCCTTTTTCGGTGCTGGAGCCTTTTTTGCAGGTACCACCTTTGCTACCTTAGCAGGTTTTTTATCCACCTTTTTTATTTCTTTCTTTGTTGCTTTAGAAGTTTTTTTAATCAAGTTTTTATTATTTAAATTTTTATTTTTATCTTTGCTTTTGTTTGTATTTTTATTTGAAACAGATTTTGTCCCCTTTGACACCTTTATCTTATTTTTTAAAACAGTTTTTGTTTTTATGACGCTTTTTTTTGTAGCGCTTTTAGTTGCAACCTTATTCAATTTTTTATTTTTTGCATTCTTTGGCATAACACCATTTGTTTACAGAAATCATATCATAATATAATAAATTTTCCAGCCCTCAATTGTTTTTCAGGCCTCTAATTTATTATCCATACAATTTCTTTTTTCTTTGCACGTCTGATAATTTTAGAGAAATAGTTTGGCACTCTTTCAAAATTTCCATTGCCTCTTCTCTCTTTTGTAATTTTTCCATCTTGTTTAAATTATTCATCAAAACTGAGAGAGTTTGTTTTAACGCACGCTCTTCAATTTCTAATAATAATTCTTCAATATCTGCATCAAGCTTAGAACTACCAGCGAATAAAACTTCTGCTTCAAATGAAAGCTCCGTAGGGGAAGTTGATATTCTCTCGTTGAAATAGTTTTTACTAAACTTATCCAAGAAAGTTTCAGCCCTCTTCCCCACCTCCTCCGACTTAGCCAAATTGGATGAGTCTTTAAGCCATAGAATCAGGCCTATTAATCGATCTAGTGTCTTCTTGTCACTATCACTAAGTTCATCGACTCCTTTGATTATTGAATGATCAGAGACAGTCTCATTTCCACCACGACCATCATCACCATGATTAGTCGAGCCACCAGCTCCATTCGATGAACCGCTCTGTGGGCCACTCTTTTCTGTCTGCTTCATCTTTACCATCAATCTCTCCAGCTCTGCTCTCAAATCTGCTTCATGAATATCAGTTCTGATACTAATTCTATTAATAAAGTGCGCCCTATCAATTGAACTCTCTATCGCCAGAACGTAAGGGAGAACTTCAACCTCAACCGCTTTCCACAATTCTCTTCCTGTTAGCCCTTCTCTCTCCAATATATCAAGATAAAAATCAATAATATGCTTTGCATTTTTCAAGCATGATTTGAATTTTTCTTTATCGCTCAAAATTAGTGATGCAGGATCTTCCCCTTTTGGAAGCGCGGCAATCTTCACATCCATCCCCAGTGACAATGCCAACTCCCATGCTCGCAGTGATGCCTTAAGTCCCGCTTTATCAGCATCATAAACAATCATGGTGTTATCAGTCAGTCTTTTTATCTTTTCCAAATGAAGTGCAGTAAGTGATGTTCCAGATGTTGCAACTGTATTATTGAATCCTGCTTGATGCGCCATTAGCATATCAAGTTGACCTTCAACTAATATTGCATATCCGAATTTTCTTATTCCCTCCTTGGCTCGATGATACCCGTAAAGAATTTCTGATTTATTAAACAAAACACCATCAGGGCTGTTTAAATATTTTGGTGGTTCTCTATTTTCATCTGCCGACTGGGAAGTCCCTGGCTGACCTGTTGTTGGAGTCGACGATTCCGCTAATGGAAACTTTATAAACCTCCCTGAATATCCAATCACTCTTCCCGACGAATCAAAAAGTGGAAACATTATTCTTTCTCGGAATCTATCATAAACACTTGTTCCGGTTTGTTTAATCAAGCCGACCTTCTCCATTTCAGTATTTCCAATATTCTTTGATCGAAGATAGTCCCCTAGTCCTCTCCATTCGTTCGACGCGAGACCAATTCTCCAGGTTAAAATTGTATCCTCTGTTAATCCCCTACCCAACAAATAATCATGAGCAAATTTTGCTGATGGATTCTTATTTAGTTGCTCTTCATAGAAAACGGTTGCAACCTCCAAGACGGCACGCAACTTATCCAATTCGGAATCCTTACTTCTGTCATGTTGAAATTGAGCAAGTTCTACCCCAGCCTTTTCAGCCAAGATTTTAAGCGCACCAAGGAAATCAATTTTTTCAAATTCCTCTACGAAGGTAAAAATATCCCCCTTGGCTCCACATCCAAAACAATAATAATTATTCCTTGCGGGTGAGATAAAGAAAGATGGAGTTTTTTCATTATGAAAAGGACAGCGCGCCTTGTAATTTGCGCCTGTCTTTTCAATTTTTATGTAAGCTCCAATAACATCTGCGATACCGAGCCTTTCTTTAATTGTTTGAGCAGCTGATGACATTTATTTTTATTTTTTATGTGACCTAGCCCATACACCCGCGTTCATCTATAGCGCGGGTAGTCGCCACTACGATCGAGGATCGCCCTGGTACCCTTACCTTGGACCCACCCACCAGATTTACTTTACTTTGAATCAATTCAGACCGGAGTCTATTCCAAGAATCCCTCTTCCTCCAAAACTATCTCACGTAGTTTCTCAATCATTTTCCACTTCTCACTTCCCTTGAATCCTGAACCAGCTGGAATCAATCTTCCGATAATTACGTTTTCCATAATTCCGTACAATGGATCCTTTTGCGCCTTAAGTGAAGCGTTAATAAGCATTCTGTTTGTGTGTTGGAATGAAGCAGCTGAAAGGAAGCTTCTTCTTGTGAGTGAGGCTTCTGTAATACCAAGTACAATTGGATCTCCCTTGGCTTCGATAAACTCTCCCCCTTTTACAAGATCTTTTACTCTAGCGTTTTCTTGATCCAACTCGAATTGCTCAACTATGTCTCCGACAGCAAATTGAGTGTCTCCTGCAACCTTAATCTTTATACGTGAGAACATTTGGCGAACAATAATTTCGATGTGCTTTCTTGAAACATTTTCTCCCTGTAGTTCGTAAATCTTCTTTACTTCAGAAATAATATATTCCTGTGTACGAGCTTGACCTGCGTATTCGAACAGATCTTCGATACTTGCGTGACCGTCAGTTATAATGTCACCCTTTGAAACATGTTGTCCGATTTTAACTAGCGCAACACGGGCATAGTGACATGAGAATTCAATCTCAGCTCCTTTCCTACTCTTTGTAGGAACATCTGGAAGAAGCTTAAAGATTTTCTCCTTTCCAACTTCTCTGATGTCTGTAATCATACCATCGTGTGATACAACAACCGCAGCGTTCTTTGGATTTCTCTTTTCGAAAATTTCTTCAACACGAGGAAGTCCAGCTGTGATGTCTCCTCCAACGATAGCAACTCCTCCTGAGTGGAAAGTACGCATAGTTAGCTGTGTTCCAGGCTCTCCAACGGCTTGAGCAGCAATTGTTCCAACAGCTTCTCCTGTCTCAACAAGTGCGCCACGTCCTAGGTCTGATCCATAACACATTCTACAAATTCCTCCTGGTGTCTTACATGAAAGCGGAGATCTAACAAATATTTCTGATATACCTTGCTTATCAAGTAGTTTTGCATCCTCCTTTGTAATCATGTGGTTTCTCTTGAATAGAACCTCTCCCTCAGAGTTCGTAATATCCTTTGCAAGAACACGTCCGGTTGCAATCTTTAGCATTGTTAGACTAATTCCCGATGAACCAACTTTGTTTACGACGATCCCTTCTTTTGTTCCACAATCCTCTTCTGTAATCATCACACTTTGTGCAACAACGAATAGCTTTCTAGTTAGATATCCTGACTTTGCGGTGTTAAGCGCTGTGTCAGTCATACCCTTTCTTGCACCGTGAGATGAGATGAAGTATTCAACAGGTGAAAATCCTTCTTTGAAAGATGAGATAATTGGAAGCTCCAATGTCTCTCCTTGAGCGTTGGCAATAAGTCCAGCCATACCAACCATTTGGTTAAGTTGACCCATAGAACCTCTGGCTCCTGAGATAACCATATCATAGACAGGACCATTTTTATCCAACCCTTCTCCAACTAATTTCTCAATTTGAGATTTTGTATCTTGCCAAATAGAAACGTTCTTTCTATGCTTCTCTTCTTTTGATAGAAGACCTTCATTGTATTGTTCAAGAACTTCCAATGATTTTCCTTCTGCAATTTTTACAAGTTCAGCCTTACCTTCTGGAACGTTAATATCGTCCATACTCCAAGTAACACCAGACTCTGTTAGATATTTGAATCCAAAGTCCTTAAGGGCGTCGATAAATGGTGCAACCTTTGTAAGTCCTTGCTCTGTAATAATATCGTCAATGATATTATTCAAGATTGATTTTGTAATCTCCTTATTTATGAATGGGTGACTAGCTGGCAACACATTGTTGAACAAAACTCTACCAATACTTGTCTCAATCATTTTTCCTCGATCTTCTCCATACTTATCTTCATCAGGTGCAATAATGTGAATTTTTGCTCTGTAAGAAAGTGCGTTGAAGCTAAGTGCCTGAATAGCGTCATCAATACTTCCATAGTAATTTCCTTCACCTTTTTCTCCTTCTACAAATCTAGACATCCAGAATGATCCAAGAACAATATCCAAAAGCTTTGCAGTTACAGTTGGATCTCCTGATCCTGGCTTTAGAATGTTCTTATCAGCTGCCATTATTTCTTTAGCCTCCATTTGAGCTTCCTCTGAAAGTGGAACGTGGATGGCCATTGTGTCTCCATCGAAGTCCGCGTTAAAGGGAGAACAAACTAGTGGGTGAAGTTGAATGGCATTTCCTTCAATAAGTACAGGTCTAAAAGCTTGAATTGAAAGACGGTGAAGTGTTGGAGCACGGTTTAGAAGAACATATTTCTCCTTAATAACGTTTTCAAGAATTGCCCAAACTTCAGGAATACCATCATCAATTAGTCTTGATGCTCCTCTAATGTTGAACGCCATCTCTTTCTTGATAAGTTCAGAAACAACGAATGGTCTGAACAACTCAAGCGCCATGTGCTTTGGAACTCCACATTGATCTAGCTTAAGATTTGGACCAACGACGATAACAGAACGTCCAGAGTAATCAACACGCTTTCCAAGTAGGTTTTGTCTGAACAATCCTCTCTTTCCCTTTAGGTTATCCGCAAGAGATTTAAGTGGACGTCTCTGAGCTGCGTTTAATCCTGCAAAAGATGCATTACCATGTCTGATTGTATTATCAATCAAAGCATCAACAGCTTCTTGCAAGATACGCTTTTCGTTTCGGAGAATTACGTCAGGAGCATTAATTTCTTTTAGCTTCTTTAGACGATTGTTTCTGTTGATAACACGTCTGTATAGGTCGTTAACATCTGAAGTTGCGTGACGGCCTCCTTCAAGGGCAACCATGGGACGAAGTGCAGCTGGGATAACAGGAAGTGCTGTAATAAACATCCACTCTGGACGAATCTTTGAGCGAACCATTGACTTAACTAGAGCAAGTCTCTTAATCATCTTCTCACGATCTGCAGCAGAAACTTTTGTATAGTCAACTTCTAATTGAACCAAAAGTTTTGACAAATCAAGATTTTTGAAAATATTGAATACTGCCTCAGCTCCAATTCCAGCTTCAAATGCTACACCAAAACGTAGTGAGAATTTGTGATATTGATTTTCATCCAAAACTCTACCAACTTGAATACTCTCAATGTCACGCTTTGCAGACATTAATAGTTCAGTTAGAGCCTCCTTTGTTTTTTCATCAGTAACTGTCTTAACTTTATTCTTAAACTCACCATCGAGCTCTTTAAGAAGTCTGTTCTTTTCCTCTTCATTAACATTTGTAATCAAGTATCCAGCAAAGTATACAACTTTCTCGACATCTCCTTGACTCATTCCCAAAACCTGAGCTATACGAGAAGGCATTGTTCTTAGGTACCAAATATGAGAAACGGGAACACATAGTTCAATGTGACCCATTCTCTCACGTCTTACAATTGAACGAGTTAATTCAACACCACATTTTTCACAAACAATTCCCTTGTATCTAATTCCCTTGTACTTTCCACAATAACATTCCCAGTCTCTTTCAGGTCCAAAGATTTTCTCATCGAACAAACCATTTTTCTCACTTCTTTGAGTTCTATAGTTCATTGTCTCCGGCTTTGTAACCTCGCCATATGACCAATCTCTAACCTTATCAGGTGATGCAATTTTAAGAACGATAGATTCAAAATCATCTATTCCCTTTTCTTTATGCTTTGCGTTTAATGGATTTTTTATATTCATATTAGTGGTTGAATTAATTGTTTTCCTCGGCTACCGCTTGCTCATATGCGACCACTTCATTTTCAAGATCGGTTGAATCTTTGTTCAATTCAACATCAACTCCAAGACCTCTAAGGTTTGAAAGAAGCACGTTGAATGATGCTGGGGTATTTGGATCCAACAATTTGTGTCCCTTAACGATTGAGTCAAAGGCTTGAGTTCTACCTTGTATATCGTCAGATTTGATTGTAAGCATTTCTCGAAGAGCGTGGGCTGCGCCGTATCCCGCTAGTGCCCAGACTTCCATTTCTCCAAATCTCTGTCCTCCACCTTGCGCCTTTCCTCCTAGAGGTTGTTGAGTAATTAGAGAGTAAGGACCGATGGAACGCATGTGAATCTTGTCCTCAACCATGTGGTGAAGTTTCAAAATATACATATATCCAACAGCGATGTCCTGTGCAAATTTCTCTCCGGTTCTACCATCAAATAATTTCATCTTTCCGTTTTCATTGTATCCAGCAGCAACAAGCTCTGACTTAATTTCATCAGATGTTGCGCCGATAAATGGAGGAACTATTGCTTGATAACCCATCTTGTTTGCAGCCAAACCTAAGTGAAGTTCAAGAATCTGTCCAAGGTTCATACGTGATGGAACACCGAGCGGTGTAAGAATCACATCAACTGGAGTTCCGTCTGCCATGAATGGCATATCTTCAACCGGAAGAACACGTGAGATAACTCCCTTGTTACCGTGACGTCCAGCCAACTTATCTCCAACAGAAACTGAACGCAAAAGTGCAACTTCGATGTGAATTCTTTTAATAATTCCTGACTCTAGTTTATCTCCTCTTTCTCTTGAGAAAATCTTTACACTTATAATACGTCCACGCTTTCCGTTTTCTAGTCTCTTTGATGTATCTTTAACATCTCTTGATTTCTCACCAAAGATTGATCTAAGTAGCCTCTCTTCAGGTGTTAGTTGAGTCTCACTCTTTGGAGTAATTTTTCCAACAATAATGTCTCCTGGTCTAACCTCCGCTCCAACTCGAACGATTCCATCAACGTCCAAATTCTTCAGTCTATTTTCTCCAACGTTTGGAATGTCGTGAGTAGTAACTTCTGGACCAAGCTTAGTATCGCGAACATTAATAACAAACTCTTCAATATGAACAGTCGTAAATTTCGATTCCTTAACTAGTCTCTCTGATAGAATAATAGCGTCTTCAAAGTTTGCTCCAGACCATGTCATGAAAGCAACAAGACAGTTTTGTCCAAGAGCCATTTGTCCTTCAACAGAAGTTGAAGTATCAGCAAGAACATCACCTCTCTTAACCTTTTGTCCAATACTTACCGTAGGACGTTGGTGAAATGCTGTGAATTGGTTTGTTCTACTGAAGTTCACAAGCTTGAACTCATGATCCTTCTTTCCACGTAGCACCACCTTCTTTGCATCAACTCCAATAATAAGACCGTCCTCTGGTGCGATAATTACACGTCCTGTGTCAACCGCTGCTTTTTCTTCAATACCAGTTGCTACAAGTGGAGCTTCAGGAACGATACATGGAGTAGCTTGCTTCTGCATGTTTGAGGCCATCAGCGCTCTTTGTGCGTTGTCATGGTTCAGGAACGGAATCATAGAAGTTGAAATAGAGAATGCTTGATCTGTTGAAACGTCAATATATTCTACTTCATCTTTTGAAACCACAGCAGGCTCACCGTTGATTCTAACTTCCAATGTATCTTTTGCGATGTTGCCATCCTTATCATAGTCAGTTGTGGCGTGAGCAATTTTACATCCTTCTTCCTCAAGTGCGTTAAGGTAAACAACCTCTTTTGTAACCTTTCCTTTTGCAACCTTTACATATGGAGTCTCAATCATTCCGAAGTGATTGATTCTTGCATACATAGCAAGCTGAAGAACAAGACCAATGTTTTGACCCTCAGGCGTGTGAATTGGACAAATTCTACCGTAGTGAGATGCATGAACGTCACGAACTTCAACTCCAGCACGCTCTCTTGTTAGTCCGCCGGGACCAAGGGCAGAAATTCTACGCAAGTGCTCAATTTCAGCAAGAATATTTTCTTGACTCATGAATTGTGACAATTGGTTTGTAGTGTAGAATTCCTTTATACGAGCTTGGAGTGGACGAGGTGAAATAAATTGAATTGGAAGATTTGCATCAGTATCAATAGTAGACATTCTGTTCTGAATGTTTCTCTTGATTTGAGTCATACCAATTCTAATTTTTGCTTGAAGCATTTCTCCAACGTATCTAACACGACGTGATCCTAAGTGGTCAACATCGTCTTGAACAGAAGCTGGATTGTGAGCAAGTTCAATAATTTTATTTATTGTAACAGCCAAGTCATCCAAGCTAAGTGTCATGATAGACACAGACTTTTCATCCATAGGCTTTCCAAATCTTTGATTGAAACGGAAACGTCCTACCTTTGACAAATCATATCTCTCAGCTGATTTAAGTAGTGAGTCAACATATTCACGAGCGTTGTCTGCTGTTGCAAGCTCACCATCACGCATCTTTCTGTGAATTTCTATATAAGCCTCATCTTTTGTCTTAGCATGATCCTTTGCTAGAGTAGATTCAATAAAAGGAAGGGCTAATGGATTGTCTTTAAACAAAGCCTTTATATCTGTATCAGTTTCAGCTCCGAACACACGCAAAAGTGAAGTTACAGGGAACTTTCGCTTTCTGTCCATTCTTACATATACAGTGTGATCTGCATCAGTATCAATTTCAATCCAAGCACCACGTGCAGGGATAATTTTTGCTCCAAAGTATGTCTTACCCTTCAATTCTTGTGAAGTAAAAAATACTCCATATGAACGGGCAAGCTGAGGAACGATAAGTCTTTCAATACCATTTATAATAAAAGTTCCGTGATCAGTCATCAAAGGAAAATCAGCAACGAAGATTTCTTGCTCTTTCGTTGTGTTTAAGATTTTGTTTTTTAGGCGAACCATGACCTTAAGAGGTGCTTCAAAGTTCACTTTATTGTCCTTTGCATAAAATTCATCAAACTTTGGTTTTTCTAATTGAAAATCAAAAAAATCCAACTCAAACTTCTTGCCTGAGTAGTCTTGTATTGATGAAAATTCACTGAACACTTCTGATATACCCTTGTCTAGTAACCATTTAAACGATTCTAGTTGTGCCTCTACTAAATTGGGAAGCGGCGCTAGCGGCTCCTTAAAACGTGAAAAATACTTTTTGGGACGTATCATAAAGCGTCTATTTAATTAAACGAGAATTGGTAAAAATGAGCCCGCGAAAGAGCAGCAAAACTCAATCGTCTTTACGCAGACCCTTATAGTATATGATTTATCCACAGGTGTCAATTTTAAGGTGTTGACAACTCCATTTGGATTGGTTTGGGGCTTTTGTCAATTATAAACAAGTCCTAAAATTGGTTTTAAAGCCTTATTTTAAGGCTGTTTAGTATTTAATGTTCACGTAACCTCTCCCTACCCCAACAATGGGGACTTTCTAGCAATTTCTGGATCATAGTTCTCCAATCTCATCTTGTGACTATGTTTTATAGTCCTTAAATAACATAGGGGTATAATATACTCATGTAGACCAAGTTTCTTGGCTTTGGTAACGAAATCACTATCTTCATAGTTCCACCCCACGAAGGACTCATCATACCCCCCGATTTGGTCAAAGTATTTCTTAAACAAGAATATTCTGCCACCAATTCCAAAATTATCAAAGAATTTATCACTATAAGTATACCCCATACATGAGCCAACAGACTTTGGCTTTTTGTTTAAGATGTAATTTATTAAGTACGCAAAATCTTTACCGGTATAGTTATCCGCATCTAAGTTGCACACAATATTGCCCGTTGCAAATCTATGTACCATATTCTTGGCCTTACTGACATGAAAATACTTAGGCTCTCTCGTTTGAAAATATTTAAGTACACCTGACTTTATATATTCATTCAGATTGCTCTTAACCCAAGATTCCAAGTCGTCCTTAGAATTGTAGTCCAAAAGGACAAACTCCAGATTTGGATAATCAATATTATTACGAATGTTTTTTAATAATGTCTTTTTTATATGCTCCGCTCTATTCATGCAAGTTATACAAAAAGATATTTTATAAAGCTTATCTACTGGCTTATTCTTATAATTATGTGTGGAAATCCAACTGATGAAGAAAACTGACTTTGTATAAAACCACTTCGTAACCCTCCAAATCACATCTTTTGTCCAGACGATAAATTTAAAGATATAATTTTTACTAACTCTTTTTGACTCAATGATTGACAGTATTCTACTTAGCATAAAATTTGTTTATATATCCTTAACAGATACTAATTACCATTATATTAAACTGTTTACTTTTTGGCTATCAATGAATTATCTTGTTTAATCTTGCCACTTTATCTCATTTCCATCCTAATAATGGAGATCGCTTAACAACATCGGGTTCATAGTTTTCCAATCTAATTTTATGACTATGCTTAACGGTTCGTAGATAGCAAAGCGGTATCACATACTCATGTAGACCAAGCTTCTTGGCTTTAGCGACAAAATCACTATCTTCAGCAGCCCATCCAACAAAAGACTCATCGTATCCACCAATTAAATCAAAATATTTTTTAAATAGAAATATTCGACCACTTATTCCAAGGTCATCAAAGAATTTTTCACTGTAAGCATGTCCCCTGCATGAACCAACGGATTTTGGTTTTTTGTTTAAAACATAATTTATAAAGTATGCAAAATTCTTCCCTGTAAAATTATCAGCATCCAAGTTACATACGATATTGCCAGTAGCAAAACGGTGAGACATATTTTTTGCCTTACTCATGTGAAAATATTTCGGCTCTTTTGTCTGAAAATATTTAAGGACACCAGATTTTATATAATCCTTTAAATTATCCTTAACCCAAGACTCCAAATCATCCTTAGAGTTATAGTCCAAAAGGACAAATTCTACGCTTGGATAGTCAATATTATTACGAATGTTTTTCAGCAAAGTCTTTTTAATGTGCCCAGCCCTGTTCATACAAGTAATACAAAAGGATATTTTGTAGAACTTATCTACAGGTCTATTTTTAAAATCCTCAGCCGATAGCCAACTGATGAAGAAAACAGACTCTGTATAACTTTTCTTAGCAATTACCCAAATCTTGTCTTTTATCCAAACAAGGCATTTCCAAAGATAATTTTTACTTCCTCGTTTTAATTCAATAGTAGATAGTATTTTACCAAGCATAGATATAATTAATTTGTATTAATTCCTTCTTTTTGTACATCTTTTGAGCCCTCCTTTATTCCTCCCCTTCTATCATTTCTCCACCCTTCAATTTTTTTGTGATCACCGCTCAAAAGGATTTGGGGGACTTTGTATTTTTTACCATTAAATTCCACAGTTTCTGGCCTAGTATAAACATCCTTCGATGCATCACGTGACTCTTCCCTGCTGGTAAACTTTCCCAAAACCCCTTCAATTTGACGAGAGATTGAATCAATCATAATCATCGCTGGCAACTCCCCGCCTGTTGTCACAAATGGACCAACTGAATAGTCCTTCATTTTAAACATTTTCTTCACACGTGCATCCACCCCTTCATATCTTCCACATATGAATATAATATCAGAGAATTTCTCTGCCATTTTTGTAGCGGAGGTATTAGTAAATTGCTCCCCAGATGGAGATAGAAACACAATGAGTTCTTTTGTAAAATCTTTCTTCTTGGTAGCAAACTTCAACGCCTTCTCTATCGCTTTGGCAATAGGTAGAGCCTTGATAATCATTCCAGGACCTCCACCGTAGGCTTTATCATCAACCTGGAGATATGGTTTGTTTTTTTCCTTCTGAGCCTTGGTAGGCTTAACAAAAGTTCTTGGGTTGTAATAGTGAAATGATATCAACTTATTCTCTTGTGCACGCGCCAAAATAGACTCATTTAGATATGAAGTTGTTGATTCCGGAAATAATGATATTAAATGATATCGCATAGATTATTAGAATAATGCCACAAATGGGGGCTTAAGTCCATGGACTCGTATTTCTCACTTTTCAACCAAGCAAAAACACCCCGTTAGGAGTGCTTCTACTATTGCCCGCTTGCAGCTCTAATGCCGCGGTTAAACAGGTTGGACTTACATCCAATGCTTTACGAACATTGTCAATATGATAATCCAATATCTATAGAAATGCAATATTGACGATTAATCTCTTTTATATTTTAACCAAAAACTTTAGAAAATCTTTATGAGTTCTGTGTACCTGATGTACTAGACTGGTGGTTGATGATAAATATCAAGAATTTTATAAAGCAGCAAAAAAGATAGATATTATGCAATAAAGAGCATGCGCTCCATTGTCTTTCTAAATCAGGAGATAGTATTTAACAGAACTGGTTTTACCCATCTAATCAGGAAAGGCAAGCATCACAGAAGTATATCAGAAAAGATAAGGCGCCTTAATCTTTTAGAGTATGTCATACCTATACTTGAAGATTGTGATGTAGAAATTGAATACAAGTATACCCAGAATAATGGTAATAAAATACATTTTTGGGGTGTGATAAAAAACATCGACGACACGCAAATAAAAGTCATCATATACAAAGTAAATGACGGAAAACTTACCTTTCTTAGTATCATGAACTATGACAAAGGCAAATAAGCAAAAACACCCATTAAGGGTGTCTTGCGTCGAATATTGAAATGACCGTAATCGCCCGGCCACCCAGACCGAGGCTTTTATTCTATCCCCAACCCAGCTACAGCCTCATCCAAAGTCTTAGTCTCCTTCTTAGCACCACTCTCGGGCTCCTTTATTTGAATACTAATATTTGCTTGATGCTTCTTTCCAAAGGCCTTCATCACAGTTCTAATAGCCTGAGCTGTGTGGCCATTTCTACCGATAATCTTTCCCATATCCACCGGATCAACCACAAGCTCAATAAACACCCCCATGTCATCCACCCTTCTGCTAACTTTAACAGCGTCAGGATTTTCTACAAGAGATTTAATAATGAACTCAAGAAACTCTGTATCGTTTTGTGCTGACATAACTTTTATACTGATTATTTAATTGAACTATTAATACTAAAATTATACACCATATAAAATATCTTGTATCAATTAACAACAAAAAACTGTTGATAATTATTTTGCAAGAATTTTCAACAAAATATAAATTATTTAGGCTTTAGACCGAAACTATGCTGACTTCTCTTTCTTTGGAGGAGTTTTTTTAGGAAGGACGTTCTTCTTTTTTCCTTCTACGATTTTATTAGCTAGCAAAAGGTTGAAAGCGGTATCTGAAACTTGTACACCCTGTGACATCCAATAAAGAACTCTGTCTTTATTGATGATTGTTCCATCTTTTCTAAAATTGTGAGATCCAAGAACTTCTTGGGCGTGACCGCCTTTAGCTGCTCTTTTGGACTCAACAAGAATAAGACGAAATGACGGCTCGTTTCTTTTACCAACTCTTTGTAATCTGATCTTTAACATAAGTAGGAAAATAGTATCAAAATAAAGGGGCGGAGTCAAATTTCGGGGTTATTTTGGTGTTTTAGAACAATTTAGCGTCTGTCACCACAATAACATATGCCCAAGCTAGCAATAACAGCCCCAACATAGTACTATATAACAATAAACACAAGAATAAATGAGTAAAATAACAAAAATAACCGGCGTAATCTCCTTAAACGGAAAAGGTAAGGGATTCATAAATGTAGAAGGAATAGAAGACTCCTACCCAGTCGAAACAGAAGATACAAGTACAGCCCTCCCAGGCGACACGGTTGAAGCTGAGACATATTTAGACTTCAAGGGTAAGGAGTTTGCCAAGGTCACCAATATAATAGAGCGCAAAAAGACCCAGTTTGTTGGTACAGTTATTTACGATGAGGAATTTGGACATTTCCTAGTAAACCCAGACAATGCGAGACTAAATATTGAGATAGTCGTACCTAAGTCAGATAAATATGATATAGATGACAAAGTTCTAGCAAAAATCCATACCGAGACATGGACAGAAGATTTAAAGCGCTATCCTGATGGAGAGGTGATTCAAGTTATCGGACGTAAGGGCGACAATAATACAGAAATGCAATCTATCGTTATCGATAGGGGTTTTGATATTGATTTCGAACCAGAAGTAATCGCTGAAGCTGAGAAGAGCGTGGAAGTTAATGGAAAAATCACAGATGAGGAAACTGCAAAGCGCAGAGACTTTAGAGACGCCTTCACTTGTACAATTGACCCAGTCGATGCAAAAGACTTTGATGACGCCCTATCTATTAGACCACTGAAGAATGACACAAGTAGTAAAAACGGCGAAGAAGTTTATGAAATTGGAGTTCATATCGCTGATGTATCTCACTATGTTCGAACAGGTACAGCGCTTGATAACGAAGCTAAAAAAAGAGCGTTCTCCGTGTACCTTGTGGACAGAACAATTCCCATGC
This sequence comes from uncultured bacterium, assembly GCA_903936565.1. Classification (GTDB taxonomy): domain Bacteria; phylum Patescibacteriota; class Minisyncoccia; order Phycocordibacterales; family CAIZLB01; genus CAIJKW01. The sequence goes on along the minus strand of CAIZVZ010000012.1, from coordinate 1,515 downwards.
TCCCCCACTCACTTTCCAATGGAATGTGTAGTCTTAACCCAAATGAAGATAGATATGCATTTTCTGCGGTTTTTAAAGTTAGTAAATCTGGAGAAATTCTAGAGAAATGGTTTGGTAAAACAATTATTCACTCAGACAAAAGATTTAGCTACGAAGATGCACAGGATGTTCTAAATAATGCTGAGAAAGCTGGAGCGGCCGTTGACGCAAACAGTTCATGGTTTCAAGCTCCATTTACAACTGAGTTGCTCGAGTTAAATAGATTGGCAAAGATAATGCTAAACCAAAGAAAAGCTAAGGGGGCTATTGATTTTGAGACTACAGAAATTAAATTTAAATTAGATGAAAATGGAAAGCCTATCGCAGTACTAAAAAAAGAGCGCCTGGATACCCACAAATTAGTAGAGGAATTCATGTTACTTGCCAACAGAGAAGTTGCGGAATTTATATCAACGAAAAATAAAGCGCATCACCAAGAGAACGCCGGGGTTTACAGAATTCATGATTTGCCTGATGCAGACAGAATTGCAGATTTATCTCTTTTTGTAAGAGCACTTGGATTTGATTTTCATATTCCAAAAGCCGGATCAAAGATTAGTCCAAAGGATATTCAAAAATTACTCGATGAAGTTATCGGCTCTCCATCTGAAGCGGTCATTAAGGTCGCAACACTTCGCTCTATGGCCAAGGCAACATATGCTACAAAAAATATCGGACACTTTGGATTGGCGTTTGATTTCTATACTCACTTTACTTCCCCAATCAGAAGATACCCAGACCTCATGATTCACAGAATTTTGGAAATTGTTCTTGGTGGCAAACCAGTTCCAGCGCCCATTGTGCAGAGTCTCGATAAAATTTGCGTTGACTCATCCAAGAAGGAAGTTGAAGCGGCTGATGCTGAGCGTTCATCTGTAAAATACAAGCAGGTTGAATATATGCAAAGCAAAATTGGTGAAGAATTTGAATGTACAGTTTCTGGAATTGCTGATTTTGGAATGTTTATTGAAGAACCAAGTAGTAAAGCTGAAGGTTTGATAAGACTAAAGGATTTGAAGCCGTCAGACTTCTACAACACCGATCCTAAGTCATATAAAATTGTTGGCGAAAGCACAAAGACAACATTTAGCATTGGAGATAAGGTTAAGGTGAAGTTGCTTGCGGCGGATTTGGATAGTAAGTCTTTGACTTTTGAGATTATCTAACAATCTCAAAAATATCTTAATATTAAAAATACCCTTTTAATAAAGGGTATTTTTAATGGAGTTATAAAATTTAATTATGAATTCCAACCTACTTCACCGTCCCCTCCACCAAGATCAACATCAGGTCAGTTGCGGCAGCTTCAGCTTGCTTTGGGTCCTTGTTGGCAACGAAGGTCTCCCATTGAGCAGTAAGTTCTGGGTTGTGTATTTGTCTAACGTCGTTCTCTAGTTGAACTCTATCTTCATATGTTACAGTTCCACTTGATTTAACAACTTTGTTGATAAACAACTTAAGGAAGTTAGCATTCTT
>CAIZVZ010000011.1 GCA_903936565.1 uncultured bacterium | reverse complement strand
TTGGAAACTCAACTGGAGCAACTGGTCTTGCGCTAAACTCTGGAACAAATGGAATTACACTTCTAACTGCAACAACTGGAAATGTTTCAATAACTTCTGGTTCAACAGGTTCTGTAACTCTGGATTCTGGTACAACTGGAACAGTGAATATTGGAAGCGGAAATAACTCTAAGACAATTAATGTTGGAACAGGTTCTGCGGGAAATTCGATTAACATTGGAACGGATAATACTACTGTCGACACAGTAACTATTGGTTCAGCTCTTGATGCCCTTTCAATTTCTTCAACTGGATTAAACTTAACAACAGGAGGAGCTCTGACTGGAGTTTCGTCAATTGACACAATTACAACTTCTGCAACTGCGATTGGATTCGCTGGTGTCGGTAGTGTGTCTTCTGCTGGAGCAAATTCAATTACAATTGATTCTGAAACAACTGGTGCTGTTAATATTGGTACTGGGGCAAGTGCGAAGACAATTACAATGGGAAATATTACTGGAGTAAGTGCATTAATTTTAAACTCTGGTTCAGGAGATATTACTCTTGATGCAGGTGGAACTGGTGTCTCTGGAAAAATTCAAATTGGTACAGTAACCGGAAAGTCAACCGCAGACTTATTAGTACTTGATGCTGGAAGTGCAGATCCTGCTGGTGTAAATGGTGGAATGTATTATTCAACTGCAACAAATAAATTTAGATGTTACGAGAATGGTGCTTGGAGAAATTGTTCTGGAAGCCAACCGCAACAAACAGTAGCAAATATAGTAAGAGTGACTGTCGCAACTGCAGCCACCCTTATCAAAACTTTTAGTATAACTCCTTCCACGGCCACTGGAGATGTATATGTTTCTGCAAACCTATTCTCTAACAGTTTAAGTAGTACGGACCAGACAATCACAGCTCAAATTCGTTCAGGAACAACTTGTGCTGGAACTTTACTTGCAAGTGGAACGTCAACCCTCACTGGAGTCACCGCAGGTGAAGGTCCGGCATTGTTTGCATCAACGTTAGTTCTAAATCCTGGTGCTTCTGCCCAAAATTATGCCATCTGTGCCTTGTCTTCAACAAACAATGGTGCTTCAATTGGTGGTATTGCAACAGCAATGGTGATTGATACAGGTGCCGACTTAGCCGAGATGTATACATCAAATGATACTTCGATTCAACCGGGTGATGTTGTATCGTATGATCCATCACTTAAGGCGGGTATTGCAAAGAGTACGAAGTCTTATGACCAAAATGTATTAGGAATAGTTTCTACTCAACCAGGTGTACTTATTGGAAAAGTAGAAAAGGAGGGAACTGGTGCATACCCTGTAGCTCTGTCTGGTCGTGTACCAGTAAAGGTATCATCTAAAAATGGTTCAATTCAAGTTGGTGATTATCTTACAAGTTCAGACATTCCAGGTGTTGCGGTGAAGGCTGATTCTGATGGTGTTGTGATTGGACAAGCTTTATCATCATTTGATGGAAATAGCGTAAATAGTACAGGTGTTATTGTGGCGTTTGTTAAAAACACATACTATTCTGCTGGTTATTCCATAAAGGAACAGGCTGTTCTACTTGGCGACATTTATTCTGCCTTTGGGAATACGGCTTCAGCGACAAGTTCATCCACAAGTACAGACACCGGATTATCTAAGTTGGTTGATGCAATTCAAAAGGAATCAATTCGCAATCCAATAGTTGTAATTGGTGATAAAATTTCAGGTAATGTAAAATTCTTAACTGATTTTGTTTCCGCAAGAGTAACTGCAATCAGGGGGTACTTTGATGAAGTGTTCGCAAAGAAAGTTCACACAGATCAAGTTTGTGTTAAGAAATCTGATGGAAGCGAAATCTGTGTTAATGGAGATCAGTTGGATACAATGGTTAGAAAAGCAAATCTCACTCCGAATATTCAAAAATCAACCAAAACATCTTCTTCTACTTCAGCCGAAATTATTGATCCTACACAGAATACTACCGATACTTCATCTACATCTTCTGCCTCAGTGGGTAATGGTGGAGCTGCCACGATAGATGGAGGAGGCGAGAGTGGCGGCGGTACTGGTATAACAGATGGGTCATCTGCATCATCTACAGAGAGTTCAACACCCGCTGTCTCAGAATCGGTATCATTACCAGATGTTGTAATTCCGGAGCCAGTTGGAACAGCAGAAGAGGTTGCGTCACAGGCGCCCGCATCTACAGAATCTGCGCCTGCAATATCCGTACCTGATGTAACACCAGCACCTATTGAAGTTCAGCAGTAAATAGTTTATTATTAATGATGAAATAATTAAATATAATATTAAATGAAAAAAATGAAGGACGTTAAAAATTTTGAAAGTGACGTTGTGTTTGAAAATAAAAAAGTTCAAATGAAATATAAGCCGAGAAAATTTTTCTTATGGATTCTTTTGATCGTAGCAGTATTGGGGGTATATGGATCTTTGCACTTTTATGGCAAGTATCAGTCATTGAAGGCTAATCCAAATGCTGAAGCCGAAAAGGAAACAAAGAAATTGGTTGGGGTATTATCTACTCTAATGGAATTACCACAAAATGAAACTCCGACTGTGGCTACAATTTCTGATAAGGAAAAATTAAAAGGGCAAGCTTTTTTTGATAAAGCAGAAAATGGAGATATATTGTTTGCTTACACAAATTCAATGAAAGCTATTTTATACAGACCATCTGTAAATAAAATTATCAATGTAGCTCCAATCACTATCAACCAACCTCAAAACATCAATGAGGGAGTAGAGCGGACCCAACCAGTAGTGTCTACACCAACGATAAATGACTCAACAACTTCAGCGTCAGCAATAAAAGCGGCAACGACACCAATTAAACGTAAATAATTTATGGTTAAGAATAGGTTAGTAATTTTAATTATTCTAATTTTCTTTTTATTACCAAAATCATCTGTTTTGGCGGGGACAATTTTAAGTTCATATAAGTATGCTTGGAGTAGCAATAGTGGATATATTAATTTCGAGAATGTACTAGTTGATGACAATAGTTTATCTGGATATGCCTGGTCAGAAAATGCAGGTTGGATTAAATTTGACCCAGCTCAGGGTGGGGTTATCAACGATGGTCATGGAAATCTATCTGGATATGCTTGGGGTGAGTCATTGGGTTGGATTAATTTTTCAAGTACCACAATAAACGTATCGACAGGGAGATTGCATGGTAGTGCAACGGGAGATCTTGTGGGTACAATTAATTTTGATTACCCAAATTATTGTGATGTTCGCACAGACTGGAGAATTTTTATTGCAACTTCGACTCCACCTGTTGTAAATCCGACCTCTGTGTCAGGTAGCGTATCGAGTGGCGGCTCCGGTGGCGGATTTTATTCCACCATGATGATGAATTTATTTGGAAAGAATGTTCACATAGATAGTCACAATGATCCTTTAATTATTTCACCACTTCAATCTGGTACTTTAAATAAAGATACTGATAATGGCCAGATTTTGGTTGATGTGCCAGCTGGTATCGTAGCTGATGATACTGCTTTTACTGTGGAGGTAAAGATGTTAGATGACAAAATTAATTTTTTAATAGGTGATGATAAGAAATTAATTAATAATTCATTTTATGATATAACGGCTGTAAATAAGGATGGAATTGCAGTTCATAATTTTTCTAAACCTATAACAATTACTTTACCTATCGGCAAAGATAAAATCGGTCTAAAGAATCTTAGATTATATTGGTTGAATGAAAAAAATTGGAAATGGGTATTGATTCCCGATGCTGTATTTTCGAATGATAAAGTTGTATTTAAAGTTAGTCACTTGACCAGATTTGCAATATTTTCAGAAAATAATGAATCTATTGGTAAGAAAAAAGTAAGTCAAAGTATATCGTTACCAGGTGAAAAGAAAGATTTATATATCAATAGCACTTCTTCGAAAGTGAAATTTGTTAGTAGCCAGGATTTTGAAAATAAAAAGGAGTCATCTAAGTCGAAGTCAGGTGTGCTAGCCCTTCTTGCGCTGGTTCTTATAGTATTTGTTACTATTGTACGTAGAAAAAAAATTAAATAGATTTATGCTAAAATAAATCATATTATGAAAAAAGAAATAACTCTTATTGTAATCCTTGCCGTGTTAGTTTATATTGCTTTTTATTATATACCTACAAATAAAAACGTAGATGTTCTAAAATATTCTGAAGTGCAAGAAGCAACTTCTTCAGGTAATACTGCGATGAAGACATATAAAAATAAGAATCCATATTTTTCAATTAAAGTACCAGAGAAATGGACTGTTGATTCCACCGGAAACCTTAATGATGTAAATAATCCATTTCTTCTATTTTTTGAAGATTCGACAGATAAATGGACTGGAGATGACTTTGCATTTAGTGTATCTGTGGCACCTAGAAATATACAAAATGAATCATATAAGAGTGTTTATGGAGTGTATCCAAATCAAGATGAATTCACAAGTTTTTTTATAAGTACAGAAATCAATACACGGGGTTGGACTTCTGTGGAGAAGACTCCCATTACTCTAAATGGATTAAGTGGATACTTAATAAAGGCAAATATTATTAAAAATGGAGGCTCTCTTGTAAAATACATGTTATTTGATGAATATAATACATATTATTTTGGAATTGATGGACGAACAAAAATAATTAATTCTATTTATGATTTGTACAAACCTTACATGCTTACCTTTTCAACTAAGTGATTCAGTAGGCGATTTTACTAAATCATCCAAACGACTAGCTGCGTGATGATCTCAGTAGGTGATTCTGCTGAATCTCCTGCTTGGTATATTTGGCTTAATTACCAAATTTTGTTAGACTGGACAACATGAAATTATCCATCGGCATCGTCGGTCTCCCAAACGTAGGTAAATCTACGTTATTTAATGCATTGACCAAAAAGTCAGTTCCTGCGGAGAATTATCCATTCTGCACCATAGACCCTTCTGTTGGGGTTGTGCCTGTCCCAGACGAGCGTTTATACCAGCTTGCAGAGTTTTCCAAGACTCAAAAGACAATACCCGCAGCAATTGAATTTGTGGACATTGCAGGTCTTGTTAAAGGAGCATCTGAGGGGTCAGGATTGGGAAATAAGTTTTTGGCTCATATTAGAGAGACTGATGCTATTGCAGAGGTCGTTAGAATTTTTGAAGATGCAAACGTAATTCACGTTGATGGTTCTATTAATCCAAAGCGTGATATTGAGGTAATAAACCTTGAGCTAATTTTAGCTGATCAGCAGACTGTATCTAAGCGGCTTGTTGGAGTAGAGAGCGGAGCAAAGAGGGGTGATAAATTAGCTATTGCGGAGAAAGAGGTTTTACAAAAGCTTGCTCATTCACTTGAGGAAGCGCAATTAGCGTCAACTCTTGATCTAACAGATGAGGAAAAAGAAATTGTCCAAGGCCTACATCTTTTGAGCATGAAGCCGATAATGTACATTCTAAATAAAAAGGCAGGCGGAAAGAATTTGGACGAAGTAAAAGATGAAAGATGGAATGAGCTTATGAAATTCTTGGATGAGCAAAAGGCTAAGTGGACTATCGTTGATGCTGGAATCGAACACGAATTGAAGGACCTAGAAGGGGAGGATAAAATAATATTTAGAAAAGAGCTTGGTGCGCATGACGATGGCGTTGATTTGTTGATTAAGAAAGGGTATGAACTGTTGGACCTTGAAACTTATTTTACAACCGGAGTTGTTGAAACAAGAGCTTGGACAATTGCAAAAGGTTCAACTGCGCCTGTTGCTGGAATGGCAATTCACACAGACTTCAAAGATAAATTCATTAGAGCGGAAATTGTATTTTGGAAAGATTTACTAGGGGCTGGATCATATGGTGCCGCTAGAGAGAAGGGATTAGTGAGAACCGAGGGAAAAGAATATGTAGTTAAGGATGGCGATGTGATTGAGTTTAAGATATAATATTTCTCATATGAGTGAACCAAAACAGGCAGAAGAGGTATTTAATACAAGAATGTATAAATATGAAATACTGCAAACGAATATTCGTAGATATCTTGGAAAAGTAATTGAGGAAAATACGGACGAAACAAAAGATGGGGACCCTGGCTCTTCAAATGAATTACCAAAACTCCCTGAGACTTTCCCAGCCGATTTAGAAGAATTGCGTGCTTGTATTGATAGTTCAATTTTGAATTGGATTAAGGCTTACGATGCTCTTGTGCTTCATGGCTACGATAAAGAACAAGCTGCCATTTGTCATGACCCAGACCTTTGCATTCCATGTTTTGTAGGTAGACCAACTGACCAGGCTCTGTATATTCAGTATCTATATTGTTCAACTGCTCCTGATATGCCATACACTATGCCTTATCAAGAGATGGTGGATGGGGCTTTGTCTTTACCAGAAGAAGATAGACTTAAATTTATCTACGAATTAAGGCTATCCTTCCTTGAGTCTGCGTCAAACGGTAGACAACGTTACGATGTTTATAAGTCTCTACTTGATATGGGTCCTGAGAAGTTTTACGAAAGTGTACTTACTTATTACGATAGATACCCTGAGGAACGTGAACCTGGTAAAGACGATGATGAATTAAGGGTGGAGCTAGAGATTGAATATAATGATTTGGTAAAAAGGGCTAAAGAAAATACTCCTAGAGATATGGATGATGGGGGAGATGATTATGTATTTGAAGTAGGAAACGAAGCTGAATATTCATTCAATAATTACAATAGGGCTTATAATCAACTTCGTCTGATTAGTGATTTAATAAATGAAGCAGTCCGTTTATCTGATTCAAAATAGTCTATTGAGATGGGTCTTATTATAACTGAAGAGAAGTAAATATGAGACAACCTTATTATGAGTACATGATATTGATACATTATTATACATAACCATCGGATGTTTGTCCTAGAATGTGTATAACCCATTTGACGAAACAATGATAGTGTGCTAAAAATAAGGTATAAATTAATCAAAAGCGATGTCAACAACAAACATAGTGTTATCTTTTAAGCCTAAGAACGTCACAAAGAAGCTCCTGTCATCTCTGACAGATAGAGCTAAATTGGTCGTTACTAAGCGTTATGGGCTTGATAAGGATGGTGAAAAGATGACCTTAGAGGCCATTGGTGAGCAATATTCTATTACCCGTGAACGTGTTCGTCAGATTGAGCATGCTGCTCTTCAAAATATCAGAAAGTCTCCTGCTTACAAACAAGAGAAGGCGTCATTTGATGAATTGCACACTGTAGTTGACGGTCTTGGAGGTTTTCTTGCGGAAGACGATCTTCTGTCTACCTTGTCTAAGGATGTATCAGTTAGAAATCATGTTCACTTCATGCTAGTTGTCGGAGAGGATTTTAAGAAAGATAAAGAAGACGTTGAGTTCAAGCACAGATGGAATATTGATCCAAATCTTTCAAAGAAAGTTCACGAAGCTATTAGGAAATTATACAAGAGTCTAGACGATGAATCTCTTATCCCAGAATCAGAAATTATTGGAGAATTTTTGAAGCACCTACAAGATGTAAATCAAAAATATCTAACAGAAGAAATTGCAAAGAGATGGTTGTCTGTTTCAAAGAATTTGGATAAAAATCCACTAGGAGAATGGGGTAAGGCCAATTCTTCAAATGTTAGAACAAAGGGGATTAGAGATTATGCTTTTCTTGCCATGAGAAAGCATGGTTCACCAATACACTTCCGTGATATTGCAAAGCAAATTGAAAAGCTATTCGACAAAAAGGCGCACATCGCTACAACTCATAATGAGCTTATTAAAGACAAGAGATTCGTTCTTGTTGGAAGAGGACTTTATGCTTTGAGTGAATGGGGCTATTTAAGTGGTGTTGTTAAGGACGTTATCAAGAAGGTATTAGATAAGAACGGACCGTTAACAAAAGAAGAAATAATACAAAAGGTTTTGAAAGAGAGATATGTTAAGGAAAATACAATTCTAGTGAACCTACAGAATAGTAAGTTCTTCAAGAAGGATAAGGAGGGAAGATACCGATACGCAGAAAATAACTAAATCGATCAGTAAAATTTAATACAAAATAAGTAATAGTTCCAGAATTCAATCTGGGGCTATTATTTTGTCAGAGTATATTGTACAATATATGTTATAATATTCTTTAAGCATGCAATCACAATTCACAGCAGAAGTTTTTGTTTTGGTTTTCTTGAAAATAGCAATTGCGTTTGTTGTCATTTTAATTGTAGTTGGCCTTGGAAAAAAGTTTTTGGCAAAATTGAAGAAAAAGTCTCGAGCTGAATTTTTCGCTAAACAAAAGTATATACTACTTGAAATAACACCTCCAAAGGATCTTCAGAAAACTCCTCAAGCTATGGAGTTGTTCCTTGGTTCGCTATATCAGGCGGGTGGCGATGCGAGTGGTTTTTTCTCAAAATATACAAACGGCTCATGTCGCCCATGGTTCTCACTGGAGATTATCTCCATTGACGGGCATGTTAGATTCTTCATCTGGTCTCGGGCAGCCTTTACAGATATGATTGAGACTCAGCTGTACTCTCAATACCCTGACATTGAAATTATCGATAGAACAGGTAATGATTACACAACCGATGTAAAATGGGATCCTGAAAATTATCAATACTGGGGTTGTAATTTTGTTAAGACTGCAGTTTCTCACTTACCAATTAAGACTTACGTTTCTCATGGAATGGTTGGAGGCGGAAAGGAAGAATCTAAAGTGGATCCAATAACACCAGTTATTGAGCTTCTAGGTTCTCTTAAGAAAGGGGAACAGGTTTGGTTCCAGATAATGGTCCGGGCTCACACAAAAGAGTTAATAAAGCCAGGCACCAAGAATGAGATGGTTGATTGGAAGCATGCGGCTCAGCTTGATTTGATAAAGAGAACAAAGAGAGATGTAAAGATGGATAAGGATAAGCCTGTTAACCCAGCTTTGCTTCAATTAACAAAGGCTGAAAAGGAAGCGGCGGAGGCAATTGAGAATAGCATCTCTAAGTTGCCGTTTGATTGTGGCGTAAGATCTGTTTATGTTGCCAAGAAGGATGTATTTAGGCCGTCTATGATCGCGGGAATTAATGGTTCCTTTAGACAATACGGTTCTCCTAACTTGAATGGATTCAAAACGGTAAACGCTCCGAAGGCTACAAAGTTTAAATGGCAAGATAAGGGTGAGGTAAAGCTCATGGCGCAAAAGAAAAAAATACTTGGTGAATATCAACATCGTTCATACTTTATTCCAGAGTATATTCCGTATGGCTCAAGGTTGGCACATTTTGTTATGACAACAGAAGAGCTAGCAACGGTTTTCCACCTTCCAGGAAATGTGGCCAAGACTCCTACATTATCACGTGTACAAGCTAAGAAAGTTGAACCACCATCAAATCTTCCAATATAAAATATTCAAATATAATTATGCCCGACCAAAATTCAGAGACAAATACGGAAAATCCTTCATCTTCGACGTTGGATTCTACATTGTCGGCGTCTGCGCCTGCAGAATCGACACCAGTGGTTTCGCATGCATTTTTTATCTCAAGAATTTTAAAGATAACTCTTATTCCAATTATATTAATTTTATTGGTCCTCGGTTATTTTTTAAGCGCACCTTTTGGATCTTTTAGCAAACCTTTGATGCTAGAAATAACTTCTGGAGATTCGCTCAAAACAATCACAATGGAGATCAAAAAGGCGGGTGTTGTTAGGTCCGCTGATTTGCTTAGATTAATGATTTCAATTGATGGCGGACAGAATCACATCAAGGCGGGTGTTTATGAATTTGATAAGCCCGCGAATATTTTTAATGTAGCGTACAGGTTGTCACATCAAGATTATGGATATACTCCTGTGAAGCTAACTTTTCCGGAGGGAATAAATTCTAAAGGGATTCTAAATATTATTGATTCTAAATTACCGGACCTAAAAAATTCTCCAACATACGAGATGGATAAATCGGTGCTATTTTCTAAAGAAGGATATTTGTTTCCTGATACTTATTTCTTTCCACCAAATGCTGACATAAAGACAATTGTCAATAGAATGGATGCTGAATTTAAAGTAAAAATTAAAAAGTATGACGGCGCAATTTTGGCAAGTGGACATACTAATGCTGAAATAATAACCATGGCATCCATTTTGGAAGAAGAGGTTAAGACAGCAGAGGATAAGAAAATGGTCGCCGATTTGTTGTGGAGAAGAATTAAAAATGGGATGATGCTTCAAGTTGATAGTACGCTTGGCTATATAAATGGAAAAAAGTCTGCTGACTTAACAATGGAAGATTTGGCAACTGATTCCCTTTATAATACTTATAAAAATAAAGGGCTACCTCCAGGACCGATATCAAACCCAGGAATTGATGCAATTGAAGCGGCAATCTCGCCTACCTCTAATGATTATGTTTTCTTTTTGACTGGAGATGACGGTAAGACATATTTTTCCAAGACTTACGCTGAGCACTTGAAATTTAAGAGATTATATATAAGATAGCGTTAACTTTGAATAATTAAAGACAAATGAGCCAATCCCTAACTTCAACAAGTTCCAATCAAAATTCGGCAAAGAAAAAGGTCTTTGTTGGGCTTTCTGGTGGTGTTGATTCGTCTGTTTCTGCATTACTCTTGCAAAAAGCAGGCTACGACGTCACAGGAGTCTTTATTAAGGTATGGCAACCTGAAAATGGGGAATGTACCTGGAAGGAGGATAGAAGGGACGCAATGAGGGTTGCAGCGAGCCTGGGTATAAAGTTCGTAACACTTGATCTACGCGATGAATATAAGAGGGGTGTGGTTGATTACATGATAACGGAGTACGCAAAAGGGAGAACTCCAAATCCAGATGTGATGTGTAATAGAGAGGTTAAGTTTGGTGCGTTTATGAATTGGGCAATTGCACAGGGGGCGGATTATGTTGCCACAGGCCACTATGCACAAACACGCAATGATGAAATGTTTGAAGGTCGTGACGGAGAAAAGGATCAATCATATTTTCTTTGGACCCTCAGTGAGGATCAACTAAAAAAAATAATATTTCCAATTGGTCACTTAGAAAAAAGTGAAGTAAGAAAAATTGCCGAGAAAAATAATATTCCCGTTGCTAAAAAAAAGGATAGTCAGGGAGTTTGTTTTATTGGCCACATTGATATGAAGGATTTTATAAGGGAGCATGTCTTAGCGAGTGCTTCTGATTCATCCGGGTCACCGCACTCAGTAGAAGTTAGAGGGCTAAGCGAAGGAGATGTGCTTGATGTGAATGGCAAGGTGATAGGAAAGCATGATGGATCCTTGCTTTATACGATAGGGGAGAGACATGGTTTGGCGCTAAGTACAAACACAATAAATACTCCAAGATATTATGTAATAGATAAAGATATTATAAAAAATACCATAACTGTTGCAGAAAAAGAGCAGATCAAAAATGACGGAGCGGGAAGTGTAGAGAAATTAGTTTTCAACGACATTCACTTTATATCAAAAGAATATAAAGAAATACTTAAGAAAAACTCAATTAATTGTCTGGCTCGAGCAAGGTATAGGCAAAAGAAAGAGAAATGCGTTCTATCGTTAATTAATGATGGCAGTGAGGGCGACTTTGGCGCTGAAAAATACCAAATCACATTTGCACAACCACAGGAAGGAATAACCCCAGGACAGTCGCTCGTAATTTATTTTGACGAGGAGAAAGTGAAAGGGATGGTAGGTGCAAAAACATTAGGGGGTGTTATAATCTAAATAATTTAAAATATAAATAAACATGAATCCAATTTTCGTTAAAAAATCGGACGGTACAGATGAAGAATTTGATATAATGAAGCTTAAAGAGTCTTTGGTTAGATCTGGCGCGCAACCAACAATCATAGATAAGATAATTAGAACAATAACCGAAGATTTGAAATGCAAATCTGCAAGATTGGGTAATAAGGCAGTCTGTGATGTTACTTCGATATACAAGCAGGCATTCTCGATGCTTAAGAAGATGTCTGTTTCAGCGGCTGCTAGATACTCCCTAAGAAGATCTATAATGGAGATTGGACCAACTGGTTTTCCGTTTGAAGAATTTGTAGCTGAGCTGTTTAAGGCTCAAGGATTCAATACTCTAACAGACCAAATGGTTTTGGGTAAATGTGTACCTCATGAAGTTGATGTTGTCGCATGGAATAAAAGGAAGCTATTGATGGCAGAAGTAAAATATCACAATGAATTGGCGGGTAAGACTGATTTAAAGGTTGCACTTTATGTTAAGGCGAGATTTGATGACTTATCACAAAATAAATATCAATACACAGAAGATACTCCAGCAAGAAAACTTGATGAGGGATGGTTGGTTACAAACACAAAATTCACTGAAACGGCAATCACTTATGCTGAATGTAGTAATCTAAAGTTGCTCAGCTGGAATTATCCTCAGAATGAGAATATTCTGGATTTAATTGAGCGATATAAATTGCACCCAGTGACATGTCTTACATCTCTAACTTCCGCGGATAAAAAAGCTCTGATTGGTAGAAAAATAATGCTTTGCAAAGACCTGTATGAGAGAAAGGATGATATGAAGCAATTAGGAATTTCGCCTGCAAAAATATTCAAGGCATATTCTGAGATTGGAACAATATTTGAAGAGCTGGAAGGGGTAAAGAGGGCTGTGGAGGGGGTTTAGTATTTTAATTTATAAGATTTTTCTTGAAATGGCACATGTTGATGTATGGATGTATTGGGTATTTATGATACAATTTAATGCATGAAAAAAACTCAAAATGGATTTATTGTTCCTTTAACAGTAGTTATTTTAGCACTAGTTGTTGGTGGTAGTTCCTATATCTATTTAAGAGAAAGTAAAATACCAACAAAACCTATTTCAAATAGTACACCCATTGATAATGTTGCAATAAATAGTTCCGAATCAAAAAGTGTGAAATCCAACAATGTAGATGAAAAGGCAAGTGGCTACATAAAATCAGCATATGTAAATGGTGGTAAAAACTATATAGATATCGATTACATTACCTTCAGACACGAAGGTGGCGATATGCCATGGGGAACAATAATAAATGATAATCCAAAAATAAGAACTTTTGGAATAGCCTCGGATGTGAAAATAAAAATAATAAATATAACATCAGACTGTAAGGGTGCCGGTGAGTGTTCATCCCTTAATGATCGTAATATAAATTTTGAAGAGTTTAAAAATATAATATCCAATAAAGAGGATGTGAGATCTGGCAACCCATGGGATATAATAGTCAAGGATAATATCATAATATCAATCACAGAAAACTATAGATCTTAATACTTTGAATTTCCACCCTAATCTGCTATTATTTGCCAATGAATAAAGGTAAAACTACAAGTAAAAACACAAAGATAAAAGCTGACACTTCTCTTAAACTTAAAAAATTCGCATTTAAAACTGAATGGGATTTTTCAGCATTATACAGTGGAGACAAAGACCCAAAGATTGAAGCAGAAATTAAAGTGATGGAAGATAGACGAAATGCTTTTGCTAAAAAGTATTCAAATAAGAAATTCTTAAGCTCTACTAAAACAATCTTGAGCGCGATGAAAGATTGGGAAAAAATGCAGGATGAAGCTGGTTTTGCTAAGTGTATTTGGTATTTAACAAAATTGAATGACGCAGACTCTTCTAACCAAGAAAGAAAATCAAGAACAAGTCTCTTGACTCAAAGAATTATAAAAGCAGAAAATGAAATAATTTTCTTTGAACTTTCACTTTCCAAATTAGACTCTAAATTGCAAAAGGAAATTTTGAATGACAAATCTTTTGCACCTTATAAATATTATTTAAAGAAAACATTCGAAGCAGGCAAACATCTATTGTCTGAATCAGAAGAGAAAATACTAAGTTTAAAATACCAGGTAACATACAAAATGTGGGTTGATGCTCAAAAGAAGCTTTTGAATGCTCAGACAGTTAAATTCCAAAAGAGAGACATACCTATATCAGAGGCTTTAATGCTTAGACATCAACTTGGCTTCAAAGAAAGACATGAATTGCAAAATAAGATTATACCCGTTTTAAAGGCGGTAAGCCACATGGCTGAAGCGGAGCTTAATGCAGTTTATACTGATAAAAAAATAGAAGATGAACTTAGGGGTTATAAAACACCATATCAAGCAACCGTTGAAGGTTATGAGAATGATTTGGACACAGTAGAGAATCTCATAAAAGTCATTAATGATAATATGAAGGTATCTCATAGATTCTTCAAGGCTCGAGCAAAACTACTTGGATTGGAGAAATTGGGCTCTGCTGACTTGTATGCGCCGATTACTAAGACTACACAAAAGAAAATAAGTTTGGAGGAAGTAGTGAGTAAAACAATTGAAAGTTTTAATAAAATAAAACCTGAGTTTGCAAATTATGTAAAATCTTTTGCGGAAAATGGACAAATTGATTTTCTACCAAGAAAAGGTAAGCGAGCGGGCGCATATTGTTCACCGGGTCACAATGTTCCAACTTATGTCCTAATGAATGCCATTGGAAGCATTGATGATATTTGTACATTATCACATGAAATGGGTCACTCTATTCACTCAGAGTTAGCAAAAGGTCAGCCTGTGTTATATGAGGATTACACCATATCCGTCGCTGAAGTTGCCAGTACATTTTTTGAGCAACTTGTCATTGATGATTTGATTGAAAATGCAGAAAACGATCAGGAAAGACTACGGTTATTGGATGAAAAGATGAAGGGTGATATAGGTTCGGTTTTTAGACAGATTTCATTTTTTAATTTTGAATTAGCACTACACGATAAAATTAGAAAGGATGGTGGAGCATCGAAGGAAGAAATGGCTGAAATGTTTTATAAAGAATCAAAGAATTTTGTAGGTCCTGTTTTTGCTTCAACGGTAGATGATGGGTATACGTTTATTGGCATTCCACACCTTAGATATTTCTTCTATGTTTACACTTATGCATTAGGACAAATTGTAAGTAGGGCGCTTTGTGCAAAATACAATGAAGATCATAATTTTATTGAAAAAGTTGAGGAATTTCTAAGGTCTGGCCAATCTATGTCACCAAGAGATATTTTCTTAAAGACGGGAATCGATATTGCAGATCCTAAATTTATCCAAGCGGGAATTGATGCAATTTCGGATGATGTTAAGAAATATGAGGCGATAGTTAACAAGGTGAGGAAGGCGGGGAAATAAGGGTAATATTTACAGACGGAGCAATTCATGTTATGGTTCTGGCAGAATAGTTTGGCTAACTGTTCCGGATTACGCATGGCTCCTGTTTGATGTATATCCGGACCTTGTCTGGAATACGTTACTATCTAGGAGAGTTCCATGTTGTCCTTTCACACAGCTATAGAAATTACCTACATGTCAGAATTATTAGTGGTCAATGGATCACAAGGAAAAACAACCGATTCACTTGGCACCGAATGGGTCGATTGCATCGATCCCAAACTCGTTGCAAACTACGAAAACACATATTCCTGTAACATCAAGCAGGCATGCGAGGATGAACTCCTCGCGTCCGCCAGGTGGAGCAGGTTCTCAACGATCACCATGTGGTACAAAGGCCTACTGATTTGGCTTTACCTCGTCTGGGCGGCCCTGCTGTATCTTTTTCTGCGGTCCTTGCTTAAGGATGGAGCTTGGCATCAAAAAACCACGGAAACTCACGCATGGGCCCTGCTTGCCGCTATCGCTTTCATTCTGTTGCTTCATCTAATCTATGGGCACATCAAGGACAAGAAGCTGAAGGCAAAGGACGAGATGGACGATAACGCTCTTGTCCGGAAACAAATGCAGTTGGGTCTAGTTTACCTAGGTGCGTTCACTAGGCATCTCATGAGTGAAGACCTTTACTGGTATCACAATGAACTGTTTGGGTCTGAACACGCCCTGGACCTCATCGCGAGGGTGAGAGCTGAAAAAGCGAGTCTCTTGCGACTCATTGCTCATGTGGTTGAATGTCCCGACCTGGATGAAACAACTCGTGATGATTTGCAAGAAAGGCTCGAATGTCTCAGCACTCGTCTTGAAATGGCCCTTAAGCAAATCGAGCTATTCGGTATCAAAGATGAGAAAGATCCTGACTTGTCCCAATGTATAACCGCTGCAGAATCAGCCACGTAGAGCTGTTACGCTCATGTCACTTTCGAGGTTGTAGGAACTTCGGCCCCGCAGTATGCGTACTGCGGGGCGCATTTTATAATAATATATTCTTTTTTGTTGCAGAATTATTATCTATCGTCGGACATAGTGCGCGTATTACACCAGTATGCAAACCACCCCAAATCTGCTATATTAGATGACATGAATTCTAAAGAAATACGTCAAAAATATTTAGGTTTTTTTGAGAAAAGAGGCCACGCAGTATTACCTAGTACATCACTTGTCCCTGAGAATGACCCTTCAGTTTTATTCAACACAGCTGGTATGCAACCCCTTGTCCCATATCTATTAGGGGAAAAACACCCACTTGGAACTCGACTTTGTAGCATACAAAAATGCGTTAGAACAATTGACCTAGAATCAGTCGGAGACAACACTCATGCAACATTCTTCGAGATGATGGGTAATTGGTCATTGGGTGACTATTTTAAGAAAGAATCTATTAATTGGAGTTTTGAACTTCTAACTTCTAAGGAGGAAGGTTTTGGTATTGATCCAAATAGACTTTATGTGACATGTTTTGAGGGTGATAAAAATGCACCAAAGGATGAAGAAAGTGCGGCTATTTGGAAGGAAATTTTTGATAAGCACGGTGTTAAGGGAAACAGAATTTTTTTCCTTCCAGAAAAAAATAATTGGTGGAGCGCAGGAGACAATGGTCCTTGTGGAGCTGACACAGAAATCTTTTACGATATAACTGGTAAGCACACAGAAGGTTTAACTCATGAGGAATATTGGACGGCTTCTGAGGAAACTCAAGAGCTTGTAGAGATTTGGAATAATGTCTTCATGGAATTTGAAAAGAAGGATGGCGAGATTGTTGGAAAGTTGGCAAATAAGAATGTTGATACAGGTGCTGGATTTGAGAGATTCTGTTTGGCATTAAACGGAAAGGATAATTTTTATGATACAGATATTTTTGAGGAAATTTTTGCAAAAATTGATACACAACATGCTGAATTAAATCCTTCCCCAGCTCAACTTCAAAGCCCAACAACCTTAAGTAAAAAAGACGCACTTCGTGCAAAGAGAATTGTTGCAGATCACGTCAGAACATCTGTGATGCTGATTTCTGACGGTGTAATTCCATCAAACACTGATCAGGGCTATATCTTAAGAAGGCTTCTTCGACGCGCTGTTAGATTTGCTGATAATTTGGGACTTAAAAAAGGTTCACTATTCTGGATTGCTGATGCGGTTGTAAATACTTATGCTGATATTTACGAAAATGTTGCTCGTCAAAGAGAGACAATAAAAATTACAATTGATAATGAAGAACAGAAGTTTAGAAACACACTTTCTCACGGTCTTAAAGAGTTTGATAGAATTGTTAAAAAACTGGGGGTGGAAGGTGGAGAAAACAAAAACTCAAGCGAAAATTTGATAAGTGGAAAAGATGCCTTCGTCCTATTTAGCACCTACGGCTTTCCTGTTGAAATGACAATTGAAATGGCTGGGGAGATTGGTCTTAAGGTTGACAAAGAGGCATTTGAAGAAGAAATGAAGAAGCACCAAGACCTTTCTCGTTCTGGCGCGGGTCAGAAATTCAAAGGAGGAATGGGGGATACGAGTGATATTTCAATTAAGTATCACACAGCTACTCACTTACTACATCAGGCACTTCGTGAGGTCCTTGGAACTCATGTCTCACAAAAGGGAAGTAATATTACAGCTGAGAGATTACGTTTTGACTTTGCTCACACAGCAAAGATGACTGATGAGGAAAAACAACAAGTTGAAGATATCGTTAATAAAAAAATCGCTGACGCATTAACAGTGAATGTTGTTGAACTTCCAATTGAAGAAGCTGAGAAAACAGGAGCACTTCACTTCTTCGGTGAAAAGTATGGCGATAAAGTAACTTTGTACTATATTGGTAACACAATAGAAGAAGCATTCTCAAAAGAATTCTGTGGAGGCCCTCACGTAAAGAATACAAGCGAGCTTGGTCACTTTAAAATCCAAAAAGAGGAAGCTGTTTCTGCGGGGGTTAGACGTATCAAGGCAGTGTTGGAGTAGTCGTCTACACGTCTGTGGTATTTTAACTACAGTTAATTTATTAATATGAAAAGCACTCTTAAAAAATCAAGAATTTGGATGGTTATCTCAGGAGTTTGTGGCCTTTCACTTTTCTTGATTGCCAACCCTTTTGTATTGGAATACTTTGGGGTAGTGTATAGTCCCGCTATAGTCCAATCCGGCTTGTTTGCTGGTTTGTTACAAATCTGTGTGAATACCTTTGTTTTTATTACATGGACAAATGGATTCATAAAAGAACGTGGCTTCAGAAAAATAATTCCTGTGTTTGGTGTCGTGATTCCATTTATAATGGCAGCGATCACGTTATGCAGAGTTATAGTTCCTGCGGTTTTCAATTAAACCTCACTATTAGCATCTGGTTAATTTTGAAGAATCATCCAAACGATGATTTTGAATAATCACATACTGGGTGCTATAATATTACTAATGAAAACCACTAGCACATCTATTATTGCTTATGTTGGAAATGGCGTTGTCAAAGGAAGTTTGGTGCTTCATGAAAAAGGGAAAAAACCAATTGTTCTTTCTGCTAGAAAAAGTGATTTGAAATATAATCCTGAAAGAGATAGGGCTCAACTAGAGGCTCTAATATTAGCTGAATTTGAAACTCTACTCAAGACAATTAAAACTGAAGATTTTCCCAAGTTGCATAATGCTAAATGCGGAAAGCCTGATACTGCACTAGTTGTCATGTCATCACCTTGGTATCTATCTGAAACAAAAACTATTAAGATGCAGGAAGCTACACCTTTCCTTGTGACGGAAAAGTTAATTGACAAGGCAACTTCCAATATCGTAAAAGCATATACTGGCGAAAAAGATAATGTTACAGTCCTAGAGCAAAACTTTTTATCAGTTGTTGTAAATGGATACAATGTTATTAATCCAATCGGAAAGAAAGTAAAAGACATCAACATAAATGTCTTCACTAGTTATGCCAGAACTGAATCTGTAAAAAAGATAGAAAATATTATTAGTAGTAATTTCCACTTAAATAATATTCATATACACTCTCAGTCCCTCGTATCTTTTTCAGCGATAGGAGACTTGTACCCAAATATCAAGGATTACACTGTTATTGATATTACTTCAGCGCTTACTGAAGTTTTGATAATTAAAGAAAACATTTTAAGAGACACCGGATCTTTCCCTTATGGAAAGTATTTTGTCATGGAAAATATGGCCAAGATAATGGGTTGTGCAGAGGATATGGCAGAATCCCTAATTGATGCGTATTTGAATAATAAATTGGATGAAGTAACAAGACAAAAAGTTTCTGAAGTATTAAAGATGATTGAGAAAGAGTGGCTAGGTGGATTTTCAACTGTTCTTAAGCAAATTACATCAAACGGTTTGCTCCCTAAGGACTTTTATCTCTTTGCACAATCGGATGTTGCAAAAATATTCAAGCAATTTGTGGAAAATGAAGAATACAATCAATTTGCATTAACCGAGGGTAAATTTGAAGTTAAAATAATTGAAGTAGCAGATATGTTTCCGCTATGTGAGGTAGATAAAGAGGCTAACATTAATCAAGATTTGGATGCAGCTATGATTGCTGGAACACTTTTCAACAACAAAAAACTTTTTGCATAAAAACAATTTAATTTTCGTGTTATATTTATAATATGAGTAAAAAATCTAAATTCTACGATATCGTCCCTAAAGAGAAGAAATCAATCAGGAATATTCCTATTCCGGAAAAAAGTGATGAAAATGAGGATGAAGAGAGAATTATAGAATCACATGAACTAAAGAGGGGTGGTGTTTCAAGAGGGGCCAACAAGAATGCTGTCAAAAAGCACGATCATAATGAATCATCTAGTGTTGAGATAAGGAAGTTGGCAAGACCGATAACTAATGTTGAAGAATACGATAATGATGAGTATATTGAAATTATAGATCATACTACTTCAGATAACGAGACAACAGAGGAGGTTCACATGCTTGGTGAAAATAAAGAAGAAATTGAAAAAAACAAAATTCCAGCACTCGCTGAGACTGAAAACGAGGACTTTACTGATTATACAAAAAGTACAGGAAGAAGCGGTGGCGGAGACTTTCTAAGGAATATATTTAGAGGATCTTTTAAGTTGCCCGCAATAATCTTAATTGTATTAGTTGTTGGTTTCTTGGCGCTAAGTTCATTTAATAGAGCAAGTGTTGTTTTGAAAACTGAAGACATAAAAGTTTCATTAGATTCTGGTTATAAATTTGATCAGGGTGATGGAGAGATTCTTCAATCCACCTCCACCGACTCTATTAGTGTTCCAGCTAGCGGTTCTTCAAAAGTAGATAAAAAATCAACAGGAACAGTTGTAATTTTCAACAATACTACAGCAAGCCAGAAATTTACTAAGGGTACGAAGCTCCAAGCTTCAAATGGTTTGATATACCTACTCGATAAGGCGGTTACGGTACCTGCCAAGAAGACAGTCTCGAAGAAGATAGTTTTGGGTAGTGTAACAACGACCGTTACAGCAGATGTGTCAGGTGAAAAATACAATTCTGGACCAAAGGACTTCACTTTCCCTAGTCTAAAGGGTACTACAAAGTTTGATACTATATACGGAAGGTCAAAGGGGAGCATAACTGGAGGCTACACTGGTGACGTTCCAAATATTTCTCAAAAAGACCTGGCTGGTCAAATTGCTGAGGCAAGGGACAAAATGAAAGACAAGCTTCTACTTTTACTCAAGCAACAGGCTGACTCAAGAGGACTGGTTATAAATAATGAGACACTTCAATATAAGATCATAAATTCTGAGACTAGACTATCCGCTGACAAGAAGCTGGCTGTCGTAAAGGTTGATGGAACTCTTCAGGCTGGAACTCTACTTAACGCCTCAATCGTGGAGGCTGCCAAGTCGATTTTGGGAGTTGAAGATGGAAATGGCTTTAAATATGAAGTTAGTCTAGCATCCAGTGCATTGGAAATTTCTAACGCCACATCCTCTGATGAGCAAATGACGGCTACAGGGAATATTGACATTAAGGTTACTGTCAATAAGGACGAATTGGCTAGAACTATAGAAAATAAGGGCAAAAGGGCTGCGTTGTCGTTATTGCAGCAGACCAATGGAGTAACTTTTGCCCAAATTAAACTATCTCCCTTCTGGAGTACGACTCTACCTAAGGCTACGGGGATAACTATACTTGTGCAAGATTAATTATCGTGCTAGTCTAATGTCTATACAAATGGATGCATCAAAACAAGGCAAGAAGCTGTTCCAAGGAATCGTCACAGAGTCATTACCTGATACACACTTCAGAGTAAAGTTATTGGACGAGGACAAGGAAATAATGACGTATCTTGGCGGTAAAATGAAAATCAATAGAATTCGTATATTTATCGGAGATAAGGTAACTGTCGAGATAGATCAATACGGAGGAAAGGGTAGAATTGTCCGCCGAATGTAAACAAAAAAAGTAAAACGGGAGGAGCGACCCGCGCGTTATTATCGTGTATTCGATTGTAACTTTACATTTTTTTGGAATTATAGTAGTATCGTTTTCACAACTTTAAATAATAATATGAAAGTAAAAGCATCCGTCAAAAAGCGTTGTGTACAGTGTAGAACCGTTCGAAGGAACGGGGTTGTGCGTGTTATATGCCCAGCCAACACAAGACATAAGCAAAGACAGGGCTAAGGTTTCGGTAATCATAAAAACAATATGCGTATTCTTGGTATAACTATTCCTGAAGAAAAAAGAATTGAGATGGCCTTAACGGCAATATTTGGTATTGGACGTTCAAGAGCTCATAAGATTTTGGATGAGGCTGAGGTTGAATATGGTAAAAAGCCAAAGGACCTAACCGCTGATGAAGAGGGTAAAATCCGTTTGGCAATTGAGAAATTCAAGCTTGAAGCCGATCTAAAGCGTGAGGTTGGTGCAAACATCAAAAGACTTAAAGATATTAAGTCATATAGAGGTATGCGTCACGCACGTAAATTGCCTGCGCGTGGTCAGCGTACAAAGACAAATGCCAGAACTCTTAAGGGTCCTAAGAAGACTATGGGTTCAGGTAAGAAGAAAGAGTCTAAGAAATAATTTTAATTTATAATCAATATGGGAAAGAAGAGAATTGTAACAGCCGGAAAGAATTCTGAAGGCGCAAAAAAGACATCGGGAGCTTCATCTAAGAAGAAGATGGATTCTGGTATTCTTTGTATTCAATCAACTTATAATAACACTAAAGTTATTTTAACTGACACAAAGGGTAATGCAGTAGCTTGGTCATCATCGGGATCTCTTGGTTTTAAGGGTGCAAAAAAGGGTACACCATTTGCAGCTGCAAAAGTTGGAGAGCTTCTAGCTGATAAGGCTATCGCTATGGGTGTAAAGGAAGTATCAGCAGTTGTTAAGGGAGTTGGTTCAGGTAGAGAATCAGCAATCAGAGCATTTATTAGTAAAGGAATCAGTATTTCCGGCGTTAAGGATGCTACTGGTGTTCCATTTAATGGACCTAAGGCAAAGAAGCCAAGACGTGTATAGTCTTTAATACATAAAATAAAGATAAAAATATGATAACTGGACCAAAATACAAAATAGCAAGAAGACTGGGTGCGCCCATCTTTGAAAAAACACAAACAGCCAAGTTTAAAGCTAGGGTTGAGCGTGATTTTAATGCAAAGAATGGCAAGAAGAAGAAAGGAGGCCCAAGAAGTGATTACGGAAAGCAATTGATTGAAAAGCAAAAGGCTAGATTTACTTATGGTATTTCTGAGAAGCAATTTTCAAACTATGTTAATAAGGTTATTGAATCAAAATCAACAACACCTATCGTAAAGATCTTCGAGGCACTAGAGACAAGACTTGATAACGTTGTTTACAGATTAGGTCTTGTTCCAACAAGAAGATTTGCAAGACAGGCGGTATCACACGGTCACATACTAGTGAACGGAAGACGTTTAACTATTCCTTCCTTTGTAGTTAAGATCGGGGATACAGTTTCAATTAGAGAAGGCAGTAAGAATAATGGTATTTTTTCTAAGATCGACGAAGTCGTGAAGAAGGAAACACCATCATGGCTTGCTTGGAATTCAGATAAGCAGACAGCTTCAGTACTTAAATTACCAAGTATTGAAGGTCAGGATTTACTGTTTGACCTTGGTACAGTGATTGAATTTTATAAAAAATAGTATTTAATTTTAAAAACACAACCATGTCTAACTCAAATATCGTATTACCATCAAAGCCAAAGATTGTAGAAGAGACTTCTTCAAAGGGAGTTTATGAAATCGAGGGTCTTTACCCTGGTTATGGACACACTCTTGGAAACTCTCTTAGACGTATAATTCTTTCATCCCTTACTGGTGCTGCAATCACAAAAGTTAAGATTGCAGGTGTTGCTCATGAGTTTTCTGCAATCGACGGAGTTAAGGAGGATGTTATTAACATCATTCTTAATCTTAAGAAAGTTAGATTTGCTCTTACAACAGATGAACCACAGGTTGTTACAATCAAGGTTAGGGGAGAGAATGTTGTTAAGGCTGGAGACATTAAATTGTCGGGTCAAGTAACTCTTGCAAATCCAGATCTACACCTATTCACAATCACTCATAAAGATACAGAGATAGACATGGAGTTAACGGTGGAGCAAGGAATCGGTTATGTTAGAAAGGAGGAAATAGAGAAAGAAAGAGTAGATATTGGTGCGATTGCACTTGACGCTGCTTTTTCTCCTATAATTTCTGCTAACTATGATGTAGAGGAAATGCGTATTGGAGACAGAACTGACTTCAATAGATTAACTCTTATGATTCAAACAGATGGAACAATAACTCCACATGATGCACTTGAGAAGTCAATTGAAATCATGATCAATCAATTGAGAGCTGTTGTTGGATTCAAAGAAGATAAAATTGAGGCCGCTGCTCATAGTAAGGAGAAGGAGGTAGCTGAAGAATCTTCAAAGGTTGCGACACTAGAAGACAAAGAGGCACTTGATGACGCTCTTAAGACACGTATCGAATCAATCGATCTATCTCAAAGAACAACAAATGCTCTTGTAAATGCAAATATCAGAACTATCGGAGGTCTTATTCGTAAGAAGGAAAAAGATATTCTTGATATTGAAGGATTAGGAAACAAAGGACTAGAAGAAATCAAAACCCTTCTTAGTTCTCTAGGTCTTGACCTTAAAGAATAAGTTTAAAGAAATTAGTAATTATTAAAGAAATAAAAGTAAAGCCATGAGACATCATAATGCAAACAGAAAATTCGGTCGAAAGACAAACCAACGCAGAGCACTGCTACGTTCACTTGCACGTGAGCTTTTCTTGCATGGTAAAATTGTTACAACAGAAGCTAAGGCAAAGGAATTGCGCCCATACGCTGAAGAGTTGATAACTATCGCTCGCCAAAATACTGTTCACTCAAGAAGACAAGTTGAGTCAAGAATGGCTAACAATACTATTTCACACAAGCTTTCAAATATAATCGCTCCAAAGTACCTTGAGGTTAACGGAGGTTATACAAGAATTATTAAACTTGATCGTCGTCCATCAGATGGAAGTAAGATGGCTGCAATTGAACTAATTTCTAAATAATTATAAATATATGAAGTACGTAATAGACGCAAAAAACAAAAAGATAGGAAGAGTGGCACAAGAAGCTGCTTCAATACTTATGGGAAAGAATAGTGTGAACTATTCAAAGAACTCAATTCCTGAGGTGACAGTTGAAATAATCAACACATCAAAAGCTGATATCAATTCTCAAAGAAAGGATGACAAGTACTACAAGAATTACTCAGGATATCCTGGAGGACAAAGAATCAGAACTATGTCAAAGGTTATAGAGGATAAGGGTTATTCAGAAGTATTTAGAATTGCCGTTAATGGAATGCTTCCTGATAACAAGCTTAAGGCAAAAATGATGACTCACTTAACAGTAACTGAGTAAACATCAATATCGTAATTTAAATAATAATATGACTGAACACAAAAAATATACAGAGACAATAGGTAGAAGAAAGACAGCTAGCGCCCGAGCTAGAATCACTGAGTCTACAAAATCTTCTATAACAGTAAACGGCAAGGAACTAGCTGAATACTTCAAAACGGCAACACTTCAAGGAAAGGCAATCGCTGCACTTGATTTAGCAGAACACAAGTTCGCAATCACAGTTAAGGTTGTTGGAGGAGGAATCGCAGGACAAGCTGAAGCTGTAAGACATGCGATTGCTCGTGCAATCGAGAAGCATACTCCAGCACTCCGTGGTGTACTTAAGAGTGAAGGACTTCTAAGAAGAGATCCAAGAGCAAAGGAGCGAAGAAAGTTCGGATTGAAGAAAGCGAGAAAGGCTCCACAGTGGTCAAAGCGTTAATTCAGAGATATACAGGTACAGGAAGATCAAAATCAGTTCTTTCAAAAACCAAAATTACAAAGACTCCCTACAAAGGAGTTTTTGTATTTTGTTGCGATTTAGTGGAATAATTCAAAGAGTGGTATAATTTCAAGAACATTTTTCTGATTAATATTAATTAAATTTTTATTCTTATGAAGGACTATTTAAAAGTATTCAAATTTTCAATTAAAAACTGTACTAAATACTCGCCGATATTAACCGTGTTCATAGGTATTCTAACGATCGTTGGTGCCCAACTACCATTCCTGGCTTCTAAGGTATCATCAGACATCATAAACAGTCTGATAGACTATATCAAAACTCCAAGCGCTGGAACTGTATTAATATTTAAATTGGCATTGCTCTGGGCTTTAATTGAGTCGGCCAGAAGTATATTTGATAGATTGGAAAATTATTTGGTCGCACTTTCTCGTTACAAAATAATGGCTGGGATGGAAAAGATGTACATGGATCATGTTTCTGGTCTTGATCTAGGTAGAATAGAGAGTCAAAAATTTCAGAACTTAGAACAAAGGGCTATGCGTCGCCAGATGTGGCCAATAACCGAGACTTTTAGATCAGTATTTTATTTCATGCGTCCCGTCTCAATTGTTATAACATCATCTTTGATTCTTGGACTTTTGGACTGGAGAATATATGTTATTGCAATAATCGCAGTTATTCCTCAGGTTTTGATTGAAAGGAAATATGGCAAGAGAAGTTGGGGTATTTGGGGTGGAAATCAAGGAGAAGATCAAAGAAGATATCATCAATTTAAGTACAATATAACCAACAGTGATAGTATGCCGGAGATTAAAAGATTTGGAGCGCTTAAATACTTTAAAGATAGGACTTTAAAGATATTTACAGATACTCAAAATGAACTTCAGAAAAATGAAAGCGAACGATTTAGAAAATACACTGGGGTTGAGGTCATAAATATAATTACTTTCATTGCTACGATATTTATATTAATTGGCCATATCACTGATGGTACAATCCTAGTTGGTGCTTTTCTATTTTATTCTCAAACCATAGATAGATTCTCATCTGCTGTATCAGAGATATTTAGTACGTTAACGTATCAAGAGGAAAATATTGGTCTTGTAAAAGATATCGTTGAGTACTTTGAGGTTACACCCTTGGTGATGACAAAAAATCCTGTCGCTATTCCTATAAAAACACCAGAAGTTGGACCTGAGATTGTGTTTGAAAACGTGGTGTTTAAGTATCCAGATACGGATAAGGTAATTTTAAATAATATATCCTTTGTAATAAAGCCTGGAGAAAGAACTGGTTTGATTGGAATTAATGGGGCTGGTAAGTCCACAATAGTAAAGTTATTGCTTAGGATTTACGACCCAACTGAAGGGAAAATTACAATTGGTGGTGTAGATCTAAGGAATATAGAGCCAGAAGCATGGTGGACTCATTTATCTGTTCTTATGCAAGACTATAATAATTATAAGGCATTAACGTTGAAAGACTCGATAATGTTAAGTAACATGTCCAGAGAAGAAAATCTTGATGAGAAAAGAATGATTTCAAGCTTAAAGAAGAGTAAAGCCGATGTGTTTGTAAATCAATGGGAAAAGAAATTCGACGCGATGCTTGGTAAGTCATATAATGGTGAATCTTTATCTAAAGGTCAGTCTCAGAAATTAGCGCTCGCTAGAACTTTCTACAAAGAAGCCTCAGTTATGATTTTGGATGAACCAACAGCGGCAATTGATGCGGAATCAGAGATAGAAATATTTGAAGAATTAGAGAATCTACCAAGAACAGTTTCAATTCTATATATTAGTCATGATATGGCAACGATCAAAAAGGCTGACAAAATAATGCTCATTGAAGATGGCAAAATAGTTGAGAATGGTGATCATAATCAATTAATGAAAAAGAGAGGTCATTACGCTAGAATATACAATGCTCAGCTAAACAACTTAACAAAAAAGACAGCCTAATATATAATCAGATCCTATGAAAGACGACAAAAACAAACACCAAAACAACGATATACAACTAGATGACGACTTAACTACCGCTCCTAAAACAGCTAGTGACATAGACTCTGGTGACACTGAATTTGACGACCTTGACGCTGAGGAGTTTGTTGATACTGACGAGGAGGGTAAGGAACTTGGAAGCTCTGCCAAACTTAAACAACTTCGAGAAAAACTGAAGGTTGCTATTGATGAAAAACTGCAATATTTAACAGGTTGGCAAAAGGAAAAGGCAGAGTTCATAAATATCCGAAGAAGAGATGAAGAATCTAAGCAGGAATTCTATAAATTTGCTGCACAGGGTCTTCTAGAAGAGCTTTTACCAGTACTAGACAGCTTTGATATGGCTATGTCAAATAAAGACGCCTGGAACGCAGTTTCTGGCGAATGGAGGGGTGGTATGGAGACAATTTACAATCAATTTAAGGGAATTTTAGCCAAAAATGGGGTAGAGGCATTTGGGGAGATTGGAGACCCTGCTGACCCTGCAAAATTTCACATGATTGGGGTAGATAATACAGATGATGTAAAATTAGATCATACAGTTTCCGCTGTACTTCAAAAGGGGTATATGTTCAAGGAGAAGGTGCTCCGACCTGCGATGGTTAGGGTGTTTCAACACTAGACCGTATTATGCATTCTAGTATGATATAGGTATGTACAAAAACTTTATATTCAAAAGAATAGGAATAGGAATGCTGATTATTTTTGCAACTGCTGGAATTCTAGCTGGTCTGATATTTCTAAACTTGGAATCACTTAAGCAGATTAGTGAGACTAGACAAGTTGAAAATATTTCATACATAGCTAGTATATATAACGACGAGCAGATAGAGTTAAAAGATGATAAAACATATACAAATTATTTGCACGATAGAGAAGTTGATAGTGGTAATTGGTACATAAAGGATAATAATCTATTTTTGAAATCATCCAGTGATTATATGAATGTAGATAATAATGTCTTACAAATAAGGGATGGTGTAGCTTTTTCAGATGAATACGTTTCTATTCCAAACTTATCTTTATTTAAGGATTTTACCGGCATCTCGAAGGATATTTTTGTTATTGGCGACACCACTCCGATATTCAAAATATCAGACTCCGCATATTCCAGTACATCACGTGAATACTTAATTTCAATTAGTAAAACTAATGATTCTGGTTCATTTGAGCGGGTAGGGGAGTATAGATGTGTACTACAACAAAAGTCATGCTCTGTTGTAACGATATTTTCTGATGCTGATGTTGCATTAGGTGGTGTTTATAAAAAAATAAATACGGAAGTTGAACTCGCGCTTAAAAGTAATAAATTAGATCATTTGGACGTACCGTTATCGTCTGTAAATTGGAGAATATGGAAATCTGAAACCGGTCAACTCCTAGGAAATATGACATATTCCAGTATGGATAGTTTGAACACTGTTGGCTTAATTTATAATACTAATTCAAAAATTATAAATTCAAAGGTGGATGGTTTTGATCTAATGCGTTTTGATAAGGTGTTTAGAAAATAAAATATGTTAATATTATTATTATGAAAAAGATTACAAAAATATTGGCTATACTTTGTGTCCTGTTGATTCTAATAGGGGTGGAATATGCTGTAAAACAATTTGTTAATTATGGTCCCAATCCAAATCCCATCGTATCAAACAATAAGGAGTCTATATGTCTAAGTGGAGAGAGTGAACACCTTTATGATGGAAAAATTAAGGACGACAAAAATATTAAGATAGTTCTTTCCTGTGATCTAAAGAAGATGACTATTACAGGTGCTGTTAATCAAGAAATTCTTGGAGATACAGCGCTTGCGGATATTATTTCTGGGGATCGTGTGATTGATACGGATGGCGACTTTAATTTTGATGGGTATAATGATATATCTTCAATAGTGTCGAATGGTCAAGGACGTTATGCTATTGATTATTATAATATTTACCTCTATCAACCAAAAGATAATAAATTCGTCCTCAGTCAACAGTTGGGCGATTTAGCTAATATCCATATAGATAATTCCAAGAAGGAGGTTGTGGGCGAATTAGGCACCGGTGGAGGGGGCAATGTGGTCGTCGAAACAATCAGATATAAGTGGAATGTGGACAATTTCGTTAAAGTTACCGATCTGTCATTAAGTCCAAAGAAAGGTGTGGATTTTGTTATTTCTGAAAATACATTCTCAGTCAAGAAAGACGGTAAGGTACTTCAAACTGTATTTCTTAGCGAAGATGCAGTGGTTGCTGCAACTGCTGTTAATTCTAATAATTTTCAAAAATTTATTACAAATCAAGATGCTAATTTTGATGGATATAATGACTTAGCTGTATTTGCTGCAACTGGATACAATGGAGTAAATAATTTCTATGATTATTACATATTCAATACATCAACAAATAAGTTTGATAAAAATTCAATACTAGTAAATATATCCAACCCAAGTGTTGATTCTGTTGCTAAGGAAGTTATTTCTTCATATAGATCGGGGCCACAGTGGTATCAGCAAACTTTTAAATTTAACGGGAGTGGCTATTCTAAGTCCGCAGAGTCTTTGACTACCGGAATGTAATTAACAGAGGTGCCAAGTGCTCTGTGTATAACTTTGCTGTTTTTAGATAGGCAAGACTGTATATGTCTAGTAAAATATGAGCATGGGAATAAATAAGATCTCTATGTTTATAATGGCGCTAATCGCGATAGCAATACTATCTATTCTAGCATCCTTTTATATGAAGGTATCTTGTTCTGGAATGTACGAGCCTTATATGGATTTATCAAAACCAGTAGATCCAGTTGTAAGCGAGGCAGATTTACCAAATAGATATAAAAATATTTTGTGCATGAGAATTAGCCCGCAGGAATTTTGGATTAAATTAACAATTACAGCAGAATTGAAACAAAAATTAATTAATGAGTTTAAGGCTCAGAAAGAAGATAGGAATGACGATTTAACCTCGGCGGATAACGCTTCTAAAAACACAGGGGTAACAGGGGTTAATATATATACCTTGGTAAATTGGGCTGCATTAAAGAATAATTAAAAATTGTTAATAATGAACTGGAAAGCCCTTGACATCCATGCTATAATATAAGCCTTAAAAGATGATAATCGCCCAAAAGACCTACAAACATAAGGTGCTATTGCTAATGAAAGTTGGATTAGCTGTTTTTATGGTGGTTGTCTTTTTAGCCCAAAATACGGGTACTGGGATATTTGAGGCTAAGGACTTTGTTTACAAAAAGCTTAATGGCACTGAGGTTCAATATTTCCTAAATAACTTAAATACCCTTCCGGACCCAAGCGGTAGCGCGACTGATTCTTCAGATGAATTAGCTCAGGGTATTAACATCGAAGCGCTTTCTGCACAAATCCATGCTCACATCAAGAATGCAGTTGAGCCAATCCTACTTCAAGAAGTTATAAGAGATGCTTCAATTTTTAAAACAAATTCTCCTTCATTTGCCGCTCATCAAAGTTCAACAAATGTATTGATGTTCTCAATTCTACTTGGGCTACTCGCGGGACTATTCATTACAAGATTCGAGCTGATATCAAAAAGTACAGAGTCATCAAAACTTAAACAGCTTATAGCTTCAGTTTCGCCAAGATCTCCAAACAAAATTATTTAATTTACTTTTCAAATTTAAAATTCAATCTAATTAATCTAAACTAGAGTTGAGTTTAAATCACGGCTTTTATTAGTATCTATTATCAGAATATTACTCGTAAAATTATAAAAAATAACTAAATTAAATAATTATGTCAAAAATAATAGGAATAGACCTTGGAACTACAAACTCGGCAGTTGCTGTAATGGAAGCAGGATCACCAAAGATTCTAGAGAACGCAGAAGGTTCAAGAACAACCCCTTCAATTATCGCAATCTCAAAAACAAATGAAAGACTTGTTGGACTATTAGCAAAGCGTCAGGCTGTGACAAATCCAAAGAATACTGTTTATGGAATAAAAAGATTTATCGGACACAGCTTTGATGAATCTGGAGTTCAAGCGGACCTTAAAACTGTTGCTTATGAAATTTCAAAAGCAGATAACAATGGAGTGAATATTAAAATGGGAGATAAGAACTATACTCCTGAGGAAGTTTCAGCGATGATTCTTTCAAAAATAAAGGCAGACGTCGAGGCAAAGCTTGGTGAGAAAATCACTCAAGCGGTTATTACCGTTCCTGCATACTTCAATGACTCACAAAGACAAGCGACAAAGGACGCTGGAAAGATTGCGGGACTTGAGGTAATGAGAATCATCAATGAGCCAACGGCTGCAGCTCTTGCTTATGGATTCAACAAAAAGAAGGATGAGAAACTTGCAGTATTCGACTTTGGAGGAGGTACATTTGATATCTCAATTCTTGAAGTGGGTGATGATGTTGTGGAAGTTAAGGCAACAGACGGAGACCACAGACTTGGAGGTCGTGACATTGACTATAAGCTTTTGAATTACATTGCTGATGAATTTAAGAAAGAGAATGGAATTGATCTTAAGAAAGATCCTCTTGCAATGCAAAGACTTGATGAGTCAGCTGAGAAGGCAAAGATTGAACTCTCAACTGCAACAGAAACTGAAATTAATATTCCATTCATTGCAAACGATGAATCAGGACCAAGACACTTGGTGCTTAAATTAACTCGTGCAAAATTGGAAGAAATTGCAGATGAGTATGTTGAGCGTGCAATGCAAATCACAAAGCGTGCTTTGGAGGCATCACCATTTAAGGTTGGAGAAATTAATGAAGTAATCCTGGTTGGAGGCCAAACAAGAATGCCAAAAATCAGAGAAGCTGTTAAGGCTTTCTTTGGTAAGGAACCAAATCAGACTATTAACCCAGATGAAGTTGTGGCGCTTGGCGCTGCAATTCAAGGTGGAGTTTTGGCGGGAGACGTAAAAGATATTTTACTTCTCGATGTTATTCCACTTTCACTTGGAATTGAGACTATGGGAAATGTTGCAACAAAATTAGTAGAGAGAAACACAACCATTCCAACATCTCGTTCACAAATCTTTTCAACTGCAGCTGATAATCAACCATCTGTGGAAATTCACATTGTTCAAGGGGAGCGTGCTCTTGCAAAAGACAACAAGTCACTCGGACGATTTATTCTAGATGGTATTCCACCAGCACCTAGAGGAATGCCACAAGTTGAAGTAACATTTGATGTTGATGCAAACGGAATTCTAAATGTGAAAGCAAAAGAAAAGACTACAAACAAAGAGCAGTCAATTAGAATTGAAGCAAGTTCAAGTCTTTCAAAGGATGATATCGAGAAGATGAAGAAGGATGCTGAAATGTATGCGGCTGAAGATGAAAAGAAGAAGGAAGAAATTGAAGCAAGAAACATGGCAGATAACATGATCTACACAGCGGAGAAGGCTATCAAGGAAAATAAAGAGAAAATCCCAGCTGAAATTGTAACTGGCGTTGAAGAAAAGATTTCTGCACTTCGTGCAATTAAGGACACAGGAGAGCTGGATGCTGTTAAAAAGGCAACCGAGGAATTATCAGCTGAGATGTCTAAAATTGGTGAAGCCATGAGTAAGGCTGGAGCAACACCTGAGGGTGCTGCAACTGAAGGTGCTGAAGCTGGAGCGGGATCTGATACTTCATCAACAGGACAAGCCGAAGGAGAAAACATTAGAGACGCTGAGACAAAGTAGTTAAACTATTTTTTACAAATCGCACGCTTCTGTGCGAGCGGGTGTCTATCGTGCAACCATTGCACGAGAGACATTCGTCATACAATTAATAAAATAAAAGAGGAATCGTCCTCGAAAATCAAAACACAAAATGGCAAAAGACTATTATAAATCACTGGGGGTTGATAAAGGAGCAAGTAAGGATGATATAAAAAAGGCATTCAGAAAACTAGCGCACGAGCATCACCCAGATAAAAATCCAAAGAACGCGGATAAATTCAAAGAAATATCTGAGGCATATAGTACGCTGTCTGATGACAATAAGCGTGCTCAATATGATCAGTTTGGCGCTGATGGTCCAAGTGGATTTGGTGGTGGGGGATTCAATGGCCAAGGTCAGGGTGGATTTGGAGGTTTTGATTTTTCAGGTTTTCAAGGAGGATTTGGTGGACAAGGTTTTGGAGGTAATGGAGTTGAATTTGATTTAGGGGATATCTTTGGAAGTATGTTTGGTGGTGGGGGAAGAGGGTCATCCAAAAAACAAAGAAGGGGACGAGACATTGAAATCGATATTGAACTTGATTTCAAATCCTCTATTTTTGGAAAAGAAGAACAAATACAAGTCAGCAAGGATAGCACCTGTAAGCACTGTGACGGCACAAGAGGAGAGTCAAATACTAAATTTGATGATTGTGCTACATGCCATGGAACTGGAACCGTTCACGAAATTAAACGTACATTCTTTGGTCAAATGCAAAATGCAGTGACGTGTGATAAATGTTTTGGAACAGGTAAAGTGCCAAAGGAGAAATGTCATGTCTGTAGAGGTGTGGGAACCACTCATAGTACTGAAACAATAAATGTAATTATTCCTCCAGGAATTAATCCAGGCGATTCACTTAGAGTTCAAGGAAAAGGTGAGTCAGTAACTGGTGGAATTTCGGGCGATTTATATGTCAAACTTCACATCAAGAATCACTCAAAGATTGTTAAGGATGGATATAATTTGATATATCCTCTTGACATCAAGTTGACAGACGCGCTACTTGGGGCGGATGTAAGAGTTGAAGCACTGGATGGAGAACTAACTTTGACAATCCCAGCTGGAATCACTCATGGAGAAATGCTTAGGGTTAGGAGTCGGGGGGTTCCGATGGATAATAAAGCGTCACACAGAGGTGATTTATTGTTTAAGATTTCTATAAATATTCCAAAGAAATTATCAAGGGAGTCAAAGAAACTATTGGAGGACTTAAGGAGGGAAGGTCTATAATTTAATAGAATAAATATAATGTAAAACACATAAAAAACCTCAGAAATTTCTGAGGTTTTTTATCTAATCCTAATCCTAATTATTATTTTTTTTGTTTATATGAGACCTTGTTGCCTTATTTAATGTTCCATCAGCAGGGTAAATTTTAAATTTCTTCTGATATTTCATTAGTGCATTTTTTGTTAATGAACTGAATGTTTTTGTTTCGTGTCCAATAGATCCAACCTTTCCTTTTTTGCTATTGATCAAAAAGCCATTTTTATTTAGGAATATTTGTAGGTTCTTTACCTCTTCGCCCGAAGACCCAGATTTTAATGACTTTGTAAAAGCTATTGGAGTTTTAGAATTGTTTGCTCGCACCTCTGATTTTACATCTCCTGCAAGTAATGACTTTAATAAATATGCAGGCAAACTACCTCCACCAGTGCTTATGGTGCTTGTATTGCTTGGTGTTGGCGGTGTTATAACCGTTGGTGATGAAGTTGCTGGTGAATTGTTTTCCTCAACCACAGCACTCGTAGATGTACTTACCGTAGCTGGAGAACTAGTTCCAACAGAGTTAATTGCTGATACAGCAAAAAGATAACTCGTATTTGCAGTCAAACCAGTTACAGTTGTTGAAGTTGCTGTACTTGGAGCGTGTGAG
>CAIZVZ010000010.1 GCA_903936565.1 uncultured bacterium | reverse complement strand
TATTAATAAAAAATATATGAGCAAAATGACAATGATGTTTGAAATAAGAAGAGAACTAAGATCACTTAACGACGCAATAGACAAAAAAATATTACGCAATCAATCTTACGAGAGAGAGTCTCGTCGTCATCGATATTTGGTCAATCAATTACGCAGAGTAGAGAGTGAGGCTTCTATGGCTAGGACATTCTCACTAGCTTCATTCTTTCTATAATTTGATTGGAATAATCACGTTGTATGATAGAATAAAATCAATTGATATAATAAAAATAAATAATAATGTCTTACGAAGATTATAAACAAAAAATCACAAACTTTTATAGGAGTAATAAGCGTATGCCGTGTTATTCAGAAATTATGTCTCTAATTGGTTTCAAGTCTAAGAATGCAGTATTTAAGTTAGTCAACAAGATGATTGACGAAGGGGTAATCGAAAAGGATTCATCAGGTAGAATTTCTCCGAGACATATATTTGGGGAGGTATCACTGCTTGGAGTGGTTGAAGCTGGAATTCCTACAATAACAGAAGAAGAAGTCCTTGATACCATGAGTCTAGATGAATGGCTTCTTGGGGATTCAGCTAGTTCTTCAACTTATATGCTTGAAGTTAAAGGGGACTCCATGATTGAGGCCCACATAGAGGAGGGTGACTATGTTTTGGTTGAACGTGTCACTGGAAACAAGCAGATAAAAGATGGGGAAATTGTGGTTGCGGAAATTGACGGGGGTTGGACACTTAAATACCTTAGACATGATAAACGTGGTAAGATATACCTACAGCCTGCAAATAAGAAATATTCAAATATATATCCTGAATATGAACTTCAAATTGGTGCAGTGGTTAAGGCAGTTATAAGAAAGATGTAGGCTGAAGATACGATTTAATTATTGGATACTCTATATAAAACAAAATAAAATGAATGAATTAAAAAAAGTTAGTGGTGAGGTTCATAAGCTTACAGAATCTGGTAAGTATGCACATGAGGCTATGTTTTTCGCACGTGTAGTTATCGGTTGTTTGTTTATGTATCATTCTTTGTCAAAATTTGGCGGAGAAACTCCATGGTTTATGACAATCGTCGGTATTGTAGAATTAGTCTCAGCGATAATGATTTTAGTTGGTACAAAAATCAGAACAGCTGGCTCTCTACTTAGTTTGGTAATGCTTGGTGCGATCTTTACAAAGATATTTGTATGGGGAACCGCATTTTCTGGTAAGGGGGGTTGGGAATTGGATCTTGTGGCCGTTGCTTTACTATTTGTACTAGTTGCTGTTGATTCAACTAAATATAAAATAGTCGGCAAGAAGAGTTAGGGAGGTAAATAATCATTGGTAGTAAATCATATATACGAATTAGAAGAAATTGGAAAATGCTCCACGTGTTAACATGTGGAGCATTTTCTTTTGTAATAATCAGAGTATAATATGAATAGCTAAATTAATTTTAGTAATGGTTCGATGGTTGCGGTTGACAATTGATAATTTTAATAACATGCAAAAACCAAAAGAGGGAATGGAAAGTTTTAT
This sequence comes from uncultured bacterium, assembly GCA_903936565.1. Classification (GTDB taxonomy): domain Bacteria; phylum Patescibacteriota; class Minisyncoccia; order Phycocordibacterales; family CAIZLB01; genus CAIJKW01. The sequence continues at coordinate 5,167 of CAIZVZ010000010.1, read as the reverse complement.
AATAAAGAAGCTCGAACATGCACACACAATTGATGAGATTCGTGCAATGTTAAAGAGCGGAGGATTTTCTAAAGATGAAATAGAAAAGGGGATTTTGCATGTCAAAAAAAACCACAAGACGCTACATCAAGATGTGGCCGCTTCGAACAATTTTTTGCCAATATTAAATAAAAAAGCGAAGAGGTTGGAAAAGGAATTTGAGAAATTCGAGATTGGTGTAGAAAAACATATCGGGCTTTTTGCGGGACGAATGAGAAGAAAGGACTATATCGTGTCAATCTTGTTTCTCTTTAGTCTTTTCTTTAGTGTGGTCATAGTTGTTGCTAGTTTTATACAGGCAACTTTTCCAGATAGTTGGAATTTAATGTCAGCAATTTTTTCAGCTGATACAAATGGTGTTTTGTGTTTGTATATTCCAGTTCTGTTTGCACCATTCACTTTGATTTTTCTATCATTAACAACTAGAAGATTGCATGATCTCAACTTGCCGGGGATATTAAGCTTCTTGTTTCTAGGTGTCTTCGTTTACCCATTTTCTGAATATGCATCTGCTGGAGTGATTGTTCTTGATGTGGCACTCTTCATTCTTTTTGTGTTTCTATTATCAAAGCGAGGAGAGCCTGTAACAAACGCATACGGCAAATCACCTGTCAGTCACGGTTCAACTTTTACAAAAATACTTAATTTAAAATAAATAAACAATCAAATGAATTCATCATTTATTCACGCCGATATATTTTTTTACATAACAACAATTGCGGTGGTTATTTTTACAGTTCTTCTTATAATACTGTTTTTTTATATTATAAAGATCGCAAGACATTTAGAAAAAACAGCATCAAAGATACGAAAAGAGAGTGAGCGTGTTATTGAGGATATTTCATTTGTTCGAGAATCGATAGAAGATCAGGGTGGGCGAGCTTTATCATTTGCAAAGTTTCTTTTCGGTTCGTTTACTGGAGGGGGAAGTTTTGGAAAGACGAAAGAATCTATGGGAAGGAAGAAGGCTAAAAATAAGTCCAGGAAGAAGTCCGAAGATGTTGAGTCTGAGTAGTTTTGGTGAACGTATGTTTTGTGTATTTTTGCTAGGCTTGGTATAATAGATACATTATGAATACAACAAAAACAGATAAGAAAGCAGGTGCCAAAAAAGGTGCTGAAGCTAAAAGTAATGTGGCAGGTGTTTTGGGGATAATTGGTGGTCTTGCTGCGGCGACTGCAGTTGGAGCATATTTTGTTCACAATTCAAAAGATGCTAAGAAGAAAATTAAAAATGCAAAAGGATGGATATTAAAAGCAAAGGGTGATGTTTTGGACAAGTTGGAAGATATGAAAGATGTCACAGAAGATAAATATAAAACCACTGTTGACTCTGTACTTTCCAAATATGGAAAGATCAAAAAAGTTGAAGGTCCAGAGCTTGAAAAACTAGCAGGAGAATTGAAGTCTCATTGGAAAACAATTGTTAAAGAATTGAGTGCTGGTTCAAAGACTGTTAAGAAGGCCGTAAAAAAAGGAGCAGCTGTTACAAAAACAGTTGTTAAGGGTAAATAATATCCTCGATAAGAGGGTTGGTAGCAAAATCGAGTCCATTAAGGGCTCGATTTTGCTTTAATAATAGGAGATAAATCATCATCCTTGTCCCACAGGTAAGTTAGGAAGTTTACTGTTTTTGTTGTAGGATTGTATAACTAATATGAACACAAATAATTTCAAAAGAAATAAGCCAAAAAGTACATCAAGAGGTGCTTTTAGGGGCGCCCCTGAGACAGCTCCTGTTATTTCTCGCCCTAGAACATCTGGTTTTTCTACGGATAACAGCGGAGCTAGAAACAACATTAGAGGTGGTGTAAGAGATGGAGCTAGAAGAAGTGTGTCCACCGCCTACAATTCCGCATATGATTCCAAGAAGCTAAAGTTTGCTCCACTTAGCGCACCAAGAATAATCCCTAAGGTGTCAAACAGATTAGCGCCAGAAAGTGCTCCAGTAATTGCGCCCGCTCGAACATCATCATTTTCATCCTCTAGCTCCAAAAACCAAACTTCCTGGGGAAATGAAGCTGAGTGGTATGATGACTATTTAGCAGATAGTGATTCATATCAGAGACAGATAATTATGCCAAACATTGAAAGAATTATCGATCCAAGGTCAGGTAAAAAAGTTTTGGATATTGCATGTGGTCAAGGATTATTTTCTGAGACAATGATGGATAAAGGCGCTAATGTTGTAGGTGTTGATATTTCACAAGAGCTAATAACGCTCGCTAAAAATAGATTCAAAAACAAAATCCTTAAAGAAGATTTATTCCTAGTTTCACCAGCAGACAAAATGATTTCGGCGGGAATCAGAGAAAAATCTTGTGATTCAGCGATGTGTATTCTTGCTGCTCAAAATATACAAGAGTTTGACGCGGTAATTAAAGAGACCGCAAAGATTTTGAAACCAAAGGGAAAGTTTGTAATTGTCTTGAATCACCCCTGTTTTCGAGTTCCAAAACAATCTGATTGGCATTTTGATGCTGAAGGTGGGGGACCAGAAGGCGACCCTTCATATAATATTGTGAATGGTAAAAAAACTGGAAGATATGGAAGGGTGGTATACAGTTATATGAGCGAGGGAGTAATTAAGATAGATATGCATCCGGGCGAACAGGATAGGAGAAAAAAATCTTACACAACATCCTTCCATAGACCAATGCAGATTTATAGTAAGTGGTTGGCGAATGCGGGATTTTGTATACTGAGAATAGAAGAGTGGACTAGTCATAAAAAAAGTAATCCCGGAACAAGAGAATTAGCTGATAAAAGGTCAAAGAAGGAAATACCCTTGTTTATGTGTATAGAGGCAGTGTTGCTAGATTAGGGATTTGTTGGCTGATATATCTCGGTGGACTAGGCCCTAAAAATATCGTAATATTAAGCGAATGAAGATTTATCGATCACTATTAGCAATATTCCTATTCTTCGTGATAATCTATTTTTTTAGAGGTTATTTGAGTAGCTCACAAGTCAATTTTTGGGGTGCAGGGAATGGAACTTCAACCACCACACTTGGTAATTCTTCTGGATCTTTGGCGAGTACAACGGGAGAAAGTTTGTCGTTTCCTGAAAATATAATTACTTCAATATCAAATGAAATAAGAAACGGTGATTCAAAAGTTGGGTATACTCCCAACCGTGATCGTTTACCACCTATTATTGGAGAAAATAATTCTGAATCTAAAGATGGTAGACTGACAGAGGATGGTGTTTTTTTTGATACAAACATAGAAAGGGGGATGCAGTCTCTGACACCACTAAAAAGAAATTCTTTGTTGGATAAAACAGCTGAAATTAAATTAAATGACATGTTTAGTAATCAATACTTTGAACACGTGTCTCCAAGCGGTTCGAGTGTATCTGATGTCGTCAATGCGGCTGGTTACAAATTTTTAGTCATTGGAGAGAATCTTGCCCTTGGTAATTTTGCGGGAGATGCAAAAGTTGTTGCTGCTTGGATGGCAAGTCCTGGACATAGAGAGAATATATTAGACAAACGATATACGGAGATAGGTGTTGCAGTTGGTTATGGAATGTATAAGGGTAGGATGCAGTGGTTGGCGGTACAACATTTTGCAAGACCAATGTCATCGTGTCCATCACCAAATTCCGCAATGAAGGATCAGATTGCTCGAGATAAGGAAGAGCTTGTACTAAGAGAGGGTGGTATTACAACTTCGAAGAAGGTGGTAGACAATGCGGATCCGTCTGATCCAAATTTATCCTCCATTATTTCGAACTATAATGTCTTGGTTAATGAATACAACGATAAGCTTAAGAGTCTGAAGGCGGAAATCTCTAATTATAATTCCCAGGTTACAAACTTTAATAGTTGTTTGGACGCTGTTACAACATCGGTTAAATAAGTTTATTTTATCCACAGGCATTATCGAAAGGGATGTCGATTTATTGAATATTGTGCTAAAATTGTTCTATGGACAAAATTATCTTCCGTTTAAAGAGGTGGTATAAGTTTATAGCTAGTTTATTTAATAATTTAATTAAGAGTATTATGTTTAAATATGGTTTTTCTAAATCTTATTTAATAAAAGCATCGACCTTGCTCCTGTTGGTTGCTGTTATGTTGAGTTGGGGAATATCAAATGCTATTAATAACGATATTCAATCCGCCACATCCAACTTTAGTGTGTCAGGTACCGTGTCTGAAGTATCTAATACCTACATTGTAGTAACAGATGCAAAGGGGTCAATCAAGTCAAGTGATGCGACATACAACTTGAATATTGATTATCTTAAGAGAGTTGAGACGGATAAGTATGCACCACTTAATATTTCCGACATTGTTGTTGGAGATAAGATTATTGCACAAGGTGTAACTAACGGATACGCGTTCTTCATTAAAAGAATTGTGTCTTTCACATCAATTGCTCATGATGTAGCTAAAGTGGACGAGAGTGCAACTGCATCTACTACAGAAAGTACTTCTACAGCACCTGTCGCCACAGATACTGTAGCCACATCAACTACTGGAACATCAACAGCTGCTGGTGGTACAGATATTTCAACATCAGCATCAACATCTACAAATTCAACAGAAGGCGGCGGTACACCAACGGTCACACCTCCAGTTGCTGATGTTTCTACATCAACTTCTACTTCAACTCCAGATAATAGTGATTCAAAAGAGGGAACAAGTACTGATGTGTCTACTCCAGATGCTGCTACATCAACAGATAATTCATCTTCATCTCCAACTGTTATCGATAGTGTAAATAACGTAATTCAAGATGTTATAGAAAAAGTTAAGGACGTTGTTTCAGATGTAATAGATAGTGTTGCTGGAGGTTCATCTGAAGAAGTTGTAACACCATCTGAAACTCCAGCAAATCCTGCTCCAACTCCTGCTCCTGTAGTTGAATAAATTACTTGTGATTCTGATGAATCGATTGCTGGATGGTTTTGCTAAATAATTCACAGGGTGATACAATTTAGATAAATATAAATTAATTATTAAAATAAACAAAACATTATGGTTCAATTTCAATCAGGTATATTAGAGAAAACAAGATTCGTATCAAACATTCTTCTTGTTATACTCTTGGCAGGTAACTTATACTTCTCTGTACAATATGTACAAAACTTAAAGGATTCACAAGTTCCAGTAGTA
>CAIZVZ010000009.1 GCA_903936565.1 uncultured bacterium | reverse complement strand
TTATGAATAAAATATTATCAGTTTTCATGTTTGTGGTGTTTTTTACAAGTATGTTAAATATTACAAACGTACAGGCTGAAACATTCACTCTCGATGTCAGAGATTTTCCTCGATCAGAGAGAGAGGGTTATGATAAGGGTTATAGTACGATAGATACATCTTTGCCAATTTTTAAAGCGAGGTTTCTAAAAAGCACAGAGTCAGGTTGTGCTTATTCTTATGATTATATTGATGATAATGGTACTTTTAATCCTAATTCCAAAAATTTCCCAAGTATTCCAGTTAGTAAGATGAGCGCAAATATGATTAATTCTAATGGAATAAAGACCGCTTTATCTATAAAAAATCAGGGTTTCAGGGATCCTTTTAATAGGAGAAATGCTAGTTGCAACTTGGAGTATGTACGTGAATTGAGTATTGAATCTTCTCCACTAAAAAATATAGCTGAGGGTCTGTATACATTTGAATTATGTTTGGAGGGTGTATGTACACAAGTTCCAAATATAAGAGTTAAAAAAACACCCTCTTTTGATGTTGCTTACTATCCAAGTAGTATTCCCTTAAAAGAGTATGATTTTTCCGTTCCAACCACAAAAGTTAATATTGCATTACCCAACATTAGATTGTCAGATATACCTGGTTTAGCGAATGTAATGTTTAAGAGATATATAGGGCTGAATGGTAAATATTCGGAGATGTACGGGTTCAATGCTGTACCGTCTACTACTGTTGGGGGTAGTTCACCTGCAACCAATTATCCTTCATACTGGGAACTACAATCAAACACTCAGGGAAGCGGATCTATAGATAGTTATTTTCCTAATATTACTGATGAGTTAAAGGGGTATAAGGATGGTACATATGAAATTCTGACATGTTTGAATAGGAGTCAAGCGGATTCAATTTCTGCTGGATCGTATACTATGAAATTACCAAAGACAACAGATATTTTCTGTGGTTCAGTTGATGTAAAGATTAAAAACAGTAAGGGGGTCAAGGTTCCTGGTGGCGCTAAGGTTGATTATGATGTTGTAACTAACGCTCCAGCTGAAACTTCATATGTTTTCACAAGAAATTTAACCGTCGGTTCAACTGGTGATGATGTAGGAAGACTCCAAACTTTTCTTATGACAAAAGGATTCCTAAGGATTACTGGGTCGACTGGATATTTTGGAGCACTTACAAAAAATGCTTTAATCGCTTATCAATTGGACAGAAAAATTACTCCGGCAAATGGTTTGTTTGATTCAAATACAAGATCTAAAGTTTCAATTGAGTACAACTCTACGGTAGTGGGTGATACTTCAATCAAGAAACACAATCTGACTGTTATTGTAAGAAACTCTATTTCTGAAAAGGAAACAGTTCAAGGAGTAGAAGCTCCTTTTGTACAGGTTCCTGGAACAAATATGAAAAAGGCAACTGTTCAAATACCTGATAAGGCATATATTTCTCTTGCTATATCTAAAGACAACAGGCCTTATTATGTAAGTAATGAAAGTAATTGTCTTATTATAGGAGATAATCTATGTACAATTACTGTTAGAAAAGATGAGACAATAGATATTAGCTATGGAACCCCGTTTGTTGTAGGTAACCCTAATACATCTGCCTCAAAATATAAAATTACTGTAATTAAAAGTGATGGAGCTACAGGTGTAGTGATTGGCGCTGGAGACTATAATAAAAATTACACAGCTACACTGAAAGCCGTCCCTACTATGGGTGCAAATTTCGTTGGATGGAGTGGAGGAAAATGTAATGGAATAACAACCCCTATATGTTCAATTACTGTTACTGAAAACTCTACAGAAAAAGCTGTATTCGATTCTTCAAAGTATTTAGTAACTGTTACAAAAAATGAAGGTGGTATTGGTTATGTCCTAGGTGGAGGGTATTATAATAAAAACTCCACAGCTACAGTAGAACCCATCTTTATTCCAGGTTCAAAATTCTTAAATTGGAGTGGAGGAAAATGTAATGGAGTTACTACCCCCGTGTGTTCATTTACAGTTACCGGAAGTTCTACAGAGAAAGCAATGTTCTCAACTGTTCCCGATACTACAGTTACTCCAACTCCCGCTATTTCAAAGTATAATATTACGGTAACTAAAAGTGATGGTGCTACTGGTGTTATTATGGGAGCTGGGGACTATGATAAGAACTCTGTAGTTACACTGAAGGCTATCCCTACTATGGGTGCAAAATTCTTAAATTGGAGTGGAGGAAAATGTAATGGAATAACAACTCCAACATGTTTAATTACTGTTACTGAAAACTCTACAGAAAAAGCTGTATTCGATTCTTCAAAGTATTTAGTAACTGTTACAAAAAGTGATGGCAGTAATGGTTATGTCCTAGGTGGAGGATACTATAATAAGGATTCCGTCGTTTCAATTGAGGCTATTGCAAATTCAGAGGCAAAATTCTTAAATTGGAGTGGAGGAAAATGTAATGGAATAACAACTCCAACATGTTCGTTTACGGTGACCGGAAGTTCTACAGAAAAGGCGATGTTCACTAGTTCTCTTTAGTCTGTAGAGCCCTCTGTCTACAATAGATTATTGCCACTAATTTAAAAACCCATCAGATCCATTAGTGGTCGATGGGTTTTTGTTAATTATTAAACCATCAGCGTCAGCTGGTGTGTGTGTGTGTGTGACGCGTAGCATAATGAATAAGTCGCCGAAGTACCCATTCCCCTTCAGTAGCTAGTATTTTCATACTCCTATTTAACTAAATTTTGGAGGGTAAGTACAGTAGAAGGCAACGTTCTAATAAAAGGTTATACACAACTTTCTCAAAAGTAAACACGGCGCGCTATATAAAAATACTCATTATTATAGCCTTTTATATGCCATAGATTCAAGCTGTTCTTTATTTCCAACAGTAAGAATTATTAACTTTATTTAAATGTATAACACTGAATATAAAATGTCTTTGTTTTATTAATTTTATCAAACTCTGCCTTTACAGATTTACTAATTCCGTTATAAGAGCTTATGTTAAGTGAGCCATCATCTTTTAAAATAAATTTAATTGTTCCTGTTTTTACTGGGATATCTTCATACTTTTTGGCTTTATTATCATCATGTACATGTGAGCCTTGATACATGGTATCCATGATAACTATTGATTTTACAGGAGAAGGGGTTGACATGGCAGAAATAGCACCAGAGACAAATGCTTCGGATGGTGATTGAACAGTAGAACCCATTGATATACCAACAATAGGACTAGAATGTGTAGATTCCACTTTTTGTGGAGTATTGTATTCCGCACCAAAAGCGTTGTAATAAACTGTATTGGTATGATATGTAATAAGGTGACAAACAGTATCTCTTTTACCACCTTTTATACTAAATAAATCGGAGAGATTTTTAAAATTATCACCCACAGAGAGAGACCCATCAATTTCGCCAGAAGAATTAGGTTTATAATTCCACCCGGTACTCCGAACATTTCTTTTAGTGTATTCTCTATAAATTGAAATATATTTGGAATTAAGAAGTCCAATTTCATTACTGTAAATTTTTACCAGATTGATTACTTTTTCCATATACAACTTATCCCAATATAACTTTCCTTGCGCAGTATAAGTAGGAGCTGGAAAGCCATTAGGTAAAGTTGCACTAGGCACAAGTACATAATTAAGATTTTGTATGATTGACAATAAACCGCATATACCACCCCACATATTTTTGTTTAAAATTGGCGTTGTGTCTAAAGAATAACTATGGAGGTTAACCGCAGGAGACTTTGAAACTTTTACAACCTTTCTATTTCCTTCGCCCTTACCAGCCAAGAGTATTGAAGAATTTAAATATCTATTTTTTATTATTTCTCTATAGTCTTCTGGAAAATACCCAATACTTTCTTCTTCATAAGACTCTGAAAAATATAAATTTATGATATTTCCATTTTCGATAGCTTCTTTAATGGCACTGTTAAAATTATTTTTCTCTTCTACATCATTAAATCCGATTGTCTTAGAGATAAAATCAAATTGCTTTAATGTTTCTATCTGCATTATGGACACATCTAAATCATTTGTTGTCTGTTGTTGTAATTTTAATTCAGAAAGCATAAGAGCAGCACCCTTACTATTCATTTTGAAATTTGCTATTACTGTTGTTGAGGCTGATATCTTTATATTACACACACTATTTAATTCACCCGATAATGAATCACATCCCTTCCAAGAAACAAAAGTTGAATCCATGTATGGGGTAGCGGTAAGTTTTACGACATCTCCAAATTTAAAAATTTGACCATCAATATTTGTCCTCTGAATATTAGACTTTCGACCATTCAGTCCTACTGTTATCGTCCCTGATCCGTTACCACCATTTGTGTATACATAGAGGGGGTAACTTGAAAATGCATTTGATATTCTAGACGTCAACGTAGATTTGTTCTCTATATATTTTGCTACCAAAATACTTGCACCTAAAGCTAATAATAAAATACCAGAAATTATTAAAGTTAAATGTAAATATTTTTTTTTCATTATTTTATTTTAATTGTTGTATTGTAAATTTTAACATAGAGTATGTAAATTACAATAACTTAACGCTGTTCACACTCTGGCCTTTGAAATCACAAAAGGCGTATGCCAAAATTGTTAAGTCTGATGAAGGATAATTAACAAAATTAACATACGCACTTTTGTTGTATACATAAAAATACCAAATTATTGCCAAGACAGCGAATGGAGATATACCGTCGCTGGGTTTTTGGGGTGAGAAGATTTATATAAAAGTGTGGAAGATTTAAAGAGTTTTGTTAAGTATTCTAGCCGTATGGTGTTAAGGGTTATTTATGTGGTATCATTATTAAATACTAATTAAATCAATTTCCATGAATTTAAACTTTTATAGCTATCTTAAAAATATAGGAATCTCACAAAAGGAAATAGTTGTATATGTGTTTCTTTTGTCTACAGAATCTGCAACACCCGCTGAGATCGCCAAGGAAGTAAAACTAAAAAGATCTACCGCTTATGTAATCCTAGATTTATTGAAGGAAAAGGGATTAGTGCGTGAGGTTAATGTTGGTAAAAGATTGTCATACCAAGCGGAAGATCCAGAAAGACTCCGTTTCATTTTGGAAGAGCTTAAACTCAAAACAGAGGAGAGTATTAAAAGCTTAGATATTGTAATACCTCAACTTAAGGCAACACTTAGGAAAAAGGGTCAGGCTCCTATTATAAAGTTCTTCGAAGGGGATGCTGCTGTTAAGTCTTCTATGGAAGAGTTGGCAAATAACCCTAGATTTAGAACAGAGATGGATTACGGAGTATTTCCACTAGAGTTGGTATACAAATTATTTAGATCAAAAAATCTAAAGAAATATATTAACTTGCGTTTAGAGGGGAATAATTTGTATAGCGTAATTTATACATGTGATGATGGAGAAATTAAGCCAAGAGAGGGTCAGGTTGCATTCAAGATAGATCAAGATGAATTTCCACTTTCTTGCGACATAAACATATTCGAAGACGAGGTCAGAATTCACATGCTGGGGGATACAATTTATGGAATTTTGATAAAAAATCCAGAATTTGCGCAGACCCTAACGAGTATTTTTAAGTTAGCAGAAAGGGGTGCAAAGAAGTAAAAGTAGTTTCCGGGACAGAGATACTTTTACTTGTCTAACTGTTATTAGACATAAAATATAGAATAATATTTCAATGAAGCATATTTAAAGCCCTTATAAAGGGCTTTATTTGTTATTCCAGAATAAAGTGGAATGTACTCTTCCATTATGTCTATTAGTTATTGACACATTGACACAATTGATTAAAACTGTTGCACATTATTTAAAAATAAAAACAACAATATGAAAATCAACAGAATATCTGCGTACACAATAGATGCCGAAAATAATTTAGAAAATAAACCAACACTCGATTTCACTGAGTACAGTAAATTTAAGTATGGTCACAAACCTACAGCAATGAAATTTGCTGAAAGTATGATGTCGGAGTTTTTGAATAAATTTTCCTTAGAAAAAATTTCTGGAGAAAGTAGTGAGTTCATTGTGTCTACTTCACCTTATTGGTATACACCGCCATCAGCAAATTCTTTGGCTATGTATTTCCACTACATGCTAAATGAGCTTTTGTTATCTGCTAAGAATCAACCCTTAACCTTTTTAAAAATTCATAGGTCCTCAGCTCCAGTCTGTGATTTCAGTAAATTATCACACAGAGAAAGGCTAGAAAATATGAAGAGAGACACCCTTTCCTTTGATCCATTTTTGCTAAAAGGAAAAAGATTGATATTGGTTGAAGACGCTAGAATTACAGGCGCCCACGAGCAAAAAATTATAGATTTTATGGAAAAAGCAGGCCTTGAAGAGATTATATTTATCTATGTAGTTGATGTGGGTTCGGGTAAAAACGATCCCGATATTGAAAATCGAATTAATCACAAATGGGTAAATGATTTGGACACTCTGCAACTGTTGATGAAAAAACCAGATGAATTTGTTTTGAATTCTCGTCTGTGTAGATTTATCCTTTCTTGGGAAAATCAAGAAGAGCTTGAAGATTTCTGTAAACGTCTAAGTGATGAAATGCTTTTTGGACTCTACATTTCTAGCGTTAATGATGGTTATGGTTCTGTCGAAAAGTATGCTAAGGGCTTTGAGGTGGTGAGACAAGAATCTAGAATTAGACATCATCAATTAATTAAAACAGATAATCCCGGTATTCCTTCATTCACTTTATAAAATTCTCCTTATTAAATTAAAAAACATGAAATATAAAATAATTAGTTTCGATGTCTGGAAGACATTGTTAAAAAGTAATTCTGATTTTGTTAAAAAGCGAACAGTACTATTTGGAGATGCGATTAATTGCTCTGATTATGATTTGGTGAAATCTGTAAAAGATGAAGTTGATGTTGAGTTGGATAGATTATCTGAAGCGGTTGGAATTGATTTTGATTTCGAATCAAGACTGAATTTGATTAATCAAAAAATAAACAACACTTCCGAGGATTTAGACGACAAACACGTTGAGAAGCTTAGGGGCGAATTATCCTTGCTGTTTATGGATAATTTACCGATCCTAATTAATCCAGATACGTTTGAAATTTTGAAAGATCTTAAAAATCTTGGTGTAAAAATTGCATTGATTAGTAATACTGGTTTTTTACATGGTGATGTAATGAGAAGGGGGCTTAAAGAATTGGGTGTACTTGATTTGGTTGATTACACCTATTTCTCAAATGAAGTTGGTTGTGCAAAACCTCATCTTTATATTTATGATCAGCTTGTGAAAGAATCTAAATGTTTTCCTTATGAAATTCTGCATGTAGGGGATAGTTTAATTGCCGACTATAGAGGAGCATGGAAAAGTGGTATCTCGTCTTTATTGTTTGATCCATCTGATAAATACGCAAAGAGATTTGCAGGCATAAAAGATATAGGTGAGTTGGTGTCCATTGTGCGCAGTGATGAAAGAGTTTTACATTATGACAATTTATCATTGTGTCAGTTGGATTTTGAGGAAGATAAAATAGTTGAAATTGTAAAAGATAATCCTAAGGATGAGAATCGAGATGTTGTAAAAAACGAATTTGATTTAATTTCCTACAGCAAATTCAAGTATGGAGATGGAAAGGTTGCTAAAGAATATGGACATCAATTAGCTAAGAAGTTTATTTCAGCTAATCCTGAAATATTTAGCACAAATGACAATATAGATTTAGTAATCACAACTTCTCCCTACAAGTCAATTGTAAAAGGTTCCAGCGGTATCGTTAAGGGATTCAAGAATTATATTAATCAATATCTATTTATGATGGGTAAAAATTCTGTCGTTGATATTACAATTCTAAAAAAGGAAATGTTTCAGGGTGATTATGGTTCATTCTCGGACGAAGAAAGAAAGTCATTAATGAATAAAAATGATCTAAGTATCATGGAGGGCTTTATTAAGAACAAGATAATTGTATTGATTGATGATGCTCGAATTACTGGGTCACATGAAAACAATTTAGTTTCATTCTTAAAAAATAAAAACATCAAGGAAGCCTATTTCTTGTATGTTGCTGATATGGAAAATAATTTTGCTACTTTGCATCCTGATATTGAAAGTGTGATGAATCATGGGTGGGTAGATGGATTAGATAAATTATTAGAAATTATATCGTCAGGCGACTTTATCCTAAATGCTCGTGTATGTAAATTCATATTATCTAATAAGGATGAGTCTGAGCTTGCGTGTTTTCTAGGAAGACTTAACGATTTAGTACTTTACGATCTATATAACGGAATAGTGGGGGACGGATATTCTGGTATGCCAATGTATAAAAGTAACTTCGAAATATTGACTCGTATTTTAGAAGAAAGAGGCTTATTAAAGGAAGGAAATTTCAATCAGTACTAAACGTCTAATTAAAACTAGACGTATCACAAAAGCAATTATTCCAGATTAGTATATTTTAAGCCTTTATTGTATCTTGTAAAGATTCATCCAGAAAAAGATAGATTTATAGCCCTCTGAACGTCTAATAAATATTGACAACTTTGCGAAACGGATTATCATTAGCACCAGAAATATACAGTATGTCAAGTTAATTCATAGAGCTCATTTAAAACCTTAAGGATTTGTTAGAGCATGAAGTCTGTATTTCAAATGTGCACGGCATTTGATTCTGCAGATTTCATACTCTAACAAATCTAGTCTCGGAAGACTGGTAATTTGTAGAGAAAACAGAAACAACAAATAAAGAAAATAGAAATGACTGCCGTGTTCTCACAATTGCCCACTCTGAGTGAATTCAGTACAGCAATCCCCGTAATATTATCGCTTATCTTGATTGAGGGCTTGCTCTCCGTCGATAACGCGATGGCGATTGCCGCGATGGCAAGCGATCTGCCAAAGAAGCAACAGAAGCAGGCGTTGAGGTTGGGTATCATTGGGGCGTACGCGTTTCGTGGTCTAGCTTTGGCGCTTGTGGCGTTTATCGCCTCGAATCCGTGGTTGAAGATATTTGGTGCGTTGTACCTAGTCTATCTCATGGTGGAACATCTCTCTGGCAAAACAGAGGAGGAGATCCATGAAAGCGGCTCGGCTAAGGTTTACAAAAGCCTGGTCGCAACAGTAATACAAATCGAAATCATGGACCTCTCGTTGTCGCTGGATAACGTAGTGGCGGCCGTCGCGCTGGACAAGCGCTTGTGGGTCGTATGCCTCGGTGTCTTCATTGGCATTCTGGCGCTGCGATTCGTTGCAGGTTACTGCATCAAGCTGATTGAAAGATTTCCGATTTTGCAGAAGACGGCTTTCATGCTAGTTGGCTTTGTTGGGTTCATTCTGTTGGTTGAACTGTCGCTTGAACACTTTCAAATTCATTTTCACATCAACTCCGTACACAAGTTTGTTGGCATCGTGGTAATCACTTTGTGCAGCTTATGGTATGCGGAGTCGCGAATTGGACGAAAGGTGCTTAAGCCGGTGCTTGTTGTAGGACAAAAGTTTGTAGTGATCTTGGATAAACTTTTTTATGTCGTGACGATTCCTATTAGGTGGAGTCTGAACGGTGGGAGAATTATATTCAAGGTTGTGAAGACCAATTTGTTCTGCTAACAGCGGGGCGCCGACCCAAGGGGGTTAGGGATTCAGACAAGTAGCAAGAACTTTTCTCTTGCTGGGAACCACCACAGGTTCACGGGCAACTCCATTAATGTTGCCCTCCTCATCTAGATTTAAAACACGGTGTTTGGAATCTAGTAGGGAGAAGGACGTAATTTGGTCCGAAGAAATCTCTATGCTCATTCACAACTAAAATCAAAACGGGGTACATAGCCCTAGATACAGAGAGAACAAACATGAAACCGACAACGATGGGGGCACCGACCGTAATTGGTGCATCAACTGGTAGTGGAATGGTTCCTCAACAAGCGACGGACTTCAGTGTTGCCCTTGCGGGTAATGCGGGACAAATCGCGCTGTTGCCGGAGCAAATTCCAACTGCGGAAGCTATGCTCAGTGGTCTGAGGTTTTCTGACATCACGTCGGGGGACATTCTGATGATTGGACACGGTGCTGAAATTGCACTTACCGAGACCCTTGATGGGTTCTTGTCAGGGATCGAACGCGCTAGAAACCCGAAACTTTTTGCACTCTTTGACCGCCTGCAAAGCGGTGTTGAGGATGCAAAACTTCCCGATCTGCTCAAGCAGATTCAATCGGGAAAACTGGGGTTCAAGGCGAGAGTCCTTGGCTTTATGAGTAAGCGTGCGGTTGCGGATGCAGCTCATACTGCACACGAAGCTGTATGTGAATTAGTCTCGGGCCGTACTCAAGACCTAATGGGGGTGATGAAAAACCTCGAGAAGGAATTGGCGCAAGCTTTGGATGAACTCCTCCGTGAACTTCAGCGTTTCAATCAGCTTAAAGGGACTTATCGTCAACATATCAATGACTTCGCAGTTGTTGCTGTAGTGGCTCACAAGTTTCTCGAGTCGGCGCGAGCCGAGGTTGGACGGGCGAGGTTGGACGCGAATAGTGTGTTGGCACAGTCTGATCTACAAGAAGCGGAGAACAAACTTCAACTTTTGGAATCTCGGGCTTTGGCACTTGAAGGTGTTTTCTCCAGGTTGCCTGCAGATCAGTTGGTCATTCAACAGGTCGAGGCGGCTGGGGTTCAAACTCTGCAAGAAACCGCGACAACCGCGACAACACGTTTCAGTTCCATCAAAACAACCTTGATCGCTCTTCATGGAGCAATGCAGGTCAAGGGTGTGCAACAGCTAGCTGCAAAGCAAGCTGATCTCGATCGGCAGCTGGGACAAATCCGCGGAACTCTCATGAGGGAGGTTGTTACCACGGCGGCAAACGCTCCGGGGGACAACAGGCTTCAACAGGCGAACCAACTCCAAGAACTTATTGCCTTAACTGGTGAGGTTCAAGCGTTGGTCGACACAGCAAGAACAGAAAATCTCAAAAAGTTTGACACTGCGCGTGGCATGTTTGCCGAAGCGCGTGGCGAGCTCGCACAACTTTCCTCGAAACCTAAAGCGTAAGCAGAAGGTCAAGGGAATCCCCGCGGGCGCGTGCGCGCCCGCGGGGAGAAACCAAACCGCACGACAAACAACAACAATCAGAAACAAAGAAAAAACAAAAATATGCCATTGGCACTTCCATTAGCAAAACCAGGTGATGTCGTCCAGAAACTGCAACTGTCACTCAACAAAGGCGCCCGCTTCACGGTGGAGCTTCGCTGGGACAGCACGCACGACGTGGATGCACATGCGCTGCTCGCCACCAACGGTGGTAACGGGGCAAAGGTCAATGACTTTGCCCAGGTGCTCAGCACCTACAACGCAAAAAGTACCAATCCCAACGGGATGCTGGTCACGAATCAAGACAGGTCGTTCTCCACACCTTGCGGTGCACTCACTCACTCGGGTGACGCACGCACTGGTGTTACGACGGACATCGATGAACTGATCACTATCTTTGGTGACAAGGTTGGAAGCGAAGTCAACGAAATCCCAATCTTCGTCACAGTCCACGGTGGTGCAACCTTTGCTGGTGTCAAATCCGCATCGATCACCATAAAGGACGACGAGGGCAAGGTGCTCGGCGAGTATCAACTTACCAACGAATTTGCTGCGTTTAATGCGGTCCAGATGGGCAGCTTGATTCGCAGCGACAAGGGTTGGGAGTACGCTCCGGTCGGCTCCGGGTTTATGGGTGACTTCAACGCTGTGTTGGGGTACTTCTCATAACACCCACCCGTTTTGATCAATTAGAAACAAGTAGCAAGAACTTTTCTCTTGCTGGGAACCACCACAGGTTCACGGGCAACTCCATTAATGTTGCCCTCCTCATCTAGATTCAAAACACGGTGTTTGGAATCTAGTGGGGAGAAGGACGTAATTTTGGTCCGAGGAAATTCCTACATAGCACTTTGAAAACTTCAACCACAAGAAATGAAAATGAAACCGACTGTTATTGGTAATGGTGTTGTTGGTGACAGTGCTCAGTGCGCCGTACCTCCAATCACAAAAATCACTCCGACAACCATGGGTGGCGCTGCCACTTCGGCACAAGCAAAGCCTACGGTTATTGGTGGAGATGAATATGGTGATGCGCAAGCTACAAAAGCTGCAGAGCAGGTCGTCAAAAAACCTGAGATCAATCTCGTTCAGACCCCCTCCGCCATTCCTGGTTCCGTGCGAAAGCGCATTCCAGTAAAGCGAGAGGGTCTCAAAATAAAATTTCCAAATTTGAAAGAGCCAGTCTTGGATGCGGTGGTTAGAATTGTCGAAGCCACTAGACAAGACGAACTTGATCAGGTTGACGTGATTACTTGGGGGCAACACCTTCAGGAAAAGCACAACAACCTGGTCACGGAAACTCTAAAGCTGCTCGGATCAGAAGTCATTCAAAAAAGTACTTCGTACATAAATAGGATGATGGAAATTCTCAGCAGCATCAGACTTGAAAAGGTGTTTGAAAAAGGTGCTGGATTGTTCGCGAAGATAATGCGGGCGGCCACACCAGAAATCGACACACTTCCATCACTGGAAGAAGCATTGAGGGAAATTGATCAGCTCACTCTGTTGATGCGCGATTGTATATCTTCACTCGTTGATTTAAGCAAAAGTTTGGAAGGAAACTCAAGAACTCTAGCTGAACTCAGCGACGACGTTGAAGCAGGTCTCACAGCGGCCTTGGTCGTTGCGGATTACTTCAGAAACATTTCAAGAGAGGATTTAGCACAGCGGTTGGAAGACCGCGCTGCTAGTCTCACTCTTACACTTGGGCAAATCCGCTCAGGCTCCTTCTCGAGGGATAACCAAATCGAGCAACCCATGAGAATGACAACTATCATTCAGCAGGTCGTGTTCAATACATTGCCTGTTTGGATGGAAAGTGTCGCCAACTTAAAAGGGCGTCATGGTAGCAAACAAACAAACCCGACTGAAATTGGCGAAACCAGTCGGATACTCAACTCGCTAAAACAACAACTAAGACAATAGAAAGCAAATAGACAAGTGAAACAACCATTACAACTCAACCTCACCAAAGCAGCAGCTGGCCTTGTCCTCTCGCTCCAGAAGCGTGGCATCAACATTCCGCCTCCAATGGAATTGGCGTTCAACTTGGACGTCAGTGGGAGCTTCCGGGATGAACATCAAGACGGCCTCACTCAAGGACTTCTCACTCGGCTCGTGCCTTGGGGGATGGTCTTTGATCCCGACAAGAAGATGGACGTGTTCACGTTCAGTGATGGGGCCAGTCATGCTTACTACGTGGGTGAAATCACGGAGAATGACCATGACGGTTACATCGCCCGGTGCATCATCAACAAAGTCCCCGGCTACAATGGCGGTACAGACTATGCACACGTCCTGCGCAAAAACTTGGCACACTTCGGCTATGGCTGCGGCAATCAAACCGTTGCTAAACCGCAGGGTGGTGGAATGCTCGGCCGGCTATTTGGTGGCGGGGCAAAACCTGTCGCTGAGCCGGTCGTTACGACTACGCAAACCAAGAAACGCGCACTCGTCATCCACGTCACCGACGGCGACAACAATGGTGACGACAAGGAACCGACACGTCGCTTACTGCGGGAATCCGCGGAGCGTGGTGACCAGGTTTACTACCTGTTCATTGGCTGTTCAAACCAGCCAAGCACATTCCGCTACATCGAGCAGCTCGGCGACGAGTTCCCGAATGTCGGACTGGTCGTTATCCGGGACATCGAAAAGTTCGTGCACATGACGGACGAGGAAGTCAACGAGCAATTGATTGGTGACGAATTGCTCGAGTGGTTGAAGAAATAAGGCAAAACTTACGGCCTCAAAAGCCAAGAGCTAGTCTTCTAAAACCACGGCCCCCGCTCAGATTCATCTGGCGGGGGTCATTTTTTATTATAAACTTTTTCCAAAAGATAACAGCGTGTATGTTCTGAGCTTCATGAATGTATTAACCTATTAGGTAGATTGAAATGAGACCAAGTACTAATCCAATGATTTGGACAACGGTTAATGGTTCGTGGAAATAAAAATATGTAAATACAACCAATATTATTGTGTTAAATAATATTTGTATTATTCCTGCAGAAACTATGTTTATATCATGTTTATAGCTTTCAACTAATAACATTGTACCCACTAGATATGTAAAAATACCAACTACATATATTATAGAGTGCATATTCGATCCCTTTTCCACCCATGTTCTAAAAATTAAATCTCCGGCTGTTAGTATTGCTCCACTTACAAATAAGATGAGTATGGGTATTATATGCATATATGATTATAAGTATAGCTAATTTGATGGCTGTTGTTAAGTTTGTATGTGTAAGGTGTTAGGTATGGTATTATTATTTCATAACAATATAAATTAAATAAATGAATAAGAAAATATTTTGGTCATTTTTTGCTATTCTCGTATTAATAATTCCAACAGTTGGATTTGCACAAGTTGGGGATATTGATCCACAGGGTGATTCAACTTGTGTGACCATTGTTAATAATTTGAGATACAAATCAACTGATGTAAAAACAGATGGGGAAGTGTCAGTTTTGCAGGATTTTTTACAAACCTCAGGGTATCTCAATTCAAATCCAGTTGGATTTTTTGGGCTTATGACTACTAAGGCGGTTAAAAAGTTTCAACAGGAAAATAATATCAGTCCAACTGGCTATGTTGGACCAATAACTAGAGAAAAGATCAAGAATCAAACTTGTTCAGGGGTGATAACTCAAAACCCAATTCCAACACCACCTACCTATATTCCAGTAACTCCGACTTCAAGCTCGTCAGTTATTATTTCAGCACCAGCTAATCTAGCGAGTGAGACAACAAATCTTCAAGCGTGTACATCAAATATGCCCCACGTTTTTACTGGAAATTTAAAGATTGGAGATTATGGTGATGACGTTCTTAGGTTGAAGTGCTTTCTAAATGCCAAGGGTTTTATTTTGGGTAATTACTTAAATAGCTACTTTGGAGAAATGACTAGAGATGCGCTTATTAAGTATCAAACAGCTAAAGGTATTGCGCCAGCCGATGGATTCTTTGGCCCAGCACTACGAGCTGTGATAAACGCAGATGGTGTCGTTACGGTTTCTCCAGTGCCCGTAGTGGTGCCAGTGGCAACAAAATATGTTGCAGTGATTTATCCAAATGGAGGTGAGTATTTTACTAAAGGAGAAACCTATACACTAAATTGGACTTGGTCAATTGGTTCTCAGGGCGACAAAGCGTCTGTGAGCCTAATTAGTGAAGAAAATTATCAAAAGGGTGTTGTTAATGGTGGAATTATTGAATCAAATGCAATAAAGTCAATTGGCTTTGTGTCATCTGGGTATCAATGGAAAGTTCCAACAGATTTGCCCGATGGAGCGTATAGAATGTTGGTATCATACACTCGTTCTGATGGACCAGATAAGGGGGTGAAATACTATTATGATTACAGCGATACATACTTTAAAGTTTCTTCAAAGTATGTTAGTACGTCAGACCCTTACATTAAGGTTGTTTATCCAAAGGCGGGATTAGTTGTCGAAAAAGGATCGACTTATAGGATAAGTTGGTATGCCCCAGGTATTGCTAATCTATATATTAAATTAAGAAAGGGAAGTGATACATATCACAATCCAGATTCTTCATTTGATTCTAGTGAGGCGTCGATTGTATTACGTGTAAATGCTAATGAGAATCATTTTGATTGGAAAATACCAACAACTTTGCCTAGTGGTTCTGATTATTCAATAAGAATTATTGATTTCGATGGCGCTAAAATATCCGCGGATAGCGAGGGTTATTTTACTATAAAGTAGAGAGTATAACTTAGATTAAAATAAACTAACGAGCAGATATCCTACTCGTTAGTTTATTTTTTTGTCATTACCCGTTTTATTTATGGGAAGAAAATGCATCTAAGAAATATAAAATTGCTTTTGCCCAGACATCATCAGGTTTTTCATTTTTGAGATAGTTATCCAGTATGTTCCTATATTCTTCAATACTCACCCAGACTCTTTCTAGATTAGTATCATAGTCTACGAGATCCACTTCTATAGATTGTTTGTCCGTGGTTGCATACACGTGATGAATTATAAACTTCTTCATCCATTTGTCATGGTAATGCTCCAAGATTCCCAAGTCCTCAACTGGGGTACACACAACACCAAGTTCTTCTGCCACTTCTCTTGTTGAAGCTTCGAAAACAGTTTCTCCTTTTTCTGCACCGCCACCTGGTGGAAAGAGCATGTTGGATGGAGGGTGTCTTATTAATCCAATATTGTTTTCTGAATCAATTACGAATACTCTCGCTGTTAATCTTGGCTCGTATTCACTTAATGGTTTTTCTGGAATGTATTCCTGATCAATTCCGTTGAGTGTATTTGGGTTTATTGTTTGCATAATGTGATTATATCATTACTTAATATGCATGGAAAATTCAGTGCGCAGCCGGTACTAGAATATTTTCTTCGCAAAGCTCGAAAATATAAAGTACCGCTGCATCACAAATTTATACTCACTCCGTTCGTTAAATTTTGTGACCCTACCGGGAGTCGAACCCGGCTTTAAAGCTTGAAAAGCTTTCGTCCTAACCGATAGACGATAGGGCCATGCTGGCTAAATACCTGAATTTATTGCCTATAATCAGAGATGAAAGCAATATGAAGAATATAACATATTTTCAAAAAAAATCAAAAAACAGGCCGAATTTTGCTAAAATTTGGTTAAAAATTGCCACATATACAGTGTTAATGGTATGCTTTCATGGTTGTTTCAACATTGGAGAGATGGCTGAGTGGTTGAAGGCACCGCTCTCGAAAAGCGGCATGGGGGAAACCTCATCGAGGGTTCAAATCCCTCTCTCTCCGCAAAAAGACGTAGTCTGATTACCTTGGAAATTCATCAAGCAATTCATTAGAATTATAGAAGTTCAAAGCCAAACCCCCAAAGCTATAGGATGTGGAATTTATGTAAATTTCTGCGCCCCCAATTTGCGGATCCATTTTTGGCTTAGAATTTTTAAAACCTATATTGAATAGTGTAGCTATGATGCCGGGCTGTTTACTTATTGGAAAACCTGCCCTTTGCCACTGAATTTCAATTTCCTTTATCATTACTCCGGTATATAAATATGAGTAATAACGATCTTGATCATTTGTTAAACGATTAAATCTCAAAGAATCAACATTCGTTGTTGTTGGAAAATCAAGCGCTTGTTCCAACTCAGTTCCAAGATAATATGGTGAATTTTTATCTTTCAAATTATTTTCAATTTGTCGAGCTGTATCTTGCTTAATTCCCATAACTCCCCATGAAAATTGACTTTGATTGCCAAGAACTCTAAGTGGGGCAAAAAATTGTTTAAAAATTTCTCGATTGGAATGAAATAGACGAAGCTGTTCAACAATGAGTATTGATACAATTAATCTAGGGGATACCTTGGCTGCTAGAGCTGCTCTATTTATGGACTCCTTGTCTTTGATAATTGCAGATTTTAATGTCTTCCATTCATCGCTTTGTTTCCAAGCTTCGTTGTTTGTTGTGGTTGATGTCGCTGATGCTGCACCAGTTAATGTTGTCTCCACAGCATCTTTTATTTTTGCAATTTCCGATGATACTGGACCTGTAGTGGCTACGGAGTTTGTCGGTATCTCTTTTTGATTCTTAAAATAGTCGTGTTGATTATCTATGATTCCTGGTGTATTTGTCCAACCAAACCTAACGGCAATATATGTGAAGGTCAAAGTAAAGCCAATTAAGGCAAAGGCGCAAATTACAAAAATACCAAACCTGGTCCAGATCTTACTCATTACTATAAGATAGCATATTCGCCACTTTGTTGAAATGGTGTCTAGGTTGCATTAGGAAATTTTTCTGTTAATTGATACAATATATGATAATAACAGGTAATAATATATAAATGACTAGGCGTAAGTATTTTTTCTCATTAGTTTCAATTACTACATTCGGTCTTTTGGTAGCTATAGTTTTTGCAACCACTACTTTTGCAAGTGAGTCTCAGGTAGCCCCATCTAAAATACAGCAATCTTTATCCGCACTGTCTACAGGACAAAGTAACGCCTTGAAAAGGTTAAATAGCACTCTTCTGACAAGCGGATTGGATTCATCGTTACCAAGATTAAAAATTCAAAATGCCGACTTCATTCCAGAGAAGGATAATTCGGTTCAGAGATACATTGTAGAACTTAAAGAGCCGTCCATTTCCTCGACTGTAAAAAGCATGAGGTTAAAAAATCCAAAAGGGAATCTGGTGCTTGCCTCTCAAGCTACAAGAACTATACTACAAAATCAAAGGACAAAAATAATAAATCAGCAAAGCTCATTTTTAAGTACCTTACCAGCATCGGTTGCTGCGAGGAATAATCCACTAACGTCAAAAAACAAATTACACAGATTTAATGCAGTTTTGAATGCTGTAGTGTTAAACATTAATGGCGATGAGTTGGCAAAACTTAAAAAGCTTTCTAACGTAAAAAGTATTGAAAAAGTTAAAACTGTAAAAGCGTCGCTAATGAATTCTGTTCCACTAATCCATGCTCCAGAAGTTTGGGCAGGGGCTGTTGCGAGCACTTCAATAACAGGTAGTGGTATAACAATTGCAATAATTGATACAGGTGTGGACTATCTACATCCTGATCTTGGGGGCTGTTATGGTACACAAGTTGGAACGACAACAGTAGATTGTAAGGTATTTAGTGGATACGACTTTGTTAATAATGATAATGATCCAATGGATGATGATGGACATGGAACGCATGTAGCTTCTATTGCGGCTGGAAACGGTGTACTTAAGGGAGTTGCTCCTGGGGCAACAATATATGCATATAAGGTTTTGAATAGTACGGGTTCGGGAACTTCTGATAATATCATCGCTGGGATAGAGGCCGCTGTTGACCCTAATCATGATGGAGATGTTTCGGACCACTTAGATATTGCGTCATTGAGTCTTGGAGGGGTTGGTGACCCCGATGATGATATGTCAAAGGCAGTAGATAATGCTGTTGCTAATGGCGTTGTTGTAACTGTTGCAGCTGGAAACTCTGGACCAAATTCTAGAACAATTAATTCACCGGGTACAGCCAGAAATGCAATTACCGTTGGAGCAACTGACAATGATGATAACATTGCCTCTTTTAGTGCCCGGGGCCCTGTAATTTGGGTCAATGCAAGTGGAACTCAAATGTCTCTTGCAAAACCGGATGTAACAGCTCCAGGTGTAAATATTTGTGCGGCGCATTGGGGCACTTCTTTTGCGGGAGAAGGAGATACAGCATGTAATAATGATGCAAATCATATCTCACTTTCAGGAACTTCAATGGCGACTCCTCATGTTGCTGGAGAAGCGGCACTTATATTACAATTACATCCTAATTGGACTCCAGCAGAGGTTAAGGCGGCTATTATGAATGGCTCTAAGTATATTTCTCCTAATTATAATAATGTGGGTTATGGAAGAATTGATGTACTTCAGTCTGTGGGGATTTCTAGACCACCAGTTTCTCACTTGGCAGCGATGCCAATAGGGCAGGGAATTGTGGACATCGTTGGTACCGCAACAGCATTCGATAATTTTTCGAGTTATACCCTTTCGTACACTAATGGTTATCCACCTAGTTTTGGAAATTCATTTACTGTCATCTCAACATCAAGTCAGCAGGTTACAAACGGTAAACTTTATTCCTTGGATACAAAATCTCTCGATGAAGGCTACTATACGATTAAGCTAAGTGTCCAAAATACAAATGGAAGTACGAGTGAAGATGTTGCTGTGTTGGATGTAAAAAATGAATGGATTGAATCTGTTGGAAATAATTTAAATTATGTTAATGGTAGCACTCAAGCTATAAAATTTAGGATTTTATACCCAGAAGGAACTAATTTTAGGATACTTGCAGATGATGCAGTAACAGGAACGGTTCTATGTAGTGGTAGTTCAGTTTATGATGTGCAAATGACATGCTCTGTTGATTTTAATATATTGCAAAATGGAAAACACTCACTTTATCTGGAGGTACTATCTCAGGGTGTTTGGAAGAAAAGTGATCCTTTTCAGTTTGTTGTTTTAAAGGAGTTGCTAAATAATTGGCCCCAACAGCTAGAAGGTTTTCCAAGGGGTGTACAAAGTATTGTTAGGGATGACGGTGACCAGTCCACTAAAAGGATGGTGGTTCCGTATTACTCTAATTGCGCCCTTGGAGTTTGTGAGCCTCCTTACACGTTTTATTTTTATAATAGTGATGGTTCTCATACTGTTCTTTCGTCATTAAGTGATGGATCTGAAATTGCAGATGATCCAATGCCTGCAATTTATTACGACGCCGTAGGTAAGAAAAACTTTATGGCTACCGTGAACAGTATCGGATCAGCCTATATTACAAATCTAGATGGTGTTGTTCATAAAACAATCTTACAGGATAGGACTGATTTTTTTTCACCAAGTACTATATTTGATAGAAACTATGACGGCACTCCTGAGGTCTATTGGCTATCAATCAATGCTACTAATCAAAAGATTAGATTGCACGGGTATGACTTTCAAGGGAAAAAAATGAGCAATTTCCCATTAGTAGTATCTGATGCAATTGAAGGTACTAGTTCACATGCATTTTCAGCGCAGCACCCATCCTTCTTGAGAAATATAAACAATGGATCAACTACCAATCAAAACATGGTCGTCGTAACCGGAGTTTATGATAGGGACCCAGTGTACTTTGATGTTTTTGATAATACCAGATTATATATAAATGCGTATTCTTCTGATAATCAACTATTGAATAAAGTGCTCATGCATGATGGTACTGGTAAAAATGAACAAATTACTATTGCTTTACCTGCAGTGGCAGATTTTCATAATGATGGAAATACAGAAATGGTATTTATGTATAGTACTGTAGACAAAGACCTATTTAAAGCTAATTCATCTAATCCTAATGCTTATACTACTTACATCAATATTATAGACAGTGAAGGAAATATAGTTGCATCATCCTCGCCGATTTTTGGATATTCTGCATCTCAAATAGCCATTGGTAAACTTATAGGAACAAGCACTCCCGGTATTGTTGCTGTGCTTAAAGATACATATGGAGCGGTATCACAAAGTAATAAAATAATGTTACTTGATGGTTCATTGAATACAATTTTTTCAAACGACGAAAGTGGCTATGTGTTTACAAATCCTAATATAGAATCTATTGCAATAGGGGATGTAAATAATAATGGAGAGTCACAAATTATTCTCAGCTATAGATCTCGCTTTTTTGATGGTAATAATTCCGGTGTGCAGATATTAAATAAAGCTGGTGTTTTGGAAAGAAATATAGAAGTACCAACCCTTGGGGCGATAGAAGATTTTTGGGGTTCACCTGTGATTGTCGATGACTTTAACGGTGATGGAAAGTCAGATATTGTTCTGGAGGCAATGGAGCTACCTTCAGATTTTCACTATGGTTTTGGAAATGATAATAGATTAATGTTGTTTGCGCTTGATTTGGGAACAGCATACGATAGTACTGCTATGGATTGGACTACAACACTCCACGATAATCAGCGAACAGGATGTTTCGGTTGTGTTGCTACAAGTTCGGTTGCCATTGCAGTACAAAAACCTCCACAAGTGACAATTGTTGGTTCATCCACTTTAGCGCTTTCTTATGATGGTGCTAATGGGGAAAGTGAATTGATAAGTACATTTAATGTTGCAGTTGATGCGGGTAGTGAAGACCAATTCATTTCGCAAACTTATAGTTTTAATTCATTTATTGATTCGAGTTCAAGTTGCCCAGTAGACTTGGGTTGTTCCTCAATGCGCACATATGGACGTCAATATTATGAACAAGCAACAGGTACAATTGCTACATCGTCAGATGACTCGAATGATTACTATATTATTCCAGCAAATACTACTGCAACGTTTACTGTAAACGCATCATCTAACCCCAAGTCTATGTTTGCTGGTTTGTATCATGGCGTACTTTATGGAATTACATTAGGTAAATATCCAAATCAAAGTTTTATAAGATTTTCATCAAATAACAGCACGAATGATATTGCTGTTATTGGTGAGGTCTGTCCAATTATTACTTCAATCTCCGCTACTTCTACTCCATCTAACTTGGCCATCTCTCTTCAGGGTATTAGATTTGCCGACTCAGGAAACACTGTAAATTTGTTCAATAGATCAACGGGTAGTTCCACTTCGATAACAGCTGTGAGTACAGGAGGTGGGCAGGTAATCCAATTTACCCCCAATGTTCCACCAGGAGATTATATTGTAAGTGTTAATCATCCCACAACTGGTGACAGTAATACTGTGGAATTAAATGTAATTGACGCCGTTGTATTACCTAAGGCCCCTCTACCTCCACCTATTGCTGGTGGCGGCGGCGGAGGAGGTGGTGGGGGAGGCGGCGGAGGAAGCGGGGGAAGTTCTTCGTACTCTCCAGTAAACTTGGTAAATACAATCGCATCGTCATCGGCCAACACTGTATACAGTTTAGTACCTGGTGCCGTAACTTCGCCTTCGCTTGTGACCTCACTAAAAAACATTGCATTGTCTAACAGAAATTTGAATGTTGGTTCAACAGGAAATGATGTTAAGGCTCTTCAAATACTTCTTAACTCTAGTGGTTTTATAATATCTCCTACTGGCACAGGCTCTGTGGGAAAAGAGTCAACATATTTTGGGGCTTTAACAAAAAAAGCACTAATAAAATTCCAGAAGGCCAACAAGATTACTCCCGCAACTGGAAACTTTGGACAAGCAACAAGAGCCCTTTTGGCTAAGCTGAGACTACAAGCTTCATCTTCAAACCCAAATTCATCCACAACAGACATGTCAATAAGCCCCATAACTTTGCCTGATGCTGTAACTAATGGACCTTTCTATCAGCAAATATTGACCGCAACAGGTTTTGCAAGTTCAAGCATTTCAAATCTAACGTGGACTATTTTGGACGGAGCATTGCCGCCAGGTTTGTTGCTTAATAAGGAAACAATAGTGTGCACAGCTCTTCTAAACTCTACTTGTACAAGCTCTGAAACAAACAAAGCTAGTATCAGCGGATGGCCAAGATTATTAGGGGATTATTCTTTCTCGGTTCAAGTCGCAAATTCATCAAAGAAAGTTAGTCAAACCTATCGAATGTCTGTTACTGATCAATCTAAGACACAGAGATAACATTGGTGATAAATTAAAATATATTTGTAAATAATCTAGTTTTGCGTTGTGATAATTTCAGGAATTTTATGGTGTATGAGTAACTTGTTGATGTCGATAATTTCTTCACGGGTATCGTCATCGATTTCTAAACTCCTTGTTTCAATGAATGAGTTAAAGATGGAAACCATTTTTCCCACCTGTGTAAGTGCAATTGGAATATGTTTTGATTGTCCTGGTGTGTGAGCTATGTTATCAACGTTTGTTAGTATTGCACTTATAATGCCAATATACTCGACTATAAAATCCTCTGGTTTAAAAACTTTATCAATCCTTATTAGTAATGCACTGATCTCTGAAAATAACCTTTCTCCCACGCCCTTATCACTGATAATACTCATTCCAGCCCTTAGATTACTAATTTCATTGTAAAAATATTGTTGTAATGTAATGTCACTTCTACCAAACATTTCAGCATTTTCCTCTGGATTAAAGTTTGCGTAGCCGTTTTCAGATTGTTGTCTGTCTAGCTCTTCAATTTGAAAAGTGAATTCGGCCACTCTTTTTCTTACAGCCTCAACAGCTAGATGTTGAAATTCCCTTTCTTGATTATATGCATCTATTTCATGATTCATGAATGTTTTATTATTCTATTAATTTAAACCTCTTAACTGGTGCTTTTGGTTGTCCATTTTCGTCCAATTCATTTTCTCCAAAAGTTTTCATGCCTGTAAAATCTCCAATTTCTCTGACCCAAATTGGATTGTGTCCAAAATCAGGTGAATCATATTGACCTTCATAAATAACAAATCTATTTTTAGGTTTTACGGGGTCATGAGCGATGGCTTTTATTATATAAAAATCATTTGTCTTGAAATGCTGATATTTTTGTCCAATAGATATATCGAGATCCTCAGATTCTCCCATTGTAGTTTCCAGCGCTGTATCGGTCGATGTTTGTTCGTCAAAGCTGTCCGCACTTTTTAGGTCGGTTGTTTTCTTTAAAAAAAATCTTGATTGAACACCGTCTTGTTCTTTTGATATCTTATTATAGACGACAAAAAGATCAACAATATTTCCAGATTCTCTAGCTATAAAATCTACGACATATTCATTACCTCCTGTCGTGGTGTATCTTTGTCCAGCTTCGAAATCTATCACTTGCCCCTGTTCCGTAGTTGAGGCGCAGTAGGTGGTTGATTCACTCATGCTTTATATGATATTGTATTAATAGCTGTTATGCAACAGTATGCGGGGAGAACTTGGGGTAGTAAGGACGGGAAATAAAGGGCGATTAGCTCAGTTGGCTAGAGCGCAGACTTGACGTGTCTGAGGTCACAGGTTCGAGCCCTGTATCGCCCACTAAGTAAAAACAATATGGATTTATCCATATTGTTTTTCGTTTAACTTCAGTAAAACAAAATACCCCCGTAGGGGTATTTTGTAATGCTTGTTGCAGCTACGATGCCACAAGAATCATGTTGGTGGTAAAACCAATGGTTCACAAGCTATAAACTATATATTACTCCTATTTTTTAAAAAATCAATATTGACAATGGCGTGTCTGTTTATTGCAAAACCTTTTTTAGAAAAACTTTGGTTTTACCTTATGTGTTTATTTGTATGATAGTGGACATGAATAAATTTGATGACTACATATTAAAAAAAAGAGTAGAATACTATGAAATAAAAACTGTAAAATGCAGAGTGCTTTTAGATGAGGAAGTTGTATTCAATAGACATGGTTTGAACCATCTAGTTAGAAAAGAGGGTCATAACAGAACTTTTGTTGGGCAAAGAAGGAGATTCGAATTATTGAAATATTGTAAATTGGTGTTGGAAAATGAAAATTCCAAAATTGAATATAGGATCTCAATGGCGGGAGATACAAAGGCAGAATTTTGGGGTATAACAGCCGATATAGAGTGTCTAAGGGTTAAGGTTGTTTTACGTAAAATCAATGAAGGTAAATTGATATTTTTGAGTGTTATGGATTTCAAATAGTTATTGCCCAGTAGGTGAGCCTATGTGGCGATTCTGCTGAATCGTCTGCTGAATCACCTCCTGCTTAAGCTCATGTATATGTCCTCCAGAGCTTTTACAGCGTCACCCACAGCTATATTGTTTTGGTGATATAAACCGTTTGTACAGTCACCTGCGGCCCAAATACCGGCTGTTTCAGTTCTTTCGGTCATTGGATCGACAATTATCTTATTGTATTCATTTAAGCTGACAATGTCTTTTGCAAAAGATGTAGCGGGAATCATTCCAATTTCTACAAATATTCCATTCACAGCCAGCTCCTTTTCCTCACCTGTCTCACTGTTCTTGTATAATAAACTACTAACAAATTGCTCACCCTTAACCTCCACAACTTCAGCTGGTGTAATTAGGTTAACGTTTGGTTTTGCTAAAACCTTCTCTACAGTTATTGGATCAGCTCTCCAGGTTTTACTTCTATTAATTATTGTTACACTTTTGCAATACGCTGAAAGTTGAGCGGCAGATTCGAGGGCTGCATTTCCTCCACCGATAACCACAACATCTGTATCTGAAAAAAGTGGGCCATCGCATGTTGCGCAGTATGTAAGACCTTTGTGTTCGAATGTATCAGCACCTTTTGCTGGAAGTTTTCTATGGGCGCTTCCTGTTGTTATTAAAACTGTCTTTGAAATAACCTCGGTAATCTCTTCGCCAAATGAACTTTTCATCTTGGAAATAAATAGGGGATTCACTTCTGTGTAATCTGTATGCTTTTCAATCGAGATAATTCTGTTGCCAGTTTTTATTTCAACAACATCTCCAGCGTAAGCCTTTAGATGGTTTTCTAGTGACTTTGCTAAATCAGCACCAGAGATTTTGATAGTTCCAATCCAATTTTCTATTCCTTCTGAGACAACACTTTGCCCACCAAAATCTTCTGTCACCAAAAGAGTTTGTAATTTTTTACGAGACGCATAAACGCCAGCCGCAACTCCCGCTGGGCCGCCACCAATTATTAGAAGATCGTATGTTTTCATGGAATCATTATATCACCCGGTAGGTGATTCTTCCAAATCATCGTTTGGAAGAATTGAACGTTTGCACTATGGCCAAAATCTGCTGATTTTGGCACAATTTGCACGTTTACAAATACGGCCAAAATCTGCTGATTTTGGCACAATTTTTACGCATAAAAATTGCCTACTTCTTCGCTCTTCTTAGGAATGCTGGAATTGAATTCCATTCATCATCATCGTCCTGAACGCCTTGTAGTGGGGCATTTGGGTTCTCCTCCTCCTTTGTTTCCTCAATTGTTTTTGGAGTACTATGTGCAGTGTTTGTAGATGGAGTATGAATTGTGTTGTGAATCTTACCTTTGCTTTCCTCACTCTTTGTTTGAACTTGAACTTCAACATTTTGTGGAGTTGTCGTGTTTATTTCTACATTTGAAGAAGCTGGTCTCTCAGGTCGCTCTATTGTTTCTTTTGATCCAAAAACTGGAGCAGAATTTCTTGATGACATACTATCGAAAATAGTTTTTCTTATTGCACTATTATCAGGGAAGTTTGCAGCAATAACTGTAATCTTTAATTCATTTTTCTTTAGTCTTTCATCCTTGACTGTTCCAAAGATAATCTTCGCATCAGGGTCAACTGAGTCTGTGATAAGCTTTGCTGCCTCTTGGATTTCCCACATAGTTAAATCGTCGTTACCTGCGATAGAGAATAGTACGCCCTTTGCGCCATGAATTGAAACATCGAGTAGGGGAGAGCTGATTGCTGCACGAGCTGCTTCCTCTGCTCTCTTCTCACCTGATGCTGAACCAATTCCCATAAGGGCTGGACCTGCATTCTCAAGGACTGCTCGGATGTCCGCAAAGTCAATGTTTCCAACTGTTCCAGGAGTTGTGATAAGTTCTGAAATTCCTTCAACGGCTTGCTTTAGGACCTCATCACACATTGCAAACGCGTTCTTTGCTGTTGTGTCTTTTGTGACTGCGGCTAGAAGTTTGTCGTTTGGAATTACAACAAGAGCATCAACTGCTTTACTCAATTCTTCAAGTGCGTGTTCTGCAAGGCGCATACGTTGTTGTCCTTCGAATGAAAAAGGCTTTGTAACGACTCCAACAGTTAGAGCTCCCATTTCTTTAGAAATTTTTGCAACGATAGGGGATGCACCTGATCCTGTTCCTCCACCTAATCCTCCAGCAACAAAAACCATGTCAGAATTCTTTAGTGCTTCTTGAATTTCTTCTTTTGTTTCCTCTGCTGCTTGTCGACCAACTTCTGGATTCATTCCGGCACCCAATCCTTTAGTAAGATTTTTTCCGATGTGAATTTTCCTTTTTGCCATTGAGTGATGTAGATCTTGTGCGTCAGTATTTATTGCAAGAAAATCAACACCCTTAACTTTGGAGTTGATCATGTGGTTGATTGCGTTTTTTCCTGAACCTCCAACACCAACAACTTTTATTCTTGCAAATGTCTCTACGTCTGTTTTTACCTGTGGCATATTATTTCTGTTATTTCGATTATGGTTAACGTTTACTTGGGCTTTATACTACCATTTACGGAAAATCAAGGCAATATTGACTTTTGGTGTTCTAGAGTTGGGTGTGTCATAAAGCGCTTGACATGATAGGTTGTGTATATCATAATATATGTGGAGGAGTCGCCGAATTCTCTGCTAAGTAAAAGGATGTCAGTAAGGTTGGATTTCTCGGAAGGAATCTGATTGACATCTGGGCTGGTGCCACGTTGTTAAGTCAATGAAAAGCTTAGATTTACAGGTATTAAAGGTAGCTAGTATGCCAAAAAGTCTGAAGATCAATAGTAGAATAGTCGCCGTGGGTTTTATCATCACGGGATCGGGTGTGGCCTTCGAGTGTGGTCATGCGGGCATTGCCATCGTGGGCTTGACTTTGGTGTTTGCAGCAACCATTGAACGCTCTGGGGACATTATTGCCTCTGCTGTCAGGGATGGTTGTACGGCAATTGCCAAGGCAATTGCCGACAAGAAGTAACAGTAATTGACTGCTGGATGAAAACAGTCAAACTAGCTCAATAAACTAAATCAATAACCAACAATCGGCCTGTCGTTCCAGCGGCAGGCCTTTTTCATTAATCGAAAATATGTAAGACTATGGCAAAAACTGCTTGACCCACTCAATAATCATCTTTTTCAGCTTATTGAATGCACCCACCGCACTTAGTCCACCTGAACCAATATCACCTCTATCGTCCGGTGAAGAGAAGGCTAAAATGGTCAAACCGTATGCAACTGACCATTCGAACTCTCGGCCGATACCTTTTAAGTTTCCCTCCAATTTCAATGTATGGCGCTTTGATGGAAGACGTAATGCTTCGCGTGCTAATTCTTCAATATTAATAAGCCCACTTCCTCCACCTGTTAGAATTATTCCAGCAGGTAGTAGTCCGTTTCTGTCAATTTTCTTTAAATGATTCTCAACCAAATCAAAAATATCAGATAGTCTGGCGATAATTATTTCATCTAATTTCTTTTTCGAAAATGTAGGAAGCGATGCGCTTGCGGATGCAATTGTGTTGGGGTCGCTTGAAACAGACATTTTTATTTGATCAGCTTCTTCTATTGAAACTTTAAGACCTAGTGCAATGTCATTTGTTATATCGTTAGATCCAACCGGGAAAACTTCCATTGATACTGGAATATTATTTTCATAAACAATTATTGAACTAGTTTCTGATCCAATATTTAAAAGAATACAACCTGCAATTTTTTGAGTCTTTGTGAGCGATACCAAGCTTGCTGCAATTGGTGCTGCAACAATATCTCTCATTTCAACATTGGCATCATCGAAGGCGTTTAGTAAATCAGTGAAGTGATGGGCGAGACAGGTGATATAGAGAACTCTTGCTTCTAGCTTTACCCCCTTCAGTCCCTGAGGACGACCGAGAACCTTTCTTCCGTCAACTTTGTATTCTAGTGGAATCGAGTGAATTATTTTTCTGTTTAAGATGTAGGTGCTAGGTAATTCCTTTTCACTTTCTTCAATCGCACGCTTAACATCTAGGTCTGTGATCTCTGAATCTGCCTTTGTGGTGACAACGGATCCAACAGCAATGATTGCACCAAGTCCGACACCACCGATTGAAACATAAGCTTTCTTAATCGGAATGCCAGAATTCTTCTCTGCGATGTTTACTGCGGTCCTTATACACTTTGATAATTCTGCAACGTTTGTAACATATCCGTGTCGCATCCCTTTTGTTTCAACTGTAGCGGAAGCAATTATTCTTGGAGTATTAAAACCAACACCTTTTCCTTTTTCTTCGGATTGAAATTCAGCAGGCTCAAGCTCTGTCACCAAAACTTTAATTTGGTGTGTTCCTACATCTATTCCGACTGCTAGATTGCGACCTTTTGCCATATATGTATTTTATTATACACTAAAAATCGTATAGTAAAATAGGCGTTTTTCATAAATACTGTGTATAAAGTCGACAAAGTGAGTGAAAAATGTTCAAGTTATCTATATTCCGAATAATTTTCTTATCTCCATCTCCTTTTTCTCCATTCTTTCTCCATGGTCAAGTCCTTGCAGGTGGAACAGTGAGTGTATAAAAAGAAAAGTTAAATAGTTCTTTGGAGTTCTATCGAAGTCTTTGGATTTTTTATTTGCTTTCTCGATATTGATAAAAATCTCTCCATTTGATTTGTCTAATGGAAAACTTAAAACGTCAGTCGTATAATCCTTCTCTCTGTGGGTTCGATTTAGTGTTCGCATCCGCTCTTTTCCGATGAAAGTCAGGCCAAGCTCATACTTTTCTCCCATTACCTTATTTTTTATTTTATCAAAAAGCACCCAGTCGTGCTTGGGTGTATTTTGAAGAGTTGAGGAGATTATGAAATTATCTTTATCAAAAATAATTTTCATATTTTTAGGAGGGGAGAGGTTAATAGGCCTCGCCCTTGTAATTATCTCTTTTTCTTTGAAACAGGTAATTTACCTAGCTTGGCTAGTTTTTCCATTTCTGTACGGCGACGAAGTCTCTCAAGTGTAGATTTCTTAACCTTGTAAGGTGAAAGAGTTCTACCAGAATATCTGATAGATCTAACCTTGTTTAAAACACCAGACTCTTGAACGCGCTTTGTGAAGCGACGGAGTACTGATGATCCACTTTCGTTTGCGTGTTTATCAACTGAAACATTTGTCATATGAGCATTAATTTAACATAAGCAGACAATTATAGCAACTTTTGGAGATAGTCTATTAGGTCTTGAACTTTAACAGTTTCTTGGACTCTAGTATTCATGTGTCTTACGGTTACTGAGTTCTCAATAGCCTCTTTTTGGCCCAATATTAGAATATAGGGAACGGCTAGCTTCTCGGCCGCTGCAATTTGGCTGGTAATCTTGTCTCTTGATAGCGCTTGATGAACAGGTATCTTGGCAATACGAAGCATCTCCATAATTGATAGGGATTTCAACTTTGCATCATATCCAAGGTGAATGAAATAGAATTTAATATCTTCAACGGCTATGACCTTTGGTACTTTTCTTGCGGGATCAGCTTCGATTAAAAGGTGAGCGGCGATTGCTGGTACATCCTTTTTACCCCATGCCTTTTTGGAAACAGAGTTGTATCTCTCTCCTATAGCCAAAACTTCCTTTTTGTCTTGTCTTCCTTTGATTGTGAAAGCTGTGATTTGGAATACTGTTCCACCGGCATAAAGTCCACTTCCAATTAGATTGTGATTGATTATATAAGGTAGATTCAATGATTCTATGTATTCTAATACCTCTCTGAAATGCTCTCGATATTCCTCAGTTAAATAGCTTATTGGCTTTGGTGCAGCGTCTTGAATCGCAAGACATTCATCGTGGTCACATGAGACTGTGCTCATCAAGTCCTTTTTGAAAGCGTGTCTACACGGAGTTGCGAGTTCGCTAATATTTTTCTTAAAATATAAACTGTATTCTTTTGCAAACTTTGTAAAACAATCCTTGTCGCCAAGAGAGTTGATTTCGATTAGAAGTTCACCCTTATCAACATGGTCTTTAAGAATAATGTATGCAGTCTCAATGATCATTGCATCAGCAATACTCTTTGCGTTACCAAGAATGTGCATTGAAAATATGTGATCTTTGTTTTTGTTTTTATCAAAATGACTATTACCGTGAAGGGGGCCACTGTGACATATCATTGGAGGTTGAACTAGGTCAGACATCTCTTTGTTGACGTAGGCTCTTGTTATTGAAACATATTCCTCTAAAAAGTTTTCAAACTTAAGGGAACTGATTATTTCATCCTTGTTTACTCTTTTTACTCCAGCCTTGAAGCTTTTTGCCTTAACAATGTCTTCTTTTTGCACCTCAAGACCAGCAAAAGGCACGAAACCATAGTGACGAGCGGAAGCCTCAGCAATCTTGTGGGTCTTGTATATAGGGTCTGGCTTTTCCTCAGGTACAGGCTTTGCCTTCTTTCCTTGGGTGTTGTTTTTGCTATGCTTTACCTCTACTTTAGCCTTATTTGTAGCCTTATCTTTTTCTTTCTTAGATAAATTACTGTGAACACTTGTTTTTGACATATGTTTGTTTTTGTTGTTTTTAGGCATCGTTACCTATACCTTACTGCTTTTTGGTAAATTCCTCAAGTCCTCCTGGAAAAAGGCCTAATTTTGGAAATGGATATAATCGCAAGAGGGCGCGTCCTGTAATGTCTGATTTTGGAAGGGCACCCCAGCTTCTGGAGTCGAAGCTAACCTCTCTGTTGTCTCCCATCACAAAATATTCTGTATCACTGAGTGTTTTATCTGTCACCTTGTCGCTATTGAACTTTACATAAGGCTCATCCAGGAGGAATCCTTCAGGATGCTCTTTGTTATATACATAAGTTTGTTTTGCTGCGACAACTATACGCTCACCAGGAAGTCCGACGATTCTTTTGATAAAATATTTACTTGTTTGAAATGGTGGGCGAAGAACAACCACGTCACCTCTTTGTGGAGATTGAAGTTTGTAAGTCAATTCATCGACAATAAGATAGTCATTTGTTGAAAAACTTGGATCCATTGATGCGCCGTCAACCAAAAATGGTTCAGCGACAAAAAATCTAATTCCCAGAAAGATTAATAGAGTGATTATGGTAAATTTCCAAAAGCCCGAGTCCTTTTCTTTTGCCTTTTCCTTCTTGTCTTGTGAGACAATCTCTTCTGGTTCGCTGTCTGTTTCTTTGTCTTTGTGCAAATTCATAATATGTGTGTGATTATACCATAATGTTATTAAATGATATAATAATTTTATGTATATAATTGTAGGACTAGGAAATCCAGGGGAAGAATATGAATCAACAAGACATAACGTTGGCAGATTCATAGCCTCTATGTTTGCAAAACAATACGATTTGCCGGATTTTTCTTATGACAAGAAGTTTTTGGGATTGGTTTCTAAGGGCGAAATTGAATCTGGAAAGGGAAAGAATAAGGTGGAAGAGAAAGTTGTTGTGATTTTACCCGAGACTTTTATGAATAAAAGTGGTAAGTCCTTGGCTGATTTAATTACAAGCGAAAAGAAGGCTGAACATTTGATCGTAATTCAGGATGATTTGGATTTACCATTTGGAACTGTGAAAATGGTTTTCAATAGGGGAATGGGAGGACATAAGGGATTAGAGTCAATTAAAAGAGCGATTAAGACCGAGGCTTTTGTTAGAGTGAAGATTGGTGTTTCTCCAACAACTCCAACTGGAAAAATTAAAAAACCAAAAGGTGAGGATAAGGTGGTGAAGTTTATTTTAGGAAAATTTAAGGATGATGAAATGAAGGAGTTGAAGAAAATAGGCAAGAGAGTAGTTGAGGGGTTATATGTGACAATAACCGAAGACAGATATAAGGCGATGAATAGTTTGAATACAAATTAGACGGGTTACAAGTATAAAATTACAAAAGAAAAAACCCACGCTGGTTCGGGGTTTTGTTTCTGCAAGACGTATATGACGCCGTGCAGGTTTGATGTGATGACCGCAATTATTCCCAGACGGTCTTGTTAGGTCGCTACCGGCTACCAACGGGGTGATCCTGGAGTGAGTTCGATGGTGACGTGTAGGTGGCGGCATACTTTATCCAGAAACTTCCTTTCGGCTTCTCCTGGTTGTTGTTCCAATTCCACCTTCTCCGACGCCAGAATTTCATCCATGTCCACCCGTGAGATGCAATAGGGTTTGTCGATGTCACGTTCCAGTCGGCGCCGATTCACGATAAGGAATCTACGGATTGCCAACTCGGCAGTCTGTCCAATACCTTGAAGCGGCCCACCATTTTGTCTTCGCTTTTTGACTGTCACCACAGGATCTTCAATTCCCCCGGGTTTTGCATTAGGACTGCTGCCTACTTGTTTGTTGTAAAAGAGGCGAGTGACAATTTGATTTCCTCGGTAACGTGTTACGAGTCTAGCATTCGATTTCATGTAGTTCTGTGAGTTGATGTTTGCCACCAAAGAGGGCCTTTCCCTACAGTGATTAGCGACATGAATATATCATGCTAGTACTGATATGTCAATCTGATTTTGAGGTTCTGATTACAAAAACACTCAATATATAGTATAGTATCTAGATAATACTCAACCATGAATAATATAAATATTCTCTCTCCCATACAGAATCGAATTCTTAGGACTTTGAAAAATGAGAGTTCACTGCGTTACAGTGATATTCAGTTTAAGGATGTTCCAAATGATTTATTTAATTATCATTTGCAATTTTTAGTTAAGAAAGGTTTTTTAAATAAAGCAAAAGATGGATATTCATTATCTGAGTTTGGTGTTAAGTATATGGCGGATCCTTTTACTAAACCTGAGAAGCCTGACTCAGCTGGGCTTTTTAAATTAAATGTTATTACAATAGTTTCCAGAATTCATAACAAAGAAATTCAAATTTTAAATCAACTTAGAACCTCTCATCCATCTTTCGGAAAGGTTGGTGTCATGGGTGGTGTTGTTAGAAAAGGTGAGTCAATTGAAGATGCGGCAAATAGAAAGCTGCAAGTGGAGACTGGGCTTGAGGCATCTTTTAAACTTATCGGAATGGAGAGAAGATTAATGTATGTAAAGGATGAATTATTTGCTGATATGTTATTTCCTATTACATATTCTGATGAATGTTATGGCGAAATATTAGAGGAGACTGCGTATGGTAAAAATATGTGGGTTCCAATCGATAAGGCAATTGAAAATGAATCTGACCCATTTGATTCAATTGTTGGAATTACAACTGTATTGAAGGCTATCAAAGATGGTTCTGTTCATAGAATGCCGATGTTTGTCACCGAGAGCGTGAGGAAGGGGGATAAGATGCCGTGATTTTACTAGCTCTGGTGGTAAAAGAACGATTAATTTAGCGAGGAACTCCTCACTTACATTTTAAAATCAATTTCTGTATTGTTCTATGTAACAGCATGAAATTGATTAATTTAAACAAAATTCAAGATTCTGATATCGGGCTAGTTGGTGGAAAGGCCCTGTCTTTGGCGAAGATGATAAGGTCTGGTATTCCAGTGCCAGATGGTTTTGTGGTTACAACAGAGCATTGGAACTACTTCTTGGAAGATAATAATTTAAAGGAAAAAATAGAAAAACTATTGAGTTTGGTTGATTTAGAAAAGAGCTACGATTTAAATGACGTGTCCAATAAAATTAAAGACTTGATTTTGGGTGGATCTATTTCAGAGGAGGTTGCGGAAGAAATAGGGGGAGTGTTTGAAAATCTCCAAACAGATTTTGTTGCTGTCAGATCTTCGGCGGTTGTTGAGGATGGAGCTCTAAATACTTGGGCGGGACAATTTGAATCATATTTAAATGTCAGTGAAAATAAAATAATTGAGTACATTAAAAAGTGTTGGGCGTCAGTCTATTCTCCCAGAGCAATATATTACAAGATTACAAAGAAGGGCGTCGGGGATAATTGGGGTATGTCAGTTTTAATACAAAAAATGATTAATTCAGAATCATCCGGAGTTGCTTTTTCTGTTCATCCTCAAACAAAAAATGATAAACATATTTATATTGAATCTTGCTTTGGCTTAGGCGAGGCGCTTGTTTCTGGTGCTATTATTCCAGACTGCTTTGTTGTGCATAAGGATACATTGGAAATATTAAATACAAATATTGCACAAAAAGACACGGCACTTTCAGTTGAGATTGGTGGGAATACAAAATGGATAGATGTATTACCAGAAAAAGTATCTACTCAATCATTATCTGATAATCAATTAGTAAAATTGGTTAAAACCGTAAAATTAATTGAAGAATATTTTGGTGCGCCGTCTGATGTTGAGTGGGCCTATGAGAGGGGTACGCTTCACATATTACAAAGCAGGCCAATAACAGCCTGAATTGTTTAAGATGATAAATTAATAAATAATAAAATAAAATTATGGAACTTCAACAAGGATTTACTTCAATAATAAACTGGCTAGCAAAGACAAAAGAACATGATGATGTAATAGCTGATGCAATTGCATATGATAATAAGAAAGCGGAAAGGTTAACTTTTTTAAATAAGACAATTGGATTACCAATCAATAAAACGCATGTTTTACCGCTCTCCAGTTTTGATATCAATTCTAAAGATTTATCATCGGTTATTGAGGATAGAGGCGGTGAAAATATTCAGCATGCATTTAGAGTTGCACCAATGGAAGGGTTTGCAAACATCTTCGATATTCAAAAACATTATGGTCTAACATTCAATGAATTTAGTGATAAATTAAAGACACTTGAAATTCCACTAGATAAGGCAGAGGTTCGAATCACAAATTTTAGAGGCTCACCACTTGGATTTTCGGCGGTCATTTTGATTACAAAAGATGGAATTATTGGAGAGGTTGTTGATGATGATTTGTATGTTCTGACATACATGGATTCTGTAAAGGAAGGGAAGAGTGCCGTATCATTTTTTAAAGAACCGAATTCCCCAGTTGTTGTTTTATCAAAAAATGAAGTGATGGTGGCAAAAGTTAATGAAATTTTAAATAAATTATCTACAAATGGTAAAGATGCGGAATTAAATGAAGCTGGATATGAGACTTCTGATGGATATGTAATTGGATATTATGAATATGTGGAGGGTAAAAATGGAGATAGTGCCTTCACTGATATGAACACAAAGAGAATCTCAAATAATATTTCTGTTAAAGATGCTATCTTGCAATTTAAGAGAAAGGTTGAAGGTGGTGATGAAGTTGGGGTTGATGTTGGTGGTAGCACAACAGGTAGAGACCAATCTAGAATACAGGGTCTTGTTGTTTATAAAAAAGATTTGAAGGTGGAAGGTAGGGTTTGTTTGTTTAGAGATGATTTAGTTGAGTTACCGGAGAATGTGATTTTTGTAAGTCCAATGACTACTGTTGATCACTTACCGTTTATGAAAAAAGCTTTGGCTGTTGTAACTGATTTTGGTGGATTAATGAGTCACCCAGCAATTATCTCAAGAGAATTACAAATTCCAACAGTGGTTGGAACAAGAAATGCATCAAAGGTTTTAAAGGAAGGGGATATGATTGTGATTGATATGGAGAGTGGGGTTATAGAGATATTGTAGAAAATAGCTCTAAATATTTTGAAAAGTATATTAGAAAAGACGGGCCGCTGTCGCGGCCCGTCTTGTTGGGGGTGTAGTGTGAAATTACTGTCTTCTTCCGCGGTAAATCCTTTGGAGCCGTCGGGAAATATTCACATTACTCCAGTACGCTTGTCCTGTGACGTCATCCTTTACCTCGAACCACTTGGGAAGTTTGGCCTGTAGCGTAGCGAGGTCAAAACCTGCACTCACTTCAACTTCCAACATTCCAAATGGTCCATCTGGTAAGGCATGCTGGC
This sequence comes from uncultured bacterium, assembly GCA_903936565.1. Lineage (GTDB taxonomy): Bacteria > Patescibacteriota > Minisyncoccia > Phycocordibacterales > CAIZLB01 > CAIJKW01. The sequence continues at coordinate 74,384 of CAIZVZ010000009.1, read as the reverse complement.
TGGCGAATATGTCCCATTCAAGTTCCATGCCGCCATCCCATTCGTAAACAGTTCTGGTCTTGTGAATGGGGTAACAGGCTGGATCGCTGAGGAATTTGGTCAGAAACCAAAAGCAAAATCTGGCGATGAAGAAGGTGTTAGGAAGACAGAGTTCCATCTCCCAATTACCTCCAAGCGTATTCGCCATTTTCCATTTTCGATTCAAGACAACGGACGTCTTTTCTTTGTCTTGTCCAGCTATCTTGGTTCGTACACGCCGGATGCGTCCCTTGGCACGCAAGTATCGTTGGTCAATTGTAAGCTGCCGTAGTTGCTCGGGCTCCTTTTCTTCGGGGCAAATGCTTACAATGAATCTGGCTTCAATTTCTCTGCTGAGTATTCCATTCACTTATCTGGTTCTTTCTTGGTTCGGTTTTGTACAATTAATCTTTGTCAAAGATATCTATCTGAGACCGCCATAATAATACGTTGTTTAGGTAACTTCATCTAGAGAGTGTGGACTAGGTAATGAAGTAATATAAATCAAATAAAAAAACACCGCCACACCCCGGAGGGTGGACGGATTTGTTTTTGCACCGGAGGTCCGCCAAGTGGCGGGTTATTCTCTGGTCCTGTTCATGATGTCATTGATGCGCTTTTGGAATGGCGCGACAATTTCATCACGTTGTTCATATGCCGCTCGAATCGCGGCCTGTTCTTGGTCGGTGGTCTTGAGCTGGACAATGTCCCGGTACCTTTGGTTGGGGCTAGGGACGTCGTCCTTGAGTAACTCCTCCGTAAAGAGGAGGTCAACGATAGCATTGTCGATGTCTGCCTCGAGGTAGATGTCCCTGTCTGTCGGCGACCCCTTAAGGTGGTCACTCCAGCGGCCTTGAATTGCCTTTGGTGTGCACCACATTTTCATGGTACCGAGGTCGTCGATGTCGCCGAATTTCTTCTTCAGATTGTCCGCCATCTTTTGCATGACCTCAACCTTTTCGGCTGTGACCTTATCCGTCAAAACCGTCCTGTTGTGGACGATTTCAAGGAGTTGGTCCCTGAAGGTTTCGGCCCTTTTGTACTGGGCAAGAGCCGTGAGGCCCGTAAAGACCAGAGCGCCGGTGAGGGACAGAATAGCGATTGTTGATTTCATGGTAGTGGTAGTAGTGGTTGTTGGTTTCGGCAACTTCGTCCTCTCGTAGGATTGGTTGCACATGCTTATGTACTTATTAAATAAATACAGAAGCATGTGCAATCAAACCGAATGCTTAAAAGAATTTTAAATCAAAAAACATCAAGGTGTTCAGTAGGGATGTAAAAGATCTATAACTATATAATAGTAGCACATATGTGTATAATGTCAAGGGGGGGGTGGTGACTATTTATTAAAAACATATAAATTAAAAAACATCCGCCGCGCCCCTGAGGGCGAGACGGATTTTGTTTTTGTCACTTTCCCTCGAGAGGGGTCAGTGTTACGGGTTCGAGAGTGTCATAAAACTTTGGAATTTGATACCAAGGTAAATACTCCGGTTGTTGTTCATATTTGGCCATCATGGCCTGGAGTTGATCGTACGTTGTTCGTCGAGCGGTATTTACTTGTACGGTTGTTTTCGTGCGAGCAATATGGCCAAACGTCGGTGAAGATTCACTGGTCACATCGTTCTTGAGCAATTCACTCATTAGAAGAACTTGTCCGATGGCGATTTCTACAACTCGATTGAAGGCAATGCTTCCACTCCTCCCTGATTTCTCCCATTTTTCTTGGATGGTCGATGGGAGGAATTCTTGATCGATGACCCCCTGGCTATCGAGTTCTCCGATCTTTTCTTCCAGTTTAATTGCCATCATGTGCAGTATGGCGATTTTGTCCCTCACCATCACCGTGTACTCCAAACTGCTGCCCTGATTTTGGGGTGGGCGGGTATTGATTTTTACTATAAATCCTATCAATAAAATTAAACCAAGTGTAATCAGAAATGGTAGTAATAAATAGTAAAAAATGGTATGGGCTATTGATTTATTCATGTGCTGTGTTGTTGATTGGTCGTTGGTTTGGCAACTTCTTCCTAACGTAGGATTGATTGCACATTTCTTTGTACTTAGTAAAATACAAAGAAATGTGCAATCAAAACCGTGTTCAGAAGAAGTTTCCAATTTTCAACTCTACTTCACCAAAATATGTATCGCGCTTGTGAAGGAGCTATACCTATAAAATATTATCACACATATACAAAATGTCAAGCCACGTAAGGGTGGCGAGGCTGCTTTGAGACGGCCATAATGCGGCGTAATGGCAGGCTGAATATCTAATTTAGCCCCCCCAACAACACCAAAACCCGCACTTTCATGCGGGTTTTGGTGTTGTGCATCGTCGGCGCGCTTCACATAAGTTGTACAGCCAGCGTTGGAATCAAACAGCAGTTTGGCTCCAACATTGGCCGTACAAAATAAAGAAATTGTGCCTGCACCCTTTACTTTTAATCCTATTTCTTGTTTTTGTCAACAAAAGAAAGTGCCATCTTTTGCTCCTTAGCATCGAACAGACTTATCTTAAAAGTATAGCTTTTACCAAGTTCAAGACTCTCTTTTAGCTTAGGCTCACTTCCAAATTCTGAAACGTGAACTAGGCCGGCGATTCCTTCCTCGATACTTGCAAGTGCTCCGTGCTTGTTGTACTTAATTACAACTCCAGTAACGATATCATCTCTCTTGTATTTCTTCTCAGCATCTTTCCATGGATTTGGCTTAAGTGCTTTGATTGATAGAGAAACTTTACCGTCCTTAATTTCTATAACTTTAACTTTAATTTTTTCTCCAACCTTAAACATTGTACGAGGATCCTCAACTAGCGCCCAGTCAATTTCTGAAATATGAACTAGACCTTCTAGATTTTCTTCAAGCTTAACGAATACTCCGAAGTCTACGGCTCCTGTTACAGTTCCTTCAACTTCATCGCCTACAACGTATTTGCTTGCAACTTTTTCTTTCTCACCTCCTTCTGCGATATTCTTCTCTGAGAAGATTAGTTTACCTTCCTTTGGAGATGCTGCGATAATTGTAACTGAAAGCTTTTGACCAACTAGTTTCTTAAGTTCTTCAAGGATTCTATCCTTGTTTCCTTCTTCAACTCTTGGATAATTATCAGCCTTCAATTGAGACGCTGGAAGGAATCCTTGAATACCTTGCCATGCCATAAGAAGACCTCCTTTGTTTGCTTCAAGAACGGGAACATCATAAACTGTATTGTTTTTGATTGCGCTCTCAGCTTCACTCCAGATAAGAGCTTGCTTAGCTTCTTTAAGTGAAAGTTCGATGTAACCATCGGCGTTGTTAACTTCTACTACCTTTGCGGCAATACTGTCTCCAACATTAACCTTTCTTAGGATGTCTCTGGCACTTATATACTCTCTACCATAGATGATTCCAGTTCCATAAGGTCGGAGATCTATAAAAACTCCTTTCTTGTCTATTGCGATAACCTTTCCTTCCACTATGTCTGAGACACTTGGGGGAGTGTGAGAATCTGCAATAATCTTTGACATCACACTTGCGTTCATTTGTGCGATAGCCTCTGCCGCTTCCTTTTCAGTATCATTTGCGATAACTGTTGTTTCTTCTGTATCTTTTGTCATGAAATAAAAAATCAAGTACTGCTCCTGCTTGGGTCTCTGAATTGCTCGGCAGGGGTTACAGTGCTTGGAATTGCTAATAATCTGACTAGGTTATTATGCATGTTTTTTGGGAAAATACAATACCCTGCAGGAAATAGAATCCCCAACTTTACACCCCTATATTTTCATGTCTAAAAGGAGGGTGGGCTAAACAAAGATTTTTAAATGGTGTATAATACTGCCATGATTATTACGTATTTGGGCCGTGAGGCTGTTAAAATTCAGTATGGGGATTTGGTGTTGGCTTTTAATCCGCCAGCAAAGACTTCGTCTTATAAAATTAATAAATTTGGAGCGGATATCGCCCTTGAAACTCTGCCTCATGAGGATATGTGTGGAGGATCTGAAATGGTTTACGGTGATAAGAAGCCTTTTGTTGTTTCTGGTCCTGGAGAATATGAAGTAAATAGTATTTTTATCAAAGGCCTAGCGGGTGAATCATCATATGATATTGATAAGGATGAGCCTAAGCTTATAAATACAATTTATGCTTTGACAGTTGAGGGAATCAACATGCTCTACTTGGGCGCACAAGATGGTCCGCTTCCAAAGGATACGGCGGACGCGATTGACTCAGTGGATATTCTTTTCCTTCCAATCGGTGGGAAAGGAGTGCTTGATGCAAAGACTGCATACAAGCTAGCAATGAATATGGAGCCTAAGATTATTATTCCAATTCACTTCGATAGTAAAAAAGATGAGGCGCTTGTTGCATTCTTGAAGGAGGCGGGTGATCACGGGGAGCCGATTGATAAATTAACAATCAAGAAAAAAGACCTCGAAGGAAAAAATGGTGATATAATAGTTTTGTCGCCACAACAATAAGATTTTTAAGTAGCGCAAATGCGTAAAAATAAACAAAACCATGTTAACTAAACATTTTGACAATGTAAGACAAAAATCAGAAAACTTTAGAGTGTTGTATGCTATTACAGCATCAATTTTGTTTACTGGTGTAGTTGGAGGAGTTTGGATTTTTTCATGGTTTATTCCAAATCTAAATACAGTTGATAGTAGCGCATCTGTTGCAACCGCTATTGACGGAGGAAGCTTAAGTCCAACTGGTATTGTGAAGCAGGAGGCTGGAAATGTATTCGATTCATTTTTTGATTCGATAAAAGGTCTGACACAAAAGAAGTTTATGGGTGGTCAATATGAAGTTAAATATGATAATGGTACTCTGGGACTGTCACAAAATGCTGGGGTGCAAACTGGGGTTGGGGCCACTGATGATTCTGGCGTTCTCGGCTCATCAGTAAGTGATGCAGTTTATTCCACAACCACATCAAGTGGTGTGACAGTGGAGGCGGATAGGGTAGATGAAAGTCTTGACTCTGTCACCAATCCGATTACTCCAGAGAATGCGGATGTTGGTATTGATGCAGAAGTTAGTGCGGGAAATTAATTATAAATTTTAATAAGAAAAGAAAAATGGCAAAAAAGATAGTAACAGCAGAAGTAGAAGTTATCGCAGATAATTCTGACAAAATACAAGACAGAAATCTGACACAGGAAATGAGGAAGTCATACATTGACTATGCCATGTCTGTTATTACAGACCGTGCCCTTCCTGATATCAGAGATGGTCTTAAACCTGTGCACAGAAGAATCTTATATGCCATGAATGGAATGCGTCTAACGGCTTCAGCAAAGACTGTTAAGTCAGCTAAAGTAGTTGGAGATGTGATGGGTAATTTTCACCCACACGGAGACGTTGCTATTTATATGTCCATGGTTAACATGGCGCAGGATTTTTCAATGAGATATCCGTTGGTAATTGGACAAGGTAACTTCGGAACAGTTGATGGTGATCCACCTGCTGCACAACGTTATACGGAGGCAAAGATGTCTAGACTGTCATCTGAACTACTTCGTGATATCGGAAAACAAACTGTTGATTTCGTTCCTAACTATGATGGAACGAGTAAAGAACCTACGGTTATGCCAACCGCAGTGCCTAACTTGCTTTTGAATGGTGTTCTTGGTATTGCTGTCGGTATGGCAACTAACTTTCCTCCTCACAACTTGAGAGAGATTGTTGATGCTACTGTTCACTTGGCTGATAATCCAGATGCATCATCAGAAGATCTGTTAGAATTTGTTAAGGGTCCTGACTTTCCTCTCGGTGGTGTTGCGTATAATGAAAAAGATATTGCTGCAGCTCTAATTCACGGTAGAGGTGGAGTTGTAGTTCGAGGAGAAGCTGAAATTATTGAAGAAAAAGCAGGTCAATCTAAGATTGTGATTACTTCAATCCCATATAGAGTTAACAAATCAACTCTGATTGAAGCTATCGCTGATTTGGTGCGTGAGAAAAAGTTAGAAGGTCTAAAGGACTTGCGTGATGAGTCAACAAAAGACATTAGAATTGTGATCGAACTTAAGAGTGGAAGTTATCCTCAGAATATTTTGAACTTCCTATATAAACACACTCAACTTGAGACAACTTTCCACTACAACATGGTTGCACTCGTTGATGGTGTGCCGCAAACTCTATCTTTGAAATCTTGTCTTGAAGAATTTATTAAACACAGAAAAGAGGTTATCAGAAGAAGAACTGAATTTGATTTGAAAGAGGCGCTAGATCGTGAGCATATTTTGCTCGGTTTGAAAAAGGCTCTTGATCACATTGATGCAATTATTAAAACTATTAAAGCATCAAAGGATACTCCTACCGCTCACGCTAATTTGATGAAGGAGTTTAAATTCTCCGATAGACAAACTACTGCTATTTTGGAAATGAAATTGCAGAAGCTTGCTGGTCTTGAGCGAAAGAAGATTGAGGATGAATTAAAGGCAGTTCAAGCTTTCATTAAGGAGTGTGAAGATATTCTAAAGAATCCTAAAAGAGTTTTGAAAATTGTTAAGGATGAACTTGCTGATATTAGGGAACGATTTGGTGACAATAGAAGAACAAAGATTATTAAGCATGCAGCAAAAAATTTCTGCATCGAGGATGTTATTCCGGATGAAGAAAGTGTACTTGTTCTAACATCAGGAGGATACATTAAGAGAACTGATCCTGATGAATATAGAAAACAAAAGAGAGGTGGTGTTGGTGTTGTTGATCTAGACACTAAGGAGGAGGACTTCATAACTCACCTTATAACAACTACAACTCACAGTGATTTATTGTTCTTCACTGATAAGGGTAAGGCATACCAAATTAAGATGTATGATATTCCAGAAGGAAAGCGTGCCACTCGTGGTAAGTCAATCATGAACTTCTTATCTCTTTCTGATAGTGAGAAGGTGACATCTGTTTTGCCAATGCCAAAGCAAATCAAGAAGGGAAGTGGGCTTAGTCTATTCTTGGTTACAAAGCAGGGAACTGGAAAGAAGGTTTCCGTAGAAAGCTTCCTCGATGTTAGAAGAAGTGGAATTATTGCTATCAGACTTGATCCACAAGATGAATTGGTTTCAGCATCATTTGTTGAGAAGAAAGATTCTGTAATGGTTGTTGCATCTGATGGACAATCAATTAGATTCGACGAAGGTGATGTTAGAGAAATGGGGCGCTCCGCTGGAGGAGTCCGGGTGATGAAATTGGATAAGGATGTCTCAGTGGTTGGGGCTGATACTATTGCAAAGGATGTAACTGATGCAACTGTAATGGTTATGTCGATGAATGGTTATGGAAAGAAAACTCGAATTAAGGAATACAAGATTCAGGGAAGAGGAGGATCGGGAATTAAAACTGTAAAAGTGACTCCAAAGACGGGTGATTTGATTTCCGCAAGAATTCTAACACCTGAACTTGAAGAGCTTGTTGCGATTTCAAAGAAGAGTCAGGTTATCAGATGTGATTTGAAAGAAGTTCCAACTCTTGGACGTGATACTCAAGGGGTTAGAATTATGAAACTACGAGAGGGTGATGGGTTGGCGTCACTTATCTGTCTGTAGTATATAAATATATATGTGCCTGTAACAAGAATTTCTTTTGTCAGGAATGATGGAGGGCCGCCCAGACGAATCTGGGCGGCCCTTTGGGTGTTGGTTAATTTCCTTCCCGTCAGTCAATCTTTTTTCCCTTGCCTGGCTTTGGGTGGGCCATGTATGTGGGATAGGTCATGACGTATTGGGTTGTCGAGTCTTCGGAATCTTCCTCCTCCCTTTGGCTTAAAGGCAGTGTAACATCCAAGTTCGGCCAATTGACGACCTTCTGGTGCGGACACTTCCCGATTGAAATGACGCCGAGCGATGGCGTCTATCAATAGTGCCCCATCGTTCTTGTCTTGGACGACGACAACGCTGACGGTGTTGTCTGTAGTCACTCTTGCTGATTCAAGGAATTGGATGACCTCATCCTCATTCAGCGGGCCTGGGCCCTTAGCTAAGGTGCTGCTGGATCTAATTTTTTCAGTTCCTAGCGCCTCAATAAGAGCAGTGTACGCCGCCTCGTCAGGGATTCCAATTTCCAAGAGGTTTAACGGTCGGTCGTTTGCAATTTGGTCGATGTGACTTGCGGTTTTAACCATCATTTCACATAGCTTGGTTGCGGAAATGCGGCTACTTCCACAGAGGATAATAGCCAGTCGTGGACTTTGTTTTGCAGCGAATTCTTTCGGCATGTTTAAAATTCTAGGTATACCGCCTAGAGCGGGTTCAGGTTCTTGTAAAGATTACCATGAAAGTACTCAATGTAAAGTTAAAATAAATGATAAGCGGGTCCCAGCAATAATACTCAAGGGAGATAATTATACCTCTCAACAAAAAAGTAGCTCGTATTCCCGTTAAGGTTTAGCAAAATCTTTTACTGGGTGCTATAATATTTATATATGAGTTTTGTTAAACCTGAAAAAACATTACACGACATGAATATTGCAGAAGGTATGACTGTTGTAGATTTTGATGCTGGTGCTGGATATTTTACAATGGCGCTTGCAAAAAAAGTTGGTCCACATGGAAAAGTTTATGCAATAGATACAAGGGCGGATTTGTTGACTAGAATTGCAAATGAAGCAAAGATTTTTCATCATAAAAACGTTGAAGTCTTGAGAGGGGACATAGAGTCGCCCAATGGATCTGGTTTAATTAATGCAAGTGTAGATAGGGTGATAATTGCAAACACATTGTTTGTTTGTGATCATCCAGAAAGGGCTGTAAAGGAAGCTGTAAGAATTTTAAAATTGAAGGGGAAAATTGCTGTAATAGATTGGGTTGACTCATATAATCACTTTGGTCCCCACCCAGACTGCATAATCCCAAAAGAGCATATTGCCTCTTGGTTTGATAGGGAGAACATGATTCAAGAAAGAGAATTTGATGCGGGGGACTATCATTACGGCCTAGTGTTTAAATTTAAAGATTAAGTTATAATATTTATATATGGATAAATCATCAAGCCCATTTCAAGTGATTCTCATCGGAGTATTCATTTTTGCAGCAGTTGTCGGTGTAATAATTTTTGCAGCATTCACTAATTCGTCAAATAACTCAGCGGTTAGCGCTGTTGTGTGGGGAACTGAGCCAGAGACTGAGTTCAAAAATCTTCTTGAAGCTATAGATCCTCAGAAAAAAGTTATGAATGTTACTTATATTCAAAAAAATATTGACACGTATGAATCCGAGTTTGTGAATGCTTTAGCTGAAGGTAAAGGGCCCGACATTGTGATGATAGATGATTCAAAGTTATTTTCATGGAAAGCAAAACTTCAGCCAATTTCATTCAAGACTCTACCTCAAAGAACATATACTGACACCTTCATCGATTCAACAAATATTTTTGTGGCAGCCGATGGAATTTACGCTTTACCTTTTAGTGTTGATCCGTTGGTGATGTATTGGAATAAGACAATGTTCAATGATGCAGCTATCGTTTCCCCTCCAAAAACATGGCAGCAATTAAGTTCTGATATTCCAAGTTTGACGCAGAGAACCGATAGATCAGAAATTATTAAATCAGCTGTGGCGCTTGGGGAATCATCTAATGTTAACCATTCTAAAGAAATCTTTGTTAACCTGATGCTACAAGGTGGAAATAATTTAATAGAATTTGACCAGGGGGTTAAAAGATATGTTTCAACAGCGGATACACCGTCAGCCGAGGGTGTAAATGTACTTGAGGGATCTACTAACTTTTATACATCCTTCTCAAATCCTAATAATGAAAGATATTCTTGGAATAAGTCGCTTGTAAATTCCAGAGATGCTTTTGTTGCTGGTAATTTGGCAATGTATTTTGGTTATGCTAGTGAATATCCTATTTTGCAAAGAAAGAATCCTAATTTAAATTTTGATGTAGCCTTAATGCCGCAAGATGAAAATAGGGCAAAGAATGTTCAGTCCACCTCTTATGCGAAGATAAAAGCATTAGCCCTTGTAAAGCAGTCAAGAAATCAAGCTGCGGCAATTGTTGTTATGACGCAATTGGTATCATCTCAAGCTCAAACTGAATTAACTAAAATAAATAATTTACCATCGGCCAGAAGAGATATTCTTGCAGTACCTTCTGGTGCAAATACATATGGTGATTTATTTGCTAGAGCAACCATTCAATCAAAGACATGGTTGGATCCAAATTCGACTATAACAGATTCAATGTTTAGAGAGTTTATAGATCAAATAACAACCGGTAAGGTTTCAAGTAGCGAAGCGAGAAATGGTCTTAATCAGAAATTGGAAAGCTTGATATCGAGCTCGAATCCAAATAGGTAAATTAGCTGGCTTAAGCCGTTTTAGTGAAGACTTAATGTGTTATAATACAACAAACCAAAATGATAAAAATTAAATTTTATAAAATGTTCTCGTTTATACCAACTATGAAGCTTGTGGCTGTGATTGCCCTTATTGCAGTATTTAGTCCGATATACGCAGGTGCAGATACAGTTAATCCAGTGTCCAATATCCTAAGTGGCTGTACATTAGCCGGAGCATCATGCGGTTGGGTTGATTTGATAAACTTGATAAACGCTATTGTGCATTATGGTGTTCAACTGATTGCGATATTGTTAGTTTTGGTTCTTCTTTACACAGGGTTTATGTATTTGACTTCAGGAGGGGACGTGGGCAAGGTTAAGAAGGCAAGAGATATGCTCACCAAGATGATGTGGGGTTTGGCATATACACTTTGTGGTTGGATTATTGTATACTTTATACTAAAGAGTTTGGGTGTTGATCCGTTTTTTTACGATAGCATAATATGATAGGTTAATAAGTCAATAAAATGAAAAAAAATAAATTAATTTTACACACAGTTATGGGAGCCATGATGCTAGTGTCGGTATTCGGTCTAAGTTTTGTGACCACACCACATGCCAACATGGTATATGCAGATACAACCAATGATACCAGTGGAAGAATTACTAACCCCCTAGGTAGCACGACAACCCTTGATCAAGTTTTGAGCATTATAATTACTACAGTTCAGATCATTGCTGGTGTCCTATCTGTTGTATACATCATCCTTGCTGGTCTGAAGTTTGTCTTGGCGGCTGGGGACCCTGCAAAGATTACGAAGGCAAGAACCATGCTTCTATATGTTGTTATTGGTGTCGCCATAATTTTTGGCGCACAAGCAATTTCTATTGTTGTTAGAACCACAATTATGCAGGTTGGTAGTGGGCAATAGTATGGAGTCTAAATTTGGACTATGGTAGAATAAATTATTAGCTTAACTTATAAAAATGGATTTAAATAAAAATTCTTTAATGGCACAAGTGAATGGTGTATACGATTTCAGAAGTCTTGTTGCTAGTTTAATAGATATAATTAGGGGCTATATTGTACCCTTTATTATTTCATTAGCACTGCTGGTTTTTTTATGGGGCGTTTTTAAAACTGTAACATCAGGGGCTGATCCTAAAAAAAGACAAGAGGGAATCGCCTTTATTACCTATGGAATTGTCGGGCTCGCTGTAATGATTTCTGTTTGGAGCTTAGTATACCTTTTGACAACAACCTTCTTCTCAGGAGGATTGTTGATTCCTCAGCTTAATTAATAAATATTGATACTAATTAACTAACATGCTAAATACTTCGAACGGAGCAAGGGGGTTGGTACCATTTTTGATAGGTTTTATTAACAAGTTTATCGCATTCATATTAATACTGACTGTACTGGTTTTCCTTTGGGGAATTTTTAAATTAGTCTTTTCTAATAGGGATTCTAAGGAAAGGGCACAAGCTAAAGGCTATATTGTATGGGGAGTTGTTGCATTGTTTGTTATGGTATCGATATGGGGATTGGTCAATTTGTTGATATCCTTTTTTGGTTTTGGTGTAACAGGTGCAATGGTCCCCGGTTTTCCATCTCCTAGACTTTTTTAGAATCCACAGCTTTTTTGTTGACTATGTATGTAACTTTCAAATAGTGATGTATAATAGTAATAAGTGACATTCAGTTACTTATATAAAAGATAAGCTTATCATTTAATAAAAATAATTTAATTATGAACACTGCACAACCTGGAATTAGCGGCCTTTATGCGTTACTCGCGCAAGTGAGTGATTTCACGACAAGGCTTATTCCTTACGTTATAAGTCTTACGGTTCTGTTTTTCTTGTGGGGTATCTTTAAACTAGTTTTCTCCTCAAAGGATTCTGAAGCTAGAGCAGAGGCTAGAGGATACATCATTTGGGGTATTATTGGTCTTGCTGTGATGGTATCAGTTTGGGGATTGGTAAATCTTCTAACAAGTACATTCAGTTTGAATCAAAACGTTCCTCAAGCTCCTGGCGTACCATCAGCGAATGGTTCAATTCAATTAAGATAATTATCGGTATATTGCTCACATTGAGTAATTTTATCTAATAAATAATATAAAATAATTATGGGAAATATACCTCCTGCACTTCAGGCACTTATAAGCTCTATAAACAGATTTGTAATTAATCCACTTATTGTCTTGGGATTTGCGGTTGCAATGGTGGTTTTCTTATGGGGTGTTTTTAAGTATGTAAGAGGAGCGGGCGATCCAAAAGCAAGGGAGACAGGTAGAAATCATATATTATGGAGTATTATTGGATTTGCAATAATGTTCACCGTTTTTGGTATAATGACGGTTATATCAAACAGTGTTGGCGGACCAACAGGGAGCATCATGAATATTAGGAAGCTTTAGATTATTCTAAGGAGCCTCGTATAAAACAAAAAACACAGAGTCATTCTCTGTGTTTTTTGTTTGTGTGGAGTACTATGTTCGAGCGTGATATTGTTTGTGGTATTTGTTATACTTATACTAATAAAATATTAATTAAAATAATCAAAATTTATGGAAATAGACAAAAGACCCTTTTATATTTGGCTGGCTGTGATAATCGAAAATATTGCCGTAGCTTTAGCTATGATTTTTACTACTGGATTGGAAAATTTGTTTGAATTAATAGAGCAACCAGTGTTCTCTGTTGTGATGTGTTTTTCTATTGTCTTGTCTGCAGTGCCTGTTATGATTTCGCGATCAAATAGTAGACTTAAAGACCGTTTTGGATATGGAATACCTATCTTGCTGTTGTTGCCACTTCCATATTTTATATATGATTACAATACGTGTACGGGTAAGCTCTGCGAGCTAGGTCCGGCCCTGCTTGGTATTACCTTTACCTTGTCGGCAATCATTTTTGCTATCTTCTACGCTATCAGTGTCTATGCTAGAAAGTGGAACATAAAGTTTATTATATACGTAATTGCAGCCGAAATAATTTTGTTTGGTGGCATCTTTGCTTACTTTGCCTCTAGTTACTTCTTCTAGGTTTGTTGGTTAATATAAAAACTATTTTTGTATATTAAAGCCAATTACTTCAAAATTATTTGAATCACTAGTAAGTGTAAAAAACAAATAATCTGGAGTTATTACATTTGCTGTATTTGAGGCGTTAATAATATATTGATCTGACAATTGATTATAAATTAGGTCCGCGCATGTTGCCTTTTTTTCACCCTGAGTTGGTATTCCAAAAAAGTAGTCGGAATCGTTTGCAATTTGCAATAGATTATATTTTATAATGTCTAATTTGGAAGAATAGTTTTTAGGTCTAATGATGACAAAATTATACACATCGGGGTTTAACCAATCGCTTTTGGATAATTCGCTAATTTGTATGTCGTCTTCACGATTTTTCTCAGTGCCAACCGCTTCTACAAGCAGGCCGTCTCCCAGATAAAAAGCTGAATGCGTAAAATATGGATGAAATAGTCTATCAATAAGTCTTGTTCTGTCCGTGATATATCTACGGATTAGTATGTCACCAGGTTGTAGTTTGCAGTCCTTTACTTTTTCACATTGACGCGTTGTCACGATTAAGGATCCCTGAACTTGTTCTTGTGATAATCTGAAAATATTGTTATAAAAATTATAACTTAAGTACGAGTTCTGTATAAGTAAAATAGTGATTATTCCAATTATGAATATGAATAATAATTTTAGAATAGGTTTCTTGGACATTATCTATATTATACGTGATTAGTGGTCTATTTTAAAATATTAAAAATCAGAAGCCCCACTAAGAGGGCGGCTCCTTGTAGGGTTGGGATTGTGACTGTCGGTGAATGGCATCTCGTGTTATTTTGTCGTTGTAACAGCGCTGCCTTTTGCCATTAATGCGAGGGCGATGCAAATTAGAACGTAACTGCCAATTTGCCATTTGTTGGGGAGTTTGCCATCTGACAGCAGTTTGATGACAGAGACAAATATTGGCATCGTCGTCAGGACACTTGTGATTGTAATTGACGATCCACCCACTGCGTATGAGCCGATGTATAGGTAGTCAGCTACGGAGTATACTACTCCTAGGATAACTACCGCAGCGACAGCGCTCCCTGTTGGGAAATCGAAGGATGGATTCTCCACTTTGGTGAAGACGCGTGCAAGAACTGCGCATGTCAGCACAATAGGCAAATAGCAAATCATTAATGAAAGTGGGTTGTACTTTGACAACCTCGTCTCGAGAATTGAGTTGGCGATTGCGTAGCAGATTGTTGCAAACAAGACTAAGATAACTGGTTTCATTCGGTTTGGGTCTGGGGTTTGTGTTGATTGGGGTTGAGAGGGGAAGACTTACTAAGTTCTTCTGACAAAGCCTTAAGTAAATTAACATAAATATGTAAAAAGTCCAGTACGGGTGCATACCTAGATAGTTATTTAAAATAAATATGTTATCATTTAAATATGAGAAAATTACCATACTTATTAACATTGTTAATTGTAGTTTTGATGCCTTTCTTGGCTTACGCTTCTGACTTTTCGGGCGATGGTACTCATGAAGTGAAGAAGGGTGACGTTATTAAATTAGATAATGGTTGGAAGGTTGAAATTATAGGAATTTTTTGGGGTTATTCTGGTGAGGAATTTAATTTTAAGTTATTTGATCCAAAAGGAAAAGAATATCCTGGGGCACCTTTTCAGAATACTGTGTCCAAGCCGGAGGTTGGGAAGAAATTTGGAACAGACTCAAAATTAAAGGTGGAAATTAAATCACTAGAGCTTTTGGGCAAAACTTCTCCAACCGGTTCTCCATTAGTAAAAGCTTATGAAAAGGTGAGGGTGAATATTGCCTCCATAGACGAGTCTTTGCCAAAGATGGTAACAAGTAAAGAAAGTAAAAAAATAGAAGAGGTCAACAAAACTCTGACTTATAAAAACGGTAAAAAAGTTGTACTTAAGATTGGAGATGAAACCACCTTGGGAAATGGTTACAAATTAAAACTAGATTCGTTTGATCAAAGATGGAGTAGTCCTTATTTCTCATTCTATAATAGTCAGGGAAAGAAAATTGATGAATATATTGGTGTTGGGAAAGGCGTGGGAACTTCTCTTGGTTCTTATGTTCATGTCAATGATTATGGTAAAGATTCTGTTGATTTAACTATTATAGACGGTTCAAAAGTCACATTTGGAACAGGCTGGAACTTATTCTCAATATACATGGAAGATGGTGATGGATATGGAACAGTTCTGGAAAGCACATGTAATCAGGCTACGATGTGGGGGTGGAATAATAGCTCAAAGAATTATGAAAATTTAGGTAACCTAAAAGAAGGAGGAAAGATTCCTGCTGGTAAAGGAGTTTGGGTAAAAATACAAACAAAGAAAAATACTATATCAGACATTGATTGTGAGATACTTGTTTCTGGTAAGAAGTCTGTGACGACAAGTGGTGTTAAATTAAAGGCTGGTTGGAATTTGATTGGTGCGCCAATCAGCGCCTACGGTCAAAGAGAGGAATATGACGGAGGTTCTAATTTTAATCGTTTAAATTTCAGTGATATTTTGGGCGATTGTAAAATTGATAGGGGACCATGGCAATTTTTGGCTACTATATATACTCACACTAGTATAGTTAGTGACCTCTTTGATACACGTAAGTTTTCAAAGCCATTTGAAAATAAATTAAGACTAAATAGGGGATATTTTATTAAGGTTGCTAATGATTGTGTTCTAAAAGATAAATAATATGTTAAAAACTTCAAAAAGAAAGGCGATAATCATAATTATATTAGGTGTACTAATATTAATTGGAGCGTTTTATCTAGTTTATAATAGTAAATCTAAAACTGGACTAATAAATCAAGGTGGTAATTCTGTAGAAAATTCTGATGTGAAAAATGGAATTGAGGAGACAATAAATACCAATATCGATTCTGTGACTGAAGATATGGAAAAGCCTCCTATGCCTCCAGAGTGAAAATCTTAACATTGTTGCGCTGTCTCTGACTCATTGAGTACTTAGTGTGTAAAGCATTACTCATGGAAGTGCCTCTAAACGATTTCTCTATAGCCACAAAAAAATACAGACTTGCGTCTGTATTTTTTCTGGTGGGCGAGGAGGGACTCGAACCCTCAATCCTTACGGAACTAGTTCCTAAGACTAGCGCGTATACCAATTCCGCCACTCGCCCATGTTTTACGATTCTTCAAGTTTTTGGTCACTTGATTTTAAGAATTTAACAGCCCATGAATTAGAGCTTTGTGCCTTACTTCATAGAGTTTTAAACTCTTGTCCGCCCGGTAGGATTCGAACCTACGACCGTTCACTTAAGAGGCGACTGCTCTACCAACTGAGCTACGGGCGGATATGCTGATAATGGTATCAAAAAAACATATTTTATACAACTATTTTGGGTGTTTTATTTGTGTAAAAAAAGAGGGGTCGAGTGCAGTGCACTCGACCCCGGGGGTTACCAGTTACTGATTGCAGGCTAGGAGCTGGCGTCTTTGTTGCGCCGGCGTCTCAAGCCCCATGGACATCCAGTAATTGACAGACATGCGCTCTTGCAGGCGCTTTAGTCTCTCCGCATCATTCAGACCCCTCAAGGAAGGGCCCTTAATCACGAGTACTGTTGTCCAGTCGCTCGTGATTGATTTGGGGGAATATACGTCAATCACTGGGCGTGTAGCCCATGCCTCCCCTCGCTTTTCTTGTTTTGCAAGTTTTTGCGAGGCGATTTTCTTGGTTACATACGCTCCTTTGTCAACACATAAGTACGGAAGCACGCTCCCGCTTTTTGTGTTGATTAGAACCAATGAACCAAACGGTATAACATTTGGGTCAACGGCAACAGTTCCGATGACCCCAGGCGCTCCTTCTCGGAGTCTAACACCTGTGCATGATCGCTCATGCTTTGTGTCGATGTCACAATTAGGTTCGGTCTTGTGATACTTCGTTGCCCTGACGGACAAGGTGTATTGTTCGAGTTTACCCATTGCGCCATTTCCGCTTTGGTTGTAATTTTTGCTTTTTTCGCCACCCTCAGCGTGTCCGCTGAATGGGATTATAGTGGTGAATGCTGCAAACACAGCAACCTTAACGTTATTTTTATTTACCATTGTTCTGTTCTTGTTGTTCTCGTGGCACCGACAATTTGTACTCGGTCCTTATTACTTGTAATCTATTTTGTTGACGGTGTCAAGTTCTTAACGAAAAATAAGGCTCATATTGGCCTTACTTTTGCAATTCTTATTTACCATCTGATCTGTGCTCAGGGCGGGACTCGAACCCGCACAGGCTTTCGCCTACGACATTTTAAGTGTCGCGTGTCTACCATTCCACCACCCGAGCATGGGTGTTTGAGGCGTAGGCCGGGATCGAACCGGCGTATAACGATTTTGCAGATCGCCGCGTTAACCACTTCGCCACTACGCCAAAGGGCCTCATTTCTTGCTCTGCCCGTAACTGACTTTTGCTATTTTAACATTCTGTCTATGTTCTGTCTATTGATTTCACCCAAATCTATTTTGAAATCAAAGAAGGGGATTATACCCAGCTTTGAGTGACTTTTAACATAACTTCTGAATTCATTGCACTTTCTATTTGCAAATTCTTCAACAACCGGTGCCTTATCCTCAGGAAGGACGCTGAGAAGGATTGTGGCCTTCTTTGCTCTATCACCAAGGATTACATTAGTAACAGTCACCAACGATGTCCTGTTAGCTTCACGCGACATAAAATCCATCGCCAACTCCTTGATGATGTGTATTGTTCGTTCGTCTCTATGAGGTTTGATTATTGCTTTTGATTTCATTTATATTCTATTTAATAACCTTCTGTATTGACTCTAATTTATCTCCAGCTGTAATCTCAACTTTTGATTCGATCATTGAACCAAATTCTAAGCCTTCATCGACTGTGCTTGTTTTCTCTTTGTGGTGTTGTAGTTCACGAACTCGACCTCTTCCAATTTCAATGTCGCGTCTTAAAATCTTCACTTCATCATTAAAGGAAATTGAGCCAACCTCAACTCTTCCTCCAAGAACTTGCTTATCTTTATTAACGCTAAATATTTTAAGAACTTTAATCATTCCCTTTGATTCCTCAATTTGAGTTCTTGGTCGATTCTCTTCAGCAAAAGCTTGTAGCCACTCTGTCATTTTGTAAATGATGTCAAAAGTCATTATGTGAATACCATTCCTTTCAGCCATACTCTTAGCGCTATTATCAACCTTTGTATTAAATCCCAGAACAACGGTTCCTTCTTTTCCAGATGCTAGTTTGATGTCATTTTCCAATACGTCGCCAATACTCATGGCTACAATTCTGATTTCAATATTAGGAACTGAAATCTTGTTTTTAATTTCATAAACTACAGCCTCAGCAGATCCTGAAGTATCTGCTTTGATTATTACTGGGATAGTAACTGTCTCGATAATCTCTTCGCCATTTTCAAACGCCAGCGCGTTAGCTTTGTTTGTTGCAATTATCTTGTCGGACTTACGAACTTTCTCAAGTGCTTCACTTCTTTCCTTAACTTTTATCATCTCGTCCTCAATATAAATTTCTGCAGATTTTTTACTTCCAAATGTAAAGCAAACTCCACCGACTTCAGGCTCATCAGTCCAACCGACAACACGAACTGGAGTAGAAGGGCCAGCTTCTTTTAGAGGCTTTCCTAGAAAATTTTCCATGATTCTAACAGGGGAGAGGGCGGTACCAGAAACGATGAACGAGCCTGTGTAGAGTGTTCCGTTTTTAACGATTAGTGTTGCAGAAACTCCTCTAACCTTGTCTCTGTTGGCTTCAATTACGATACATTCTGCATCGGTAAAAGGATCTCCACTTATTTCATCAACTTCAGCGGTTAGGAGAATTAGATCAAGTAATTCATCAACTCCTTGTCCTGTCTTACCAGAGAATGCTACCCATGGAATATTTCCTCCGTAACCTTCAACATAGATTTCATTCTCTGCTAACGATAGTTTAACTCTATCGATATCTGCGTTTGGTTTGTCTATCTTACTAATCCCGACGATATATGAAAGTCCTGCGTCCTTGATTGCCTTCAGTGCATCTAGCGTTTGAGGTTTAACACCGTCTTCGGCTGATACGACTAGAATTGCAATATCAGCGGCAGTTGCTCCTCTTGCTCTGATTGCGCTAAAGGACTCATGTCCTGGGGTGTCGATAAATACAATAGTCTTCGATGCATCTTTTCCATTAGCATCGGTTGATTTGTGAACAACTTCATATGAAGACATTCTTTGTGTAATTCCACCAACTTCTTTATCGACCACGTTAGTTTTTCTAATGTAGTCTAGGAGTGTCGATTTACCGTGGTCAATGTGTCCCATTACCACTACAACCGGAGGTCTAGCGTCTGATGTTTGAATTTCCATTTAACCCCCAATATATAATATTTTTTGGGGTTTGGCAATGTTTTCTATGCCTTCGGCAGTATTAACTTATCATGTGCCATTGCTATTGACTTTGCTTCTTCTTCTGTTAGCTCAAATGATGACTTGAACTTTTGAAGTGGTTTTGCAAAAACGCTCATTCTGTCGCTGGAGTATAGGGATGAAAATACAACTCCGTCTCCTTGTTCGTTTACGAAAGCGGTTGAAAAGCTTTGGTTTCCTCCTGCACCCGTTCCCTTGAATGGATTGAATCTGAGTGTGTCAACTCCTTGAATTCCGTTTCGGAGGCGTTTCTCCACAAGTTTTAGGTATTCTTGAGATTCCTTTTTGAAAGCCTCTAAATCTTCTACGTGTTTAATAACAAGATCAATGCTTTCCTCAAGAGATTTTGCGTTGCCTTTAAGTAGTCTTTTAAGTCGGACTTGCAATCTAATAATGAGTATTAATAATATTAAAACTACGGCGGAAAGTGAAATCAGGCCAATAGATAGGATGTCAGGACTTAAGTAAAACATATTAATAAAGTATACAGAACCTTGGTTTTTTTGTATAGTATAGTTATTAACTCGACAAAATTAAAAAATATGTCCAAAAGAATTTACCTAGATTACGCTTCTGTTACTCCTGTTGACCCCATCGTGTCAAAGGAGGTCTTTCGAGTTTCGAAAAAATACGTTGCAAATCCATCTTCAATTTATAGAGAGGGAGTAGAATCGGGTGAGTTTTTGGCATCTTGTAGAAAGAGGACAGCGGTTGTGCTTGAAGCACATAGTGATGAGATCATCTTCACATCTGGTGGAACCGAGTCAAACGCACTTGCTATCAAGGGCGTGATTTTAGGATATGAATCTGACAAACAAGAGGTTGGCGGAAAAATGCCTCATGTAATTAGTTCAACAATTGAACATCCATCAATCAGAGAACTTCTATTCTCACTTGAAAAAACAGGGGAGATTGAATTGTCCTTAATTTCTCCAAACGAAGAGGGAGTTATAGAGCCTACAAAAATTGCTGAGGTGCTAAAACCAAACACCATATTGGTGAGCGTAATGTATGCTAATAATGAAATTGGAACAATTATGCCGCTACCGGCAATTGCAAAAAAACTTAGAGAGTATAAAAAGGAGCAAGGAAGAACAGAATTTGATATGCCTTTTTTGCATACGGATGCATCACAGGCCGTTTCCTATCTTTCAATGAGAATTCCGTCCCTTCATGTTGATTTAATGACACTCGATGGTGGAAAGATTTATGGTCCAAGAGGGGTTGGTGCTTTGTTTGTGAAAAGAATTGTTCCATTTAAGTCAATCACAAGCGGAGGAAGTCAGGAAAGCGGAAGACGTGCTGGAACAGAAAATCTGCCAGGTGTTGCAGGCTTTACATTAGCACTAGAGAAGGTTGAAAGGGAAAAAGCAAAGGAGTTCAAAAGGATTGAAGTGTTGCGTGATATGTTGTTTTTGAATTTAAAATCATCAAAAATAGGAAAAAGATTTACCGTAAATGGTTCAACCGCACAAGGTGAGAGACTTCCAAATAATTTGAATATTTGTATTCCCGAAGTCGACGCTGAGTTTCTTGTTTTGACACTCGATGTTTTGGGAGTTTGTGTTTCCTCTGTAACAAGCTGCAGAACTCTTACAGAAGATTCATATTCATATGTTGTAAAAGAAATCGCAGGAGACGAGTGCTCAAAATCTTCACTTCGTATAACTCTTGGAAAATACACAACCAAATCAGAAATTATTAAAGCAGGGAAGTTGATTGTGGAGGCCGTGGAGAGGGTGATCTAACAAATAATAAGTATATGATTTCAGAAAAATATATGGGGACACTTGGACCAAAGGGCTCATACTCTGAGCAGGCTTCTTTTGAGTACAATAAAAATGAGGGTCGCATCCTATTTGATAGTATTGATGAGACTATAAATGCCTTAGCTTCGGATAAAATCACAGAAGCTGTTTTGCCTATCGAAAATTCAATTCAAGGGACAGTGTTGGAAACTCTAGATGGTATTTATTATAATAATTTAAAAATAAATAAAGAAATAATTGTAAATATCGAGCATGTTATTGCTGGAATTGATAATAAGATATTGCCTAGTAAAGTTAAATATATCTATTCTCATCCACAAGCTTTGGGGCAATGTAGAGCATACTTGAAAGAGAGATATCCAAAAGCTAAGCTGGTTCAAACACCAAGCACTTCTTTTGCAATCAAAAAAGTTAAAGAAGATGGAAAAAAGGACTCACTAGCAATTGGCTCCAAGTTCGCCGCAGGTATTTATAAATTACCTATTATTGAAGAAAATATTCAGGATGTAAAAAATAATCAGACATTGTTCGTTGTTATTTCTAAAAATGATAATGTGGCATCTTTACCTTTTACGCTTTTTGTTATAGATCCAAAGATTGATAGACCCGGAATATTGCATGATATTCTTTCTGTGTTTAAGCAAGAAAAGATTAATTTACTAAAAATTGAATCAAGACCATCTAAGAAAGAACTGGGTAAATATATCTTTTACATTAAGGCCGAGATTTCAGCCGAAGATAAAAGGAGGAAGATGTTGATTAAGGGCTTGAAGGAATTAAGTAGGGTTGTTTTGCTGACCAAATAGAGGTTACTTAGTTGTGTGATTTGCTGAGAAAACGCTGGAAGCCGAGTGTGACAATTATGTTATACTTTAAAAATGAATAATTTAATTGGAATAAGTACAGAGTGTCTTTATTTCTGGGTCCCACAAAAGGATTGGATTAATGAGCAACTTTCTATAATAGATATACTTAAAAAATACGTAAGTCGAGTTGAGATACATTTTTCCGTGGAGGATATTTTAAAGTTTGATGACAAACTTCTCGATCTATATAAGGAAAAGACAAAAGGTTTATCGTGCTCTTTTCACCTTCCATCAATTTCTCCTTACGCTAAAGATCTAAATGAAATTCTTGAGAAAATTTCTGTAATTATGAAGAGATTGAATATTGAATACGCAGTTTGGCATTGTGACGATTTTTCAATGACTGAAATGGAGGTAGGGAAGATTTCTCCGCAATTTAAATTTGGGCTAGAGAATTCTGATATGAGAAAGTTTGGATTCCAGCATTTAAAAGATATTTCTATACTAGGACCATATCCAATAATTTTGGATATTGATCACATAGATGAAATTCAAAAGGATAGTTTGGATAGTGAGCTTGATCATTTACAAAATAATATCTTAGGAATTCATTTTTCAACACCAACAAGCGAATTTTTTAAAAGTATTGAGGCTATTAAGACAACACATTTTCCCTTTGCGAGATCTGGTAATATACCGCCACAATCACTTACAAAAAATACCCCAATCGTAATTGAAGGGGTATTTCCTGAATCCGAGTATGGACTTATAGAAGAGGAAGTGCTATTGATCCAAAAAAGCTATTTTATCTAATTAAATTTATTTATTTCCACTCCTTATAGATTGTCCACTCTAGATTAATAATTGCACCTACAGTTGTGACTATTGATATACATACGATAATCCAACCAATGAATGGTATTAAACCAAGGATACAGTAGATTATTGTTCCAAGAAGAATTGTTTTCCAGTTGATGACATATTCTGACTTTCTTGAAATCCATTTGTGAACTAGTGCTCCCAAGAAAATCGGAGTCATTATTGTTGCAAAAACTATGAGCATTATGAATGAAAGTATTCCAAGTACTCCAAATGGAAGTCCGATGATTGTGAAAAGAAGAATAATTGAAACGATTGGAAGCACGATTAAAGTAATGATTCCGCGTCCTATTTCTTTCAATGGGTTTGTAGTTGCTGTTCTAACTAATTCTTTGCTGTACCTGCGGAAAACAAGTCCAATGATTAGAGCCGTAACTAGCAATGAAAGGAATTTAGCAATAAACATTAAAGTGAACAATCCAGCAGCTACACTTTTCTTTTCTGCCGTGTGACTTTTGATTTCAGTGTAATTTGTTTCCCCACGAACAATGGCACCTGCTTCTAGGGTTGCTGGTGATTCCGCTTTATAATTTAAATGTCCTGAAATATCTGCTTTTGGTCCAAGGGTTAGTTTTCTTGCTCTAATATCTGCGTCTCCTTTGATTGGGGCGTTGATATAAACTTCACCTCCACCGATTTTCACCTTTCCACCAACTTCCGATTCCATTCTAACTGATCCTCCGGCAATAATTGCATCGCCACCAATTTTTTTACCAGATAGAATTATTTGTCCTCCGCCGATAAGGGCGTCACCTGAGATATCGCCACTTATTATAATGTTTCCACCACCAATGCGCGCATCTCCGGAAACTTGATTTAAAATTGTTACGCTACCTCCGGCAACAAATACGTCTCCCGCGACCGTACCTGAAACAAGTGCGGTACCACCTGCAATCAAAAGATCCTTTTCTGCGCTTCCCGCACTTACAACAGAGCTACCTGCCATGTAAAGATTCTCTGCTGATTTTTCACCGGCAGTAAAAGATGGTTGTTCACCGACTTTAAAGTCCGAAGCAAAAACGAAAACAGGGAAGATTAATATTGATAATGCTAATAAAGTAATAAATTTGTTTATATTTTTCATGGTGTATATATTATACTACCCGGTGTTCTATATGCAATTTAGTCAAATTTGGTAGTAATCGAATCTAATCGAGTAATTAAAGTAAGAAAAGTAGAAAGTTCAAACGCCGCGCTCGCCCCTCTGGGGTCTGCGCGGCGTGATGTGAGCCTTGTTAGGACTGTTTGTTGTTGGTATCGGGTCTTGTCGGCTTTCTGTACCACAGGCCAGTAGCCAGGACGCCCCACCCACCAACTCCAGGGGTAATCGCTATAAGGCCGTAGTCTGATGATGGGGTGTAAATCAACATCATTGATCCGATTACTAGCAGAATTACTGCCACTGCCAGTCTGCTGATTTTTGAGCATTCCGCAGGTGTAAAGGGGACATATCGAGCCTTGGCGGCCATCTTCACAACCAGCACACCATTAGCGACGGTGTGGGCGATGACGATTGCAACTATTATGCTTTTGATAATGGGTGGAACCCCGTGTATTTTGCCGAAGCCTATCAAGCAGGCGTAGGTGGTCAAGACAACCAGGGGTAACGTTACTGTGATGTTTAGAATCCACGACAGTAGACTCCTCCGTTTTGATTCAGTTTGCATTCTTTATGATTTCCTCCGTGTTTAGTTTGTTCGATTGGTTCAAAATTGATTATCAGAAAGCGGGTGTGCGTCCGAGAATCTACCTAAAACAATGACATATTTACACAAAAAAGCAACCCCCTCCAATCAAGCATCTCCCTCGTGCTCAAAGTAGGGTTGTTTTCCTGTTCTTTTGGGACTTTTCCCCTAATCCGTGCTATAATGCTCCCCATATGCCACCATTAACGAAATTTACCACCAAAGCCAAGGAAGTGATCAAAAAAGCCCATGAATTAGCCATAGAACGTGGTCAAAATCATGTAAATCCGCTTCATCTCCTAACAGCTCTTGTCGTTCAAGAAGACGGCATCGTTTTGGCAATCCTGGATAAGTTGGAAGTTGACACAATTCTCCTTGCAGACAACCTTTTGGAGGAAATTGAGGTAGACGGGGCACCAGCTAATACAATGTCCACATCGTATCAGTTGTACCTAACACCAGAGCTTGCTCAGGTCATAGAGGCCTCAGGCAGAGTATCTGCGTCACTAAAGGATGAATTTGTATCAGTTGAGCACTTGCTTCTTGCACTATTTGACGTTGCATCATCTGCGCGTGAATTATTGTTCAAATTCAAACTAGAAAAGCCGATGGTCATTGAAGCGCTTGAGTCTCTAAAGGCAACAAAGGGGGTAAATGCAGATTTGGGTCCAAAGAAGATGAAGGCGATTATTAAATTCACTCGTAACTTAACTTCGCTTGCAAGAGAGAATAAATTAGATCCAGTCATCGGAAGAGATGCCGAGATTGCAAGAGTAATTCAAATTCTATCACGTAGAACAAAAAATAACCCAATGCTTATCGGAGAAGCTGGAGTTGGAAAGACAGCTGTTGCAGAAGGGTTGGCCAACAGAATTGCAATGGGTGATGTCCCAGAATCATTGCGTGACAAAGAACTCGTGTCCCTAGATATGGGGCTTCTAGTTGCTGGTACAAAGTATCGTGGAGAATTTGAAGAGCGTCTAAAAAACATTTTGAAAGAAATAGAGAAATCAGATGGAAAGATAATTCTTTTTATTGATGAAATCCACACAATTGTCGGCGCTGGAGGAGCTGATGGTTCCCTTGATGCATCAAATATGCTAAAGCCTGCGCTCTCACGTGGGGAACTTCACACAATTGGTGCGACAACACTTAAAGAATACCAAAAGCATATTGAAAAGGATCCAGCACTACAAAGACGTTTCCAGCCAATTTATATAAATGAACCAACAGAAGAAGATGCAATAGCAATCTTGCGTGGTCTTAAGGAAAAGTATGAGCTGTATCATGGAGTCCATATCACTGACGATTCAATAATCTCAGCGGTTAAACTTTCTTCAAGATATATCTCAGATAGATTTTTGCCGGATAAGGCAATTGACTTGATTGATGAGGCGGCGTCTGCGCTTAAGATTGCATTGGAAAATAAGCCACCAGAACTTGAAGTTGCTCACAGAAAAATCATGCGTTTGGAAATTGAGAGACAGGCTCTTCTAAAAGAAGCTGAAACTAACAAGACAGCAAAGGCTCGTGTAAAAGAAATCGAAGCTGATATTGCAAATCAAAAAGAGGGAACAAAGGAGACTGAGGCTAAATGGATTAATGAAAAAGAAACTCTTGCTGATATTAAGGCAATCAAAAAGCAATTAGAGTCCCTTAGACAAGACGCAGAAAGAGCTGAGGCTTATGCCGATTTATCAAAAGCAGCGGATATTAGGTATGTCAAAATCCCAGCGCTTGATAAGGATTTGGAGAGTAAATCAAAGCGTCTGAAGAAGTTGCAGGTATTTAGAAGAATTCTAAAGGAAGAAATCACTGAGAATGATATCGCTGGAGTTGTTTCTCGTTGGACTGGAATTCCAGTTTCAAGAATGCTTGAAGAGGAAGCAAAGAAGGTTGCAAGAATTGAAGATGAATTGAAGAATCAAGTAGTTGGAC
The DNA here is from genome assembly GCA_903936565.1 of uncultured bacterium. Taxonomy (GTDB): domain Bacteria; phylum Patescibacteriota; class Minisyncoccia; order Phycocordibacterales; family CAIZLB01; genus CAIJKW01. The sequence goes on along the minus strand of CAIZVZ010000009.1, from coordinate 47,548 downwards.
AAGACAATGCGGTTAAGAAAGTTTCTGACACTATTAAAAGATCACGTGCTGGCATTAATGATCCACAAAAGCCTATCGGTTCTTTCATTTTCCTTGGTCCAACCGGTGTAGGAAAAACAGAATTAACAAAAGCACTTGCTAAGTTTATGTTTGACGATGATAAGTCACTTATCCGTGTTGATATGTCTGAGTACATGGAGAAGCATTCAGTTTCCAAAATTATTGGTGCGCCTCCAGGATATGTTGGACATGATGAGAGTGCGACACTAACGGACACTGTAAGACATCGTCCATATTCTGTAATCTTGTTTGATGAAATTGAAAAGGCTCATCCTGAGATATTTAATATCCTACTTCAAGTTCTTGATAATGGCCGTCTGACTGATTCAAAGGGAAGAATTGTAAACTTCAAAAATACTATTATCATAATGACATCAAACATTGGTGCGCAATATATTGATAATATGCAAAGAATCGGTTTTGCAGTTGAGCAATCTGATAAATCAAATTACGAAGATGCAAAGGTACGTGTGATGGGTGCGCTTAAAGATAATTTTAGACCAGAATTTCTAAACAGAGTTGATGAGATTGTTATCTTTGATATTCTTTCGCCTGAGGCTATTAAAAATATTGTTAAGATTGAAGTTCAAAAAGTTATTGATAGACTTCTTGAAAAGGAAATCAAACTTGTTATCTCAGAGAGTGTTTATGAATATCTTGCAAAGGAGGGATATAATCCTCAGTACGGTGCAAGACCACTTAAGCGTTTGATTCAATCAAAGATTCTAACTAACGTGGCGGGATTGATTATCGATCAGGGAGTACTTAAGGGTGGAACGATTAGTGTTGGAATTGATCCAAAGAATACAGACAATAATGCAGAGTTTACCTTTGATGTGAAGAAAATGATGAAAGGTAGAAAAGTTGGAATGATGGTTAGTGAATCAAAGGTGACAAGTTAATTAAAAAATATTTTTAATGGCCACAGTCATTAAATATGCGAACACCCACCGAGCAGGTGGGTGTCTGCATTGGTGGGTGGATTAGTTTGGGGTTTGCACGATGGTCGCGCTTATTCCAGCGCTTCGGTTTCTGCCCAAAGAGTAGGGTGGTTGTCTTTGAATTTCCGCTTGGCTTTGTCAAAAACCGTTTCGATGTCATGTTTCTCGAGTGCTGTTTGAAAAAGGACATCGTGTGGTGTGGTAAGCCTCACTCTTTCCTGTTCAATGAATTCTACTAGCAATTCTCGAATTGTACCGTTGCGACAATGCCCTTTGAAGAAGGCAATTAGCCTAGGTATATTTCTGTGGGTTAGGCTATTCCTGTAAATCTCGTCGGCAATTTTACCCAGAAAGTCTAGTTGTTTTCTCTTTCTATGATTCATTTGTGGTGGCGGTTGTGGTTTGGAAGGGGAGTTTTTGGCTACGCGAAGTCTAATTATCTCGTAGTCTATTTTCTCCTAACTATTGCATTGTAAGGGTAATATATACATAGGGTGCTGTCAACGTAAGTTACTATCAGGTCTATAATTTGTAATAGTTGCAACCCTGTGGCTATCCTTGGGTTGTAAATTTGGAAAAAATAGAGATATCTGATATGATATCTTTACGCGCAGGTGGCAGAGTGGTCAATTGCATCTGACTGTAAATCAGACGCCTCCGGGCTACGTAGGTTCAAATCCTACCCTGCGCACCAGGTCAAGACACGGGCTTCGTCCCAACATTATTAAGTCGGGCCAATATATATATTAAAAACATGTCACAAACTAGATTAGTTAAGGTAGCAAACAAGAAAACTGGTGAGGTATACCACACAAGTAAAAACAAGAAGAAGGTTGAGCGTAAGCTTAAGCTTATGAAATACAGTCCAAAGCTTCGCAAGCACGTGGAGTTTACAGAGATAAAGAAATAATATTTGCTACAAAGTGAATATAAACAAAAGCCATCCTGCAGGATGGCTTTTGTTTTAGTTGATATATGTAAATTAATTAGATATGTTCAATTATGAAATCGTAGGCTTTTCGAGACAAGGTTCCACCTGGTCTCGTGCAGTATTCTAGAGCGGCTATTAATTCGCCTCTTGTGTTAATTTGGGAACTTTCAGCTGCCTCCTCCATCGTATCTAGGATTTCCTCACTAAGCTGTCTAATTTCGGGTGGAATATTAGTACCATATTTCGCGCACATTGCGATTACAGCCTCATCCATTGTTGTAAGTAATACTTGTTTGTCAAATACTGCTTCCGGGGCTGCCACTGCTATTGGGTCTTCGGGTGATCCACTCATAATTTTTATTTTTAATTTAAATAATAACTACTAAATTATAGCAATAATCAATGGTGGTTACAATTAGATCCAAAGCAGTTCTAGGATTGTGTGATCACTTGAATTGTTGGATAGGGGGTCAGTTTACAAAACCTCTTGCTGGTGTATATTTACTGACGGAGGACCTTTTATCTTACTGGCAGGTGCCAGATTTGGATTAGGGGTCTAACATAGGTCTAACTCAATTCATCATGAATTCCACCCTGTTTGTTTGTTTTGTTGTGATCACCTCAGCGATTCTAGTTGCAGTGACGATGGTGCAAATGCTGTCTTTTGGTCGTATCTTGGCCCATCGGCGGTGTAATAAGTTCACTGACCCGCTATCCATCAGTCGGTTGAGTGAGTTGAATCACTGGAAGCCTGAGGAGCTCGTGGGACACCGATGGACTTTCTGTGTGTCCACACCGCTTCAGTTCGGCATCATTGCACTGTTGGTGAAAAATGTGCCATGGGGCTGGTGGTCGTACCCACTGGTCATTATGCCTGTTGTTGCTTTGCTAACCGCACGCTACATCGCACACTTTTGCGTCAATTGGAAGTTGCGCAGTTACTCCTATCCTCCATATTAAGGAGGACGATGGGGAATTGTGAAAAGCGCCGCGGACCCCAAAAGGGGGCCGCGGCGCAATTCTTTTACCTAATTTTGAATTTTATAATATCCCGACAATCAATTCTCTTGCTTGAGATGTTAATTCGCCAAGCGCCTCTCTTCTTTTTAATTCAGCAATGAGCTCTGATATTGAAGTTGGTCTTGGGTCACTATTTCTTATGCCATGCATAACGTTAACAGCCTGTCCCTGCCAGGCAATCATCTCTTCTGTGATTTCATCACCTAATGATTCGAGATATTTATTAAATTCGGGAATTATCATGTCTAAGTCATCAGAAACAACATCAACACTAAAGCTGAATTCTTGATTCATCGGTGACTTTTCCTTATGAGGAGAGACATCATATGGCTCTTCATCATAAGGCATGTGTGGTCGTGGTGCTCCTTCGTGCATAAATTATTGTGTTAGTAAACGTGTTCCATTATTATCCGATGAACGGATTCGTCTATTTCGCCATCCTTTTTCATTTTGTCCAAAACTTTGTGGAGTTCCTCTTTTGGAATAGGGTGGGGGTGCATTCTTCCAATCTCTATTGCGGTGTTAATTGCGGATTCGTAGCGTTTTGCCATTTCCTCCGTTATGACTCGCTCATACTTTGCCTCCTCCTCTCTGTGGTCGTATAGAGCCTGATCCAGTCTTCCATACAACTCACTCACATCAAATGTTTCGGGTTTTGTTTGTTTTTCGGCCATTTGTTTTGTGATTAACTTATAATCTCTTAATTATAGCAGATGCCCTTTTATTAACAATCTATGACTTATTGGCTTTTCGTTTCGCAAATGTGGGGTAATAAAGGGGTAAACTGCGCTGTAATTGATATATAAAATTGATAAATTGCTTTGTCTAGGGTATTATTGTCTTTGTGAAAAACGATAAACAAATAATATTGGCAATTCTATTCGCTATACTTTCATTGAGTGCATTTACGTTCGCACTTGATAGATTTTTGATTGCAAGGGAAGAGGAACAAAATGAATTTAGTGGATTCTCCGTTGATGGGAATTCAATTGCCTTTAGTGGCGACAATGCCCAGAATCTTCCAAAACTTCCTGCGCCTCCAGATGTATCAACACATCCAAGTCCTGTCGATTATACGAACAGTTCCATAAGTTTAGGAGATGGTAGGAGTGCGGTTGCCAAGCTGGACACGGCAACTACAACAGAAGATACAAACCCTCTCATGTTTACCTCAAGGTTATCAATAGTTGATTCAAAAGGGGTTGCAAAAGAGATTTATAAATACAGAGATTTGGGATCGTATCTTGTGATTCACAAATTAAGTTCAGATAAAAACAGATTGTATTTTTATGCTAGACCAGATGGATTAGGAGGATACTATGTATTAAATCAAATATTTGCAAGAAAGTTTTTTGTTTATAATTTCAAGACTAATAAGGTGAATCAAATCATTGTCAAAAATTCTACAAAATTAAATATGCAACAAATCGAGGATATTTCAGATGATGGAAATATTGTCGCATTCACAAGAGAAAAGACTACCGTATCAAAGGGTGATTCAGACAGAGTGGTCGTCGCTGTTTATTATATCAAAGAAAACAAGACATTTGACTTACCAAACTGGGAGAAGGAAGGCTATACAATTGCAGGCGGAGCAAAGTTTGATGGTAATAATAAAATAACATATCAGACCGCTTGGAATAATCCGGACAATGAACATCTTAAGACTGTGGAGTATGATCTAAGTAGCAAGACCGCTAAAGTATTGAAGAGCGAGTAAGGGAAGGTGGGGAATAAGGTGAAGTCCTAATGGCTTTGTCTATATAAATAAAGCCCAATTAAAAAATGCCAAAAAATTGGCTTTTTGCCTAAAATAGATTAAGATAGAGGAACAAAACCAAAGAGTCCTTATTTAACTTGGGTTTTGATAAGAAGAACATTACGGGCCTATAGTTTCAATGGTAAAACGACGGTCTCCAAAACCGCAGTTCGAGGTTCGAGTCCTCGTGGGCCCGCCAACAAGAGCATAGCTCTGGTCGCGTTAAAATAACATTTTTTTAGCTCTGTATAGAGCGGATGGGACAGAGACTCGAACCTATTAATATTTCAAGTCTTTTAAACAGGCATTAATCTTCGGTGGTTACACTGTCCTATTTTCTAACATATCGTAAAGTTTCTTTCTCTTCTTAAACTGTCTTTCAAGAAAATCTACAAGAGGGTCTCTAATATCAATAACGTATTTTGTGCCTGTACCGCGAAGTCTGCCAATATACTGCTTGAGTTTGCCCTCAAATGCAATTGGGAAGGATAGGACAAGTGCATCGAATCCTTCCATATCAAAACCCTCACCAAGAAGTTGCCCTGTGGCAATGAGTACTTTGAAATTACCAGATTTTATCTGTGCATGTTTTAGCTTTCTTTGTCTGGGTGAGTCATCGCCTGAAATGGTCAGTATTTCTGTTTGGCTTCGGAGATTTAGTGATAAAACCTCAATATGCTCTTTACGCTCCGTAAGGATGAGTATTTTATGGTTTTGATTTAAATGTGGTAATAGTGCATCAAGGATAAGTTTGTTTCGTGAAGTGTCATATGAGATTGTCTTCGCAAGTATTTCATAATGATCATTTTTATATCGAAAAGGTAGCTCAATACTTGAGTTAATAATTTGAACATTAAATGATCTGTCTTGAGCCACTGAATCATTTTCTATTTCAGCTATTACTTGTCCAATGCATAATTCAGTAACTGCTTCTTGTCCAAATTTTCGTTCATGTGTCGCTGTTAGTCCATAACAATATTTACTCTTAAATGAATTAATAACCTCACGATATGTTTTTGCTGGAATATGATGGCATTCATCAATTATTATAATACCAAATGAATCTGTAATTTCTTTAATACCTTTATACCTCGCCAGTGTTTGCAGTGTGGCAATAGTTATTTGTTTACCGACTTTTTTCTTTACTCCAGAAATGACGCCAATCTGAACTTTTGGAATTCCGAGAAATTGCTCTGTCCGATCTATCCACTGTGAAAGTAATTGATTACGATTTACTAATATCAGTGCTGGGAGACAAAGTTCAGAAATAAGTTGTAATGCCATGATTGTTTTTCCACTTCCTGGTGGAGCAATAATTATGCCATTTGTCTTGTCTTTAATTTCGACTAGCACCTTTTCTTGCTCTGAACGAAGAGTAATAGAACTACTGAATTTATTTTTTTCATGTTCTGTATAATTTTCTTTGACTTTATATCCTATTTTTTCATTACTTAAATATTCAATTAGCCTTTCTAAAAAACCTCTAGGAAGTGTAATTATGTCGCCTAGATCTTGTATCAAATTAAAATACTTTTCCGTACCAAAGATAGACTTACCAAGTTGTTTCTTAACAATATATTCCTTATTGTATATATTTAATCCTTCTTTTATAAATGCAGTTACCTTAGAATTAAGTTCATTCTTTTTAATATGAATAGAGCTGTCTAAGACAATGTGTACTATAGAATTACTCGTATCAATTTCTTCTATAAACGAATCTTCCCCTATAACCACACAGTACGTAGAATCTAGTTCCACTAAACTATGTTTATGTATAGACCCTAAAAATTCCCACTGATCTTGGTGTGGAATAAAGTTAGCATTATCACAGAAAACAGATGTTCCATGAGTAACTCGCTCACCCTGTAATGGTAGAGCTATTAAGTTTCCAAATCCACCATCAGTAATTGCGTCTTGGTTTGGAAATAGTCTATCAAAACTTATTTCTTTACTAAATTCTGAATAGCTGAAAGTTTTACGAATAATTTCAAGGGCTATCGCTCGCGATTTCCAACACGGGTATGCACCAGCAAAAAATATCCACACATGTGCTCCGTTTCCAGATCTAGATATTTCAGTATAAGCTTTCAGGTTAACTTTTGAGCATTCTGCAACGAATTTTTGACTATCTGCTTTCCAGTCATCTTCATCAAAATCTGCTGCAATAAAATACGAAGTGTTATCGGGTAGTATAGGATAGATACCGACCGTTTCTTTACCACTCAGATGATTACTTAAAGCAAGATCGGTGAGTGGTAGTAGTGTCTTATTTTCAAAATTCTTGATAGTTCCACCAGCAGCTCTATGGGCATTGAATTCGTTCCAATCAAAAGAGTACGCTGGGCTCCAGCCACTTTTTTCACCCTTTTCCCATCTTCTTGGATATATATCAGCATGACCTCGGAAGATAGATTTATACTGTTCTAATTTACCTTTATCAAACATAGGGGGTTATTTAACTTTATATCTTGTTGCTCGTCCAAGCCCAATCTTTTCAATCCATTTAAGTTTAAGTAGCTTGATAAGAGCTTGATTTATTGTTGGGCGAGGAATATTTGTTGCTGTAAAAATCTCAAGTGGAGTAGTTTCACCCTTTGCGTTTGAGATAAAATTCCACAGAATTTCTTGTTGTGATGAAAGCAGTTTATTGACTTCTTCTTTTGAAATTAATGAAATTGCCTGTCTTGATTGTTCAAGAATTATTTTGAAAAAGAATGAAAGCCACGGAACAATATTTTCTTTCTCTGTCCTGAAAGTTTTTTGGCTTTGCCTTAACGCAACATAATATTCTGGTTTATTATCTTCAATTAATTTTTCCTGTGATATGTATGGCATATATTCGTATCCGTGCTGTAGAAGTAGAAGATTTGAGATAATACGTGACAATCTACCGTTTCCATCAGTGAATGGGTGTATGAGTAAAAACTCAACGATAAAGTTACCAATGATCAATAGTGGGTGGTATTTCTTTTCAAGAAAAGCCTCTTGTGTCCACTCCACCAATTCCTGCATTTCTTTGGGTGTTAGCCATGCAGCGGTAGTGTCAAAAAGTATTTGAGTTATCTCGCCGGTAGAATTAACCATAGCAACTTTGTTTTCTGCACTCTTGTAATTTCCTCTATGGAGTTCATCTTTCTCTGTATATTTTAAAAGCTCACGATGAAAAAATTTAATAGTGCTTTCTGAAAATGGAATAGTTCGATATGACTCAAAAACATTTGTAAGTATTTCATAATATCCTTGTACTTCTTGTTTGTCTCTATCTTTCATCTTTTGCATTGAAAGACCCCTCATTAGTTTTTCAACATCTTCATCGGTCAATTCAGAACCTTCGATACGAGTAGATGCACCTGTTGAAGTTATTAGCACAGACTTTTTAAGTTTGTTTAATGTCTGTGTTCCTAAATTTGCACCAGAAATCCATTTACTTTTAAATAAATCAATATTAGTTATAATGGTATGTATCTCCTCAGGGAGAGCGGCTATCCTTTTGTTAAATTTTTGGTAAATATTATTTTTCATAATCTTATGTATTAGATATATAAGATTATATAAGATTATATAAGATTAATCAAGCTTGTTTCTAGCTTAAACAGAGTATTTCCAAAAACCCTATATTCTAAGCCGTATATCTAAGCAAATCACCGTTAAGTTCGAGTCTTAATGATCCCGCCAACAAGAGCATAGCTCGAGTCGCGTACTCTTGTGTAATGTGGAATAGTTTAATGGTAGAACAACTCCCTCTCAAAGCACCGTGTTATCAAGATGTTTTGAGAGGAGGTGATGTGGGTTCGACTCCCGCTTCCACAGCTAAGATGTGTATCTGGATACTCAAATTAGTTATGTCAGATTTTAATAATACAAAAACAAAACCCCTTTAATTCAGGGGTTTTGTTTTTGAGAATTGTTAACTTAACAATACTCGGAGGTTTGTAGATATGGTACTCATTATATTTTCCAACATTTCATAAGAATCCTCGTTACTATATTTTAATTTTGATTCACCTAGGGAGTATACAAGAAATGAAACAGCATTAATTAAGTCGGAATTATCTTTGTATTGAATTAAGAATCTTTCGTAAAACGGATGATCTATATTCCATTGAATAATTGTTATTTTACCTTGTTTTTCTACTTCGAAAATCGGACCAGTTAAGCCAAAACTGTGAGTCTCAAATCTCGCAAGATGAGATAAGCTTGGTCTACCAGGTTTATTTGGTTCTTCTTGAATATGAGTATTTCTTTTCTTGACTACGGGATTCAAAGGCATTGGCTTTCCTGATTTTTCAGGGTCAGCCTTGTCCAGTAGTTTATTTTTTTGAGATATAATTCTTTCGGCTTCGTTGAAACTTAAATCTTTAGATTCCTCAACTTTTGTTGCCTTCTCAAATCTTTTCTTTAAAGTAGTAATTTGAGACATTATGTCATTTTGTATCTTATCAACAACAGACTGGATTGGTTTAATATTATGTTTTGTATAATTAACACCCATAGCTGAATCTAGATTACCAGAAAAAATAATCTCAGCTCTTACTCTGTTGAGTGAGTTGTGTCCTTCCCACAGTCCGCCCAAACTATCTGCTTTTGATATTTGTCTGTAGTTTCTAAGAACATAGAATCCTTGATTTCTTATACCAATCTTGAGTTTTTTCATTATACTTTGATCAAATTTAGGTAAAATATAAATTTTTACACGAAATGATTCTTTAGTATCAGAACCTTCAACCTTTATGTCATATGTTTCGTCACTGTAGACCTCAGATGTTTGCTTGTAATCTTCTGTTAATAATCCATCGGTCCACATAGGGTCTATGATTTCGACGTCTCTGTTATTTATCGTTATCTTTTTACCAGACCTTAAAAAATACCTATAAGTTTCCCCGATATCTTTTTTCAAAGAATCAACAAATTCCATGAGCCCAGGTTTTGTTAATTTATCGCACTTTCTAAGAATTAAGATTGTACCCGATTCCTTTAGACCATGATATTGGGCGAATGAAATTTCTTCCTGTGTAGATTTTTCTCTGTATACGTTGAAATTATTGTTTGTACTCATTTCATCCAAGTCCATTACACTTGTTAGCATGTCCTGGTCCTTGCGTTTTGTGAACACTTCAATTCTCTTTGCTATAGATATTGAAGCTGTAACCATACCCATTCCAAACCGACCTAAATCTGACTCTATGTTTCTACGAGTAATTGAACCTAGGCGTAGGGCTTGTTCTAATATTTCCTCATCCATGCCACTTCCGTCGTCACACACTGCAATATAAGCATCCTTTTTAGAGTCTAAGTTAATTTCTATGCTGATGTTTGTAGCATTCGCATCCAGAGAGTTGTCAATCAGGTCGCATATGGCAATATTATTGTCATAGCCACTGTATCTAAGCGATTCCATTAATTTTGAAGCATTCGGTGTGTTCTCCTTGTTGTATTGTTTAATTGTATCCATGACTGTTGTTTTTATCTCGATAGTTTTTACCACCAAGAAGTTAAATAATAAACGAAAAAAACTGAAATAAATATTTCAGCACATAAAATATAAAAAAGTTTTAAGTATACATAATTTTGAAAGCCTCGATAACATTCTAAAATGCCACCAAAACCATAATTAAAATTTATAATGTATTAATAATATAAGTACCATTAACAAATGTCAAGTCTTTGTGAATTTGAAATGATTAAGACCTGTGCAATTTGATAAGGGATTCGCCTAGTTTATCTATAACTCCAACCACAAGAGCGTTTCCCATAAAAAAAGCTCTTCTTATATCGGGGTGTCCTTCTGTATGATTATCTGGAAACATGCACAACCTCTCTAATTCAAGCGGCGTCAGTCTTCTGTATCCTTTAGGAGTTTTTATTATATGTTTGAATCTTGATGGGCTAGCACCTCCTTCGCCGGTAATGATAGTTCTAGATGCCTTAGACAAAGAATCTGGGAACGCCATAGAACCTTCTTTGTATAAGAATTCAAAACCTGATGCTGTCTTTCGTGGCTCGCTTTTTGCACCCTTAAGGTACTTCCAACGTTCAACATCTTCCTTTTTAATATGATATTCATTTGGTACATCCTTTTCAGGTATTAGAATATCACCAAGTGTTACAAAAATACCTTCATAATTTTGGTTAACCTTAACTGTACATACCTTACCATCAAACATAACTCCACTATTTGAAAAAGGTGATTGCTTAGGTTTATCCTTGTTAAAGTCATTTGAAACAACTACTGGATCTGAATCAATTTCAAAATAATTAAAATTTTCAACTACTTTTGCAGGAAAGGCATTTTGAGTAAGACCTTCTTTTGTAATCCAATTTTCTGGATTTTTTACTTTTCTAAATTTCTTTTCAATAGGTGATCCTTTTTTAAAACCAAGTATAAAGATTCTCTTTCTTCTTTGAGGGAATCCGTATTCTGCAGCATTCACAATTCTCCATTCTACTACATACCCCAGCTGATTAAGAGAGGAAAGAATAATAGCAAAATCACGTCCTCTTCTTTTTGCTGGAGAAGCAAGAAGTCTGTCCACGTTTTCCAGCATTAAATAGTTAGGAGACTTTTTGCCTTTATTTTGTAAAATATTATAGATTGACCACCAAAGAACACCTTTTTTACCCTCAAGACCAGCCGATGATGAAAGATTTCTTGCAACAGAATAATCTTGGCAAGGGAAGCCTCCGACTAACAAATCATGGTCAGGGACTTTATCTGTAACTTTTGCCACATCGACGTTTGTGTACTCATCGACGTCTCCAAAGTTTTTTACATACGTTTCGTGGGCGTGTTGTCTTACAGTTGAGGGTTCCCATTGATTAAACCAGATAGTATCAAAGTATTTATGATGTGCTCTTTTAACCCCCTTGTGTCCTTCAAGCCCAACTCTAAAACCGCCTACACCAGCAAACAGTTCAACCACCTTCAGCTTTTTAGAATCATCTTTTTTCATAGGGTCATTCTAACACCTACTGTAATTTTGATCAAGTATTTTTTAGACTGTGCCACAAAAATTGTACAAGATCAAGTTATACCCTATAATACGCATATATGGCAATACTTGATTTAAAGAAGATAAAGACCGCTGAGGAATTGGAAAAAATAGCAAAGAAGGATTTGGAGGGTAAGACTATGCGTCAGATAATGGGGTCAATTACAGACTTGGACGACAAATCTCGAGTTTTAACAAAAGCGGGAGTTGGTTATGTTATCGAAGAGGGGTATTTTGGAATCGGCAAGAACAGCATAGCCGGTCCAGACATTGAACATTTAGACGTCGAAGTTAAAACTAGTCCTTTAAAATTTTTAAAAAATGGAAAGCTTACGGTCAAAGAACCGCTTTCCCTAAATATAATTAACTATAAAGAGACATCTGAAATTGAAGATATAAAGGAGTCTTCTCTGTACAAGAAAAACAAAAAGATACTTTTTGTTTGGTATATTCATGATAATAATATTCCACGTTCTGAATATTTAGTTAAGTATGTATTTTTATGGGAAATGGACAGGGGCGTATTAGAAGAACTAAAAGATGATTACCAAAAGATTTTGGTTTCCATTAAACTTGGTCAAGCTCATGAGATGCACCAACATCAGCATGACAGTTTAACTCTATGTCCAAAACATAATGGCGACTTTGATGACCCAGATTGCACTAAATCTAAAACACCACAACCTTTTAGTGAGATTATGGCAGAAGTCAGAGCCTTTAGACTCAAAAACTCTTATATGAATAAGGTTATTCGCCGATATCTTAAAAAGGAACACCCTAGTCAACTAGATGAGTTTAATAATACTAAGGCAGAATAATGGAAATCTGTTTATTTTTGAGTTCAATCTTACTAATTAAGCAGCCAAGTAAGTCCCGCTTTTCAATGTCCGTACATTCTTTAAGGATATATTTTGCATAGTTCTTTATATCCATTTCCTTAACTTCTATTCTTTCTTTGATGCCCAACATTGCATTATTGAACTTCTTTATCCTTTCGACTTCAGATTTAATTTTCTGTTTTATTGAATCATTATTAAAATTAACTTTATCCATCAAATCAATAAACTGCCTAATTAGCTCTTTTTCCTCAATATATCCACATTTGCACTTTCGGTCTCTAACCTTTGTACATCCATAATAAACATATCTATGGATGTTGCCGTTCTGTTGTTTCTTGAACTTTTCATCTGCTGTAATTCCAGATCCACACAATCCACAGGTCATTAGTTTTGTGAATGCAAATTCCTTGCTTTCAATTTGTATAATATTACTTTTAACTTGTGATTGAACTTGATCAAAAAGCTCTTTTGTAATAAGCGGGGTGTGCTTACCATTATAGAAATTTCCACTTTTCAATGGATATTCAAAGACTCCATAATAGAAGGGGTTTTGTAATAGTGAAAAGATGTTCCCAAGAGATAAACCTTTTTTACCGTTAATACTTTTAAAATTTATATCAAATTTTAACCAGTGATATAGCTTCCTGCCGCTCCATTTCTCATAAGCAACTTTCTCAAACATTTTCTTGATAATCGGTCCACGTTCAGGATCTATTATTGCTTGGCACTTTCTGTCCATGTGTCTTTCATTTAGATATCCAACAGGAGGTTGCCCAGGCCTTAGTCCCATTTCACATCTTGTTCTAAGTCCTCGTTTAACATTTATACTTTTATTATCATTCTCAAGTTTTGCTTGAGAACACAAAATCATCAATAGAAACTTTTCGTTAGGGGAGTTCGCGAAGGATTGTCCGAAGGTCTTGATTCCAAGTAGTAGTTTCTGATCCATTAAGTCCACCAAACTTCCAAGGTCACCTGCATTTCTACTTAGTCTATCGGGTGCCCATGTAAGTATTCCATTAAATCTTTCTCTTCTGATGTCTTCCAATATTTCCTTAAATACAGGGCGTTGTCCTGAGTCTTTTGCAGAATGAGATTCTCGTCTTATGTCTACGATTTCCAAACCGTCTCGTTCTGCAAGTTGAAGCATTTCCTTAACCTGTGATTCAATAGATAGAATTTGCCTTTCTTCAGATTCTGTCGATTTTCTAGCATACAGTACATACTTAATTTTAGTCTCTGGTATGACCGTCATACTGCCAATTAGACCTATATTCGTCTCTACTTCCATGTATATATTAATGACAGACTGGTGGGTGGTGCATAGCTATGCAAGGTAGGGGGTTTATTGTGTGGTCATGCTAGTGTGTGGCTATATATAAGGCTTGATTTTACAAATAATTGACAAAATCAATATCTATGATACAATTATTCTCGTAAAGTTCCTTTAAATCCTCGGTTGCATTTTTAAGCCAACATCTGTGATTTGGTTTAAAAATGCAACCGAAACATATACGTGTAGAGGTGTGCAGACGTCGAAATGACATACAACAACGAAAAATGAAACAAAGCTACTACTACAGCTCGTCCACAATGCAGCAAATCATCAAAGCGCTGGTCTCCCAGGGTTTTGCCAAACAGATTACTGGAGGTGTGTACTCTCCCGATGACGGAGATTACGAATTCAGTCTCTGTAGGCAACACAAAACTGGGGGAGGAAGCACTCACTGGACGGAGCGCTCCAGGGACGAGACCCTGATTACTCTATCTCAAGACAATGAATCTGGCGTGTATAACGAAGCCAAGCAGGTCATCGAAACCATACTTGCGTCCTTGGCCGACGGTGGGGTTGTAAACTTCATCGAAGACCATGTTCGTAACCGTGGTGGTAAAGAAGAACTGCCGATTCACGCTTGTATCATTCAGGTTGCAGTCTCATTCGCACTGGGATCTGTCATGCAACGCGACCCGTCAGCCGAACTCCACCTCAACGGTAACTTCAAACTCATTGGTAGACTCCCTCACGGGAATCTAGTTATCAATGGTAATGTTGATACCATTGAGGGGGGTACTGGCCAGCTACTTGTTATCAACGGCGATGTCAAACATTTAGGATGCGGTCCGTTCTGGAACGTAAATCCGGCTTCTGGAGTTTCTGGTAAGATCGTGGTCAACGGATCCCTTGTGGGGTACAAGACTTCGATCGCTAATCCGGACTTGGAAATCGAAATCCTTGGTGATGTCACTGCCGAAGGTGCATTCCTCTACCGCTCGTGTGTATTCAAATCCATGTTGATCCACGGCAACCTGTGGACTGAGACATCGATTTGCCCCGGTCTGTATGAAGGTGGGGTTACTGTCTTGGGCGAAGCTCCTCATCTGGAGAAATATCTCAAACAGGAATTCCACCGTTCTAGCGGATCAACACATGGACATGGCAATATCTGGCTCAAAGGCACGCGCCTTCTCCAGAACGGCCGAGTCCTTTAACTCAAACCAAATCCAGTTTACTGGTACAGGCATTCTCTTCGGAGGGTGCCTGTCTTTGGTTTTGTCTAAAACTATGCAGAGTAGGGGAAGTGTTGTATGGTCGTCTAGACTATTGCTTAGCCTTAGCAAACACTTATATCTGCGATACAATATAGACTAATACAAAGAAGTTTTGTATTATATACAGTGACAACTTAATAACAGGTATAACCTAACCCTTAGGAAAAATTCTAAGGTATGGTTTTAAAAAACCTCGCTACAAAGATAAAGAACCCTTCGTCAGGGTGCTTGTAGCGAGTTATACTGGGAAACTGGTATAGGTGTTCTTCGGAACCCACTTGGCGGAGGGCTTTTTGTCTATCTGCCTATTAAAAACTCGCTACAAAAATGAATAATATAAATCAGTCTTCAAGTGTTAAGACTAAGAACTCAACTTCAATTTCAACAATTGGTTGGATTGTCGGTATTATTACTTTCACACTTGGAATCACAGTACTAACTTCTAAACCATTAGCTGGAATATCGTACTTTGTAATTACATGTATGACCATACCACCGTTAAGTGCCGGTATTCAAAAGAAAATTAAAACTAATCTTTCGAGAAATATTAGAATAACTTTAGTGGTCGCTTTATTTCTTTACGCTGTTGTGTCTTCAAATATAAGCACTCCACCGTCTGAAATAGTAAATAATCCATCACATAATCAGAATCAAGTAGTTTCTCAAGAGGATAAAGATAAGGCTAAAAAGGAACTTGATGATTTAATGGCATTAGGTAAAAAATCTGGACTAGTTACATCTTATGAATTCTCAGATACCGCAACCGTTGTTTATGTAAGTAAATACTGGTACACACAAACAGTGGTATTTAAAAAAGATTTTCTAGCTAAAGTTTCTTATCTAAAAGAAAAGATGACGGGGTATCGTCACTTTAAAGTAATCGACGCATATTCAAATGAGAAAGTTGCAGAGGTGACAGCCTTTACTGGAGCATTTGAAGTCTATAAATAATATGAAAAAACAAAATCTATATAGTTTTGGAGGATTCGTAATGATGATGATCGCAAGTGTATTTGGAAATGCACCTCAAGAATCACCTAAGGAAGTAAATCAAATACCGGTTCAGCAAGTTGCAACCACAAGTGTAATTAGTACAACCACAACCAAATCTGATGCTGTAGCAACCAATACCGTATCTACTGACTACACATACTATACGGTCTCAAGTGTAGTAGACGGGGACACTGTTAAAATCAATATGGATGGGAAGATTGAAACTTTGCGTTTAATTGGATTGGATACACCAGAGACGGTTGATCCTAGAAAGGTGGTTCAATGTTTTGGTAAGGAAGCTTCAAATAAAGCAAAGGAGCTGTTGGTTGGTAAAAAGGTAAGAATCGAAACAGATCCGAGTCAGGGAAGTAAGGACAAGTATAATCGTATGCTTGCTTACATATATCTTGAGAATGGTCTATTTTATAATAAGTACATGATTGAACAGGGATACGCTCATGAGTACACCTACAATATTCCTTATAAGTATCAGTCTGAATTTAAAGAAGCTGTTAAGAAAGCTCAAGATTCAAAACTTGGACTATGGTCTCCCGATACTTGCAATGGAATAACCACATCAGCAAAGAAAACAACAACATCAAAATCAAATGTTGTTGCTCCTATTGTGAAGACCGAAACAAAGACTAATAGCCCTGCTATTCAATCTGAAGTTTCAAAGTTTTACACCTCATCATATGGATCCTCAAAATATTATTATCCAGAAAAATGTGATGGATGGAAAAGTCTGAATGTAAATTATTTGAAATCATTTGATTCACTAGACAAATTACTTGTTGCATACCCAACTAGGGTAATGAGTCCTCAGTGTGAGTAAACTATTGAATCAATAAAATAAACGGCTCAATTCTTTATTTTTGTATAACATAAACGATCTTTTCAACTGGTACAAATCGTTCTTCTTTTGCCTGAGTAGGCTTCTGCGGTCTGTAATTTCTTTTGTGATTAGTTAACCAATACTCAATGGATCTTTGATTGCCTTGATTTATGTTGGATATTAATTTACTTTCTGCTAAATCATTTACAGAATCAATCCCAACATCACTCGCTTCCTCAACTCTTCTCTTAAAATTTATATCATCTCTCATCCACCGGTAAACAGTCTGTCTTGCGAGACCTGTCTTTTCACAGGCGACAGAAATATTAGGAAACTTTTCAAGCTCTCGGATGAATTTATTTTCACACCTGTGCTTTTTCATTGTTTCTAATAACTTTTGCTTTAATACCTGTTAATTTCTCAAATCTTCTTATGATTAGATCACAAAACACCGGCTCCTTTTCGACCATGTAGACTCGTCGCTTTAACTGCTCTCCTGCAATCAGGGTACTACCTGAACCACCGAATGAGTCCAAAATTATATCCCCAGGTTTTGTGCAGCGCCTTATGGCTTTTTCACTTAGCTCAGGTGGCTTTGATGTTGCATGCTCGTAATCTTTAGCAGGAAGGCGTTTGATTGGCCAAATATTCATTTCTCTATCAATCTCCTCCAGTAAATTGTTACCTGAGGTCATATTTCTATTCATTATTTCATTGAGACCTTGTTCCTTCTTGGATAGATAAGGTTGTCCTACGGATCCATAAATGCACGGCTCGTAACACTTATTAAAGCTGACATGAGGTGTCAAATTGTGTCCATTCTTAATCCAAATACACACGCGCTTATTGCTAATACCTAATTCTCGATAAAGAGTTTGAATAATCCAAATCTGTTGCTCTGTATTCCAATAGAAAACGTGACAGTCCTTCTTGGCGACACTTAGTGCACACATCATACTTTTTCTTAGGAAATCTATGTACTCTTGTTCTGATCTGTTGTCTTCCACATCACCACCAAAGTTCTGGTGACCGCCTAATCCTTTGTTATAATCGATGTTTAGATTGTAAATTGGATCCGAAAGAATCATATCCACTCTGGCTTCTCCGCATAATTTATTTACAACATTTTGATCCGTTGAGTCTCCACAGATTAGACGATTATTGCCAAGTAAAACGATGTCCCCATTTTTTGTTACAGGAATCTTAATTTTAGCTAACTCCGCCTCTTCGTCAAAATCATCGTCCTTGTTTACTTTAACAATGTCATCCCAAATGTTTGCTAAATCATTAGAGTTAAAACCAATGTCATTTAACATGTCTATTTCAAAATCTCTCAGAAGTTCGTAATCCCAATCTCCGCTTATTGCATTGGCAGAAATTAAGTAGCGATTATACTCATCCTCAGTCAATTTTCGATTTGGAACTCTAACATCTATTTCTTCATCACCTCTACCTAGTAACTGTAAAACCCGAACGCGCTGATGACCGGAAACGATCTTATTATCTTTGTCTATCGCAGGAATTTCCACTAGATTAAACCTCTCAAGGCTTTTCTTAAGGCTGTTTGTTTGCGACGCACTCATTCTGCGAGGATTCGATGAATAGGGGAGTAAGCTATTAACTATTCTTTTTTCTGTGTACCATGTAAGTTTTTCCATATGTTATTTTTATTAATTTATAATTTCTTAAACCAAGTTCCACACATTCATTGATTTATACACATAATTTTATTACTTTTAAAAAGAAAAATCATAAAAAGTGGATAAATTTGAAAAGACTTTTTTAAAGACATAAAAAATAAATAGAATAATTATGCGATTACATTATTATCGAAATTTTAGTTAAATATTAAAATATACTGGAATACATATTAGTGGGGAAATCAATGGGTCGAATTTGGCGATTTGAGGGAGGATTTATGTAGATGTTGTAGTGGAAGAAGATTTTTGTATTTATTTTATTAACGATTTGTGTAATAAAGGTCAATTGTTATAATGTCAATAGATATACGAGGAAGCACCCTTGTTTATAGCGGTTTGACACGATGGAAAAATACTTGATTTCGTGCTATACTAGTAGTATATAAGAGAGCCATACTGATTGGTCTGACCCCCTTATGGAGCTGGGTGACGCTTAAACCAGCATTAGTAGAATAAATTAATAATAATATGTCATTAGAACAACACAAAAGGACAAAGGAAGGGAGATTTAGAAAGGAGAGGAGTGATTCATTAATGGAAAATTTAAAGAAGGAATATCCTATATTGAATAAATTGCATGGGAATATAAAGTCGCTGGGTGGAGCGGAGAAATCATTAAAGGTTGATTCTCTGTCTAAGGTTATCAAAATTGTGAGCAAAATTAAATAATATTAAATGAAACACCACACCCGAAGGTCAGTTGCATATATTGTAGGAAGGGCAATTTCTGGCAAAACAAGCTCATCGTTGTATGACTACTCAACTTCTAAATATTATCCATTCAGTGGTTCTGTCGACAATCATTCTGTTTCAATCTATGATTACACTCAAAAATGTTTTGTGTCGGGGAGTATTAGTTCTGTTTATCATTATGGTAACAGTAAACACGTATCTTTAAAAGTAAGTGGGGATACATTTAGTGGATATGATTATGACGAAGGTAAAAATTTTAGTGGGACTGTAAATGGTGGTTCCATTTCATTTTATGATTATGGAACAAGTTCCTATTTTAATTACTCTCTCTAAAATAAATAATTCAAAATGAAGTTTTTTATTACGGATGAGACGAATATCACCAGGAATGATAAGTTTGACTTTTTTGTATATGGAGGTATGGTCGTGGACGAATTGGAACTTAAATCTCTGTCTAAAAAGATTATATCTCTCAAAAAAGGCTTTAATATAAAAGAGGATAGGCCGATAAAGTGGCCCAATGTCAAATGGAATGGTGAGGGGGTTTTAGATCTGGATATCCATTCTAGAATTAAAAGTCTTATTTTAGAGATGGTCGGTAGATCCAAATGTAAAATAATAATATGTTTATCGCCACAGGATTTTTATCATAACAATACTATAATTGAGAGATTAAAAATTAAATCCAAAATTGACCCTGAAAAACATTTAAGAACTCAGAAGTATGCACTTAATGCATGTTTGGGTAAGTTTGATAAATTACTATTAGATACAAATGATTTTGGCATGATTTTAGCGGACTCATTTAATGAGCAACACAGAACAGAATTAACAAAACACAGCCTTTCTCTTTACCCAAGTGGAGGTGAAAGGGAATTAAAAAATATCGTCTATCCAATTATCCAAGTAAATAATGAACACAGCCACATACATCAAATTAATGATGTAGTACTTGGTGCTATTACCTACAGCATGAGAGAAATGGCAGAGAATTTTTTACCAATCATTAAAAATAATTTCTGGGGATCATCAGATGACGGTTTTTTGACTATTGAAGGTAAAGGTATTAGTATATACCCAAAGAAGATTGCAACACCGCAGATGGAAGAAAAAGTTCAAAAACTCAAAGAAAAGTTTAGTAGATTAATAGTATAATAAAGCAATGAAAATATTATTAGAAAATCTTAAACAAGAATTCCATAGAGATACATATTGGACTAAGATATGTATTACCTCGAGTGATGATAAAAAGAAAACATTAATACTCACCTGTGCATCATATGAATATCTATCAGACACCTTTAGTGATAAAAACAGTCATGAAATAAAACCTCAAGACTGGATTAATTCTGTTATAGAAAAATGGAAGCTGTCAGAAGATTGTGTCTTCAGTGATAAGGTTCACTATGATGTGTATGCTAGGACTCAGGAGGGTAAAAATAATGGGCTTGAATTCCTTAAGTCAGAATTTAATAAAAAACAAATCTGTCTAAATTAAGTTTAAACATCATATATCTTGTAAGGTTGTAATATATGTCACTTTTGTCACTTTTTGAGGTGCTCTTGTCCCGTCAATATGATACAATCTAGTTATCAAAACGGACGTTACAGGGCAATGAACCAAAAGGTTCTAGCTCTGGTCGCCCCGCCAAAATAACGAGCGAACAAAGTGAGCGATTATATTTTGGCAGGGTGCCGCAACGTAGTTGCGGCCGAGCAGAAATAATCACTTATGTTTCAATATGGTGCCGACAGCTTGGCTGCGGCCCCGCCAACAATATATATGCCTACAAACTACAATAAAGAA
The DNA here is from genome assembly GCA_903936565.1 of uncultured bacterium. Classification (GTDB taxonomy): domain Bacteria; phylum Patescibacteriota; class Minisyncoccia; order Phycocordibacterales; family CAIZLB01; genus CAIJKW01. Next base: position 26,431 of record CAIZVZ010000009.1, on the reverse strand, counting down.
AAGGAAATTGCTGTATCGATAGCTCGAGAAGCTGGTAAAATAATAGTTGAATATTTTGACATTGACCAGCAAGTTGAAATTAAGGAAGATAAATCACCCGTTACTATTGCGGATAAGAAAGTAAATTCGCTTGTAATTGAGAGACTGTCCGAAGCTTTTCCTGATGATGGAATTGTTGGCGAAGAAGAAAGTACCTCGGAATATGGCATGGGAAGAAAATGGATTTGTGACCCAATAGATGGAACGGCTGGATACATATGGGGAACTCCAACTGCATTCTTTTCCCTCGCTCTTGTTGTTGATGGACACCCTGTACTAGGAGTGGTATACGATGCTTTCTTGGATAAAATGTACATCGGTCAAGAAGGGCAGCCAAGTGAGTGTAACGGGAAAATAATTTTTGTGTCATCATTAACTATATTTGAAGGAGTGGTTGCTGTTACGGGGGGTGTTCGAAATTTATTAAGAAGTTCTTATTGTAAAAAGCTTGTTGATGATAAAATCAAACTTGCATGTTTTAGTGGGGCAGTCATAAAAGCCTGTTTGTTGGCAAGGGGAAAGTTTTCTGGTTTTATTGAGCCTGGCGTAAATCTTCATGACATCGCAGCTATCCATACGATAGTTGAAGGTGCTGGTGGAAAAATAACTTCTATGAATGGAGGAGAAATCACTTACCTTAAACCTATTAAGGGATGTATTATTTCAAATGGAATAAATCACGCGGAATTAATTGAATATTGTAGGGAAGGATAGTTTTTGTTGTTTTATATGATGTACGCCCTGTCTAATAATGACTCTTGTTGCATCGAGATAATTTAATTATTAAACAGATATTTACAGGGCGATGAACCAAAAGATTCTAGAATGAGCTACCCCGCAAATTCATAATAGAGTTAGAAACGTACTTTATTACTTATTTTCAATAATGTATAATATCCTCTATGTTAATAGGATCAAATATTCTAATTACGCTTGCGGTTGCTTTTGCAATGCGCTGGTTAAGTAAGCCGACATCTGCAAAAATTAATTCTCAAGGCATGAAGGTTATGAGACCTGCAAAAGGTTACAAGTTTATTGCGTGGTTGTTTTTTTGGTTCACCACAGCTATTGTTCTTCTGTTAACTTTCTCTTCTATTTACGGTATTCCAGGTATACAGAACCCTGAATTGTACGATATTGTCGTTGCTATAATTGCTTCTTTGTTTTTTTATAGCGTATCAATTTGGCTCATCCTTTATGAGAGAAATGCCCGAGCTATTTTTGATAGCTCGAAAATTATATATCAAGGCGCATTAGGTAAGCCAAAGTCGGTGCTGTGGAAAGATGTAATCAAGGTCACATTCTCAAAGGCAGCTCTACAGTTTTATATTGAAACCAAAAGACAGAGAATACCAATACACAAGCACATGTCAGGATTCAATGAATTGAAGGAAGTTCTCATAAATAGTCTAAGTCCTGAGCTGATCAAGCAAGCCTTAATTGATTTGGATCAGGTAAAAGGTAGGTGATACACCTATTTAAAAATTAATTCATTATTATAATAAACTCCAATACCCTAAATTTAAGGAGACATTAGAACATTCACTGGATTTTTTTGGAGTGTGCAAAACATGTAATAAAAGTTAAAATATTGAAAATGAAAAAAAATCTTCTTGCAAGTCTATTGTTCCTTATTGTATTTTTCTCTCTCTTTAGTTCTGTTTATGCACAGCAAGATATTGAGGCTGTTGTCGATGTGCAGACCATCAGCAAAGCCAAAGTGTTAGAGGTTGTGAAGTCAGAAATCAAGAATATTCCTGGTACGGACACAGAGCATAATAATCAGACAATAAAGGTAAGGATTCTTGAGGGTGACGAAAGGGGTAAAGAGATAACTCTAGAGAATGATTATATAGATTTAAAAAAGAATGAAGTTTTTTATTTAAAACACACAACAGGTTCATTCGATGGAACAAATTATTATTCCGTAGAAGAGCCATATAGAATTCCTCAGTTAATGATTCTTATTGGTATGTTTTTGCTTGCTGTACTGATCTTTGGAGGAATACAAGGTATTAGAGGTATTATAAGTTTGGTTGGTAGTTTATTGTTAATTGTTTACGTTCTTCTGCCGGGAATATTGCATGGATTTTCACCACTGTTGGTTACAATTGGAGTGTCATCTCTAATAATAATTGTCGGATCATACATTACGCACGGTTTTAATAAAACAACATCTTCTGCCGTACTCGGAATGATTCTTACAGTTTCTGTAACGGGCCTTTTGGCTTATTGGGCGGTGTCATTTACCAAGCTGACAGGTTTCAATACTGAAGAAGTTATCTATGTTAATTTTAATTCCAGAGGAGGTATCGATGTTATTGGGCTCTTGCTTGGGGGAATAATGATTGGTCTTCTTGGTGTTCTGTACGATATTGCAATTGGGCAAGCGATTTCTGTTGAAGAGTTACTTCGTATTGCGCCTAACGTGGAGAAAAAAACTATATATCAAAGAGCTATCAGAATTGGACGTGAACATATTGGTGCACTCGTTAATACGCTTGCAATTGCATACGTCGGTGTATCTCTACCGCTACTGTTGCTGTTTACTCAGGGTGGAACTGATAGTGTGTGGGTTACAATGAATAGAGAGATATTTTCAACAGAGATTGTCCGTACAATGATAGGAAGTATCGGACTTGTGCTGGCGGTTCCGATTACTACAATGGTTTCCATGTGGATGTTGACGAGAAAAAACAAAAGAAAAGTTGACGCGACTTTGATTGAGAAAGAAAGACATGCTTTGGAGCATGCTGGGCATAGTCATGGGCACTAATTTTATGTATCGCTCCCTAATTTCCTAGTTAAATGTTTTTGAAGGGGTCTTTCCGTTTACTTAATCAGGAATTACCGTGGCGCGAGTCGACTTACGTCAAATGTGCTATATTTAACTCATGCCCCATCAAGAAAAAATCACCACCGTAATTCAGCAGTGTTTCCCCACAGCTATAATTAAATCAGCGACAAAGTTCTCAACTGGCTTGCAAAGTCACGTCTATAAAGTTGAGATAAATAACCCTGATAAAATCCTGGCTGTAAAATTCTTTCCCGAAAAGGTTAAACTAAAAGTTGAAAAAAGTGCAAAAATATCAAATTACGTAAGTGACCACAATATCCCATCTCCACATACTTATATATTAGAAAATGAAACAGAGGGTGGTTATACAATAATGGATTGCTTACCCGGCTACACTGCCACAGAGGTCTGGGAGACAGTATCCAAGGAAAAGCATTTAACGATTCTAAACAGCATAGGGGTGGTACTAAAGCGAATACATGATTTGGAAATTCCTAAATTCTGGACTCATGAAAAACATGAAATAACTTCAGAAAAGGAGTGGATTGAATGGACAGGCATACGAATTAATAAATATCTAATAGCAATCAAAGAAATCGTTAACGAAGAGGCATTCGATTTTCTTACAAAAAAGTTTCAAAGATTACAAGAGCTTTACAATACTTACCCTGATTTTCGTTTTGTTCCACTACACTGGGATTATCATCTTTCAAATATTAATGTAGACGATAGTGGGGAAGTGAGTGGGGTGTTTGATTTTGACAATGCTATGAAGGGACATGATATGGCAGATCTGGGACAAATTATGTATTGGCTCATAATGAAGCAAAACATTTCAAATAGTGAAACGTTTGAACATTTATTAAATGGCTATGGAGAAGTGTCGCAGGTTGATAGAGAATTTATATATCTCCACTCCTTGCTGTTCCTGACCGCTGTTATGAGGTCAACATGGGCAAGAGATGATTTGAGGTGGTTGAGTGAGCAACATCTAGGGGTGTTGGATGGGTATGTTAAGGGAGAGTTTCTGTTTTAACTTCTTTACATTACCCATAATTGTGTTATAGTGTCTGCCTAGTTCTTTGTAAATTTAACTGCATCTTTGAGGGCATATTTGTGCTTTGAAAGATGTAGTTAAATTAAACCAAACCAAACCAAACAGAACCATGGATAATACAGAATTGATGAGTAAAGTTAGGGTTATCGCCATTGTTGATGACCATGTAGAAAATCGCAACGCGGCAACAATTGCCGTCTTTGAAACCTTGCTTAACGTGTCAGTGTTGCGTTTTGAATCAGCCGAGGAAGCGATTGCGGCGTTGAGATCCCACGCATCTCTCATTGATCTTGTTCTTACGGACATGGAGATGGAGGATGACCAAGCTGGTTATCGTGTGGCGCACGAAGCGTGGGCTTGGAATATTCCTGCCACCATTATATCAGGTGGGCACAAGGGTCACGGTAAGGAATATGTTCGGCTCAGTTACCCAACTGAAAACTTTCCGGGAGATAAGAAGGATCCAGAGGTCTGGAAGCTGATTCTTGCGAATGTTTTTTCTGGGGACCGCATTAACAACGCCTTATTCACGGCGTTACACTTGGGTAAAAAGGCCAAACCTGACTATGGCTTTGCTGTTACGTTAGCTCAAGTCATTGCTGCGGGCCTGCATGGTGCTTGCTAAGCTAACATCTAACTCAACACCTAACCCCGCCAACACCGATTAACCCGTGTGACAGGCGGGTTTTTCTTTTGTGATGATTTTGAGTTGATAAATAGGTTGAGTGCTGATATCCTCAAGTAGCTTGTAGATAGTGGTTCTAATTTAAACCAGCTACAGCAAGGCTTTGTAAGGCAATAAATCATATGCACAAAAAAACCAAATACCTGCTCACTATCTTCGTCCTATTTCTTATTACTGTGAGTTTTCTCGCATATAATCATTTAATTCCAACAGAAATAAAGTCCATACCATTCTATGACTCGATAGGGCACTTTGTATTATTTGGATTATTGGGTCTTATCGCTCATTATGCATTCAATCGGAAAAGGGTACCAGTCTTTGGTAGAATGGCTCCCATTGGTCCAACTATAGCCATTGCCTATGCGTTTATCGATGAGTCACTACAGGTTCTTTCAAGTAACAGGGCATTTGACTTGGCGGATTTATTTTTCGGAATCTTTGGAATACTCATGTTTATCACAGCTGCCTGGTTTATTAGAAATATAAAAGTTTTTGATTTTAAATTTTTAATTAGAGAGTTATTCATTTTCACCCTAAAAGAATTAAGAGCAATACTTTTCCCAATTCTCTTTATCTTGATATTATTTGCTTCAAATTATGTCTCAATTTGGGGGCTACCAAGATATGATTTATTATTCATTGCCGCAGTCTTAGTTCAGGTCGGATTAGTTGCTTTTAAACTTGAAACCAAAGATGAGGCTAAGACGATATTCTTATTTCATATCATCGGCCTTTGCCTGGAAATATTCAAAACAAATCCCGCAGTAGGATCCTGGTCATATCCAGAAGCTGGGTATTTGAAAATAATGGGAGTGCCATTATATAGTGGATTTATGTATGCGGCTGTGGGAAGTTATGTTGCGCATGCTTGGAAAATAATGAAGCTAAGGCTTGTTAATCATCCATCATATAAAGCGAGTGTGATGCTTTGCGTGGCAATATATTTAAATTTCTTCACAAATCACTTTATCTATGATTTCCGAATATTTTTATTTTTAGCTATATTCATAATTTATTATTATAAGACCAATGTTTTTTACACGATAACTACAAAGGAGTATAAAATGCCAATTATAATTAGTTTTGTGCTAATTGGATTCTTTGTTTGGATAGCAGAAAACATGGCGACATTTTATGGGGCGTGGAAGTATCCTGGACAAATTCACGAATGGAATATGGTAAGTTTTCACAAGATAACATCATGGTTCCTTCTGGTTATTATCTGTTTTATCGTGGTTGCGTACCTCAAGCATTTTAAGAATGATAAGGGTAGGTTGGGTGGTAAGTAAGGTGTTAGGCTATTTTTGGCGCTGTTATAAATATTATGGTTTTATGCTAATATTCTCCTTATGAAATGCTTAAAATGTGATAAAACACTTAAGGCTACAAAGAAGGATAAAAGTCATAATTCAAAGAATGGACTTGTTTATGATAGAGCAATATATACCTGCAAAAATTGCGATGTTTGGGTGACGACTGAGGTTCCGGTTAAGAAAATAGTAAAGAAAATTATTAAAAAATAAACATTATTATGAACAACATGCAATTTACTGTTGGACAAAAGGCTTTCATTGAAAAGGACGGCAAGGTTCTTGTCTTGTTCAAGCCTGACACTGGAAGATTAGATATCCCAGGGGGAAGAATTCAAACCAATGAAACCGACTTAAAATCAGCACTTGCTCGAGAGGTTTTGGAAGAAACTGGTTTGCAAATAAAAATAAATGATCCATTCTGTACTTGGACATTTACCATAGGAGAGGGGTATAAATATGCAGGTCAGACGATATTTCTTGTCGGATATAAGTGTGAATACGTAAGTGGAGAATTGAAAATGAGTGATGAACATGGCGATTACAGATGGGTTGATAAAGAAAGTTATAAGGAGTTGAAGAGTTCAATTGGACACTTCAACGCGTTAGAGAAGTATTTTGAATAAAAAAATGATTTCAGTTACATTTAACAAAGAAAAGATAACGCTACTTCTAAATATCGAAGTAGAAAGATCAGCCATAGACAAAGTGAGTGGAGAAGCTTTGAGTAGAAAACTTTTACCGAAAGATGAATTTCATATCACGTTGATTGGAAATTCAATGGGAGAAATAATTAAAGAAAATATCTCGCAATTAAGTATGGGTGATCAAACGAAGATACTTTTAAAAATAGAAAACTTGGTAAATGAATTTTCCTGGAACTTTATGCTGAAAGACGAATATTATTATGTATCAAAAACATATCCAAAAACCGCTGATTTTGAAGAAGAAAAAAGGGAATCAATCATTGAATTAATAGAGCTGGATGATGCTAATAAATTTTATGTAAGGTTGAACGAGCTACTTGATACTAATTTTGTCTTGCCCTTTCCGCATATAACACTTTTTACAAATAGTAGTAGGGAAGACAGGGTTTTGTATGGCATAGGTATTGCTAGTGAAGAAGATTTAAGGTCACTGAAACCAGAGCGGGTCTAGTTTGGGTGATTTATATATTATTGCTATAATATAGACTTCAGAAGCATGAAAAAATAACTGCTTGAATATCGTCAAAACCCAATGAACACTAAGAAAAACATAATCCTATGGATACTTTATGATTTTGCGAATTCAATTGTCTCAATAGTATTTTTCTTGTACTTCGCTCAGTGGATTATTGTGAATAGGGGAATACCAGATATTTATTTCAACTTAACATTTACGATTGCAACCCTTCTACTTCTCGCAACCGTCCCAGTAACGGGATTTCTACTTGATAAGCATTTTAGACGTATTACGGGACTTAGATATACAACACTGGGAACTTCAATTCTATATGGAGCCTGTGCTTTGTCTGCCGTATATAATAATGAAATTTCCGCTTTAATTTTATTTACTCTCGGGTTATATGTATATCTTCTGACTTTCACATTTTACACGCCGCTCATGAATGATGTCTCTACACCAGAGAAGGTTGGCAAAATATCTGGTTTAGGAATTGGAGCGAACTACCTCGGTCAATTTATAGGTTTGGTTTTGGCTTTACCTTTTTCAAATGGATCTCTAAGTATATTTGGCGGAGATGCTCGAGCGGAAGCACTGCTACCCGCTGTTATTGCTTTTACAATATTCGCGATGCCTATGCTTATTTGGTTTAGAGAACCTAAAAAAGAAAAGACAATATTTAAGTTTAAACCTGAATTTAAAAATATGATCTCGGAAACAAAAAAACTATTTTTGTTTCCTGGGGTAGCATTATTTATGCTCGCATACTTTTTATTCAATGATGCAATACTAACTGCATCAAATAACTTTCCCATCTTCATGCAGCAAGTTTGGGGATTGCCCGATACGATAAAGACATGTATTCTTTTGGGAATCTTGGTGACATCTGGTATTGGCGGCCTGGTGTCTGGAATGATTGCAGATAAATTTGGACACAAGAGGACGTTGGTTTTTATAATATCGGGCTGGATTTTAATTCTACCGCTTGTTGGATTCATAACTAATTTTACTTTGTTTGTAATCGTGACCACCATCATGGGATTTTGGTTTGGTTCAAATTGGGCAGTTTCTAGATCTGTAATGTCGTATCTAGCTCCAGCTCAAGGTCATAATCTTGCATTTGCATATTTTGGTTTGGTAGAAAGAGCTTCTTCTTTTGTGGGTCCAGTTGTTTGGGGATTGGTTGCAACAAGCCTTGTGTCTATTGGTAGCGACAGGTATAGGTATGCGACGCTGGCAGTCACAGTATTCATTGTGATTGGGCTAGTGGCGCTGGTGAGGGTGAAGGGGGATCGTGGGAGGTAGGCAGCTCTCCGTTTTAGAACTTATTTTATCCCTTCGATAATCCTCTCAATATCCCTGCTTTGCTCATACCTTTTACCATAAGCCTTGGTGGCTTGGTAGAGTGACAATAACAGGTGATTAATATTTTGATTTTCAATCTTTATTGCAACTTCCTTGAACCAGTCGATAAAAAATGAAAAATTACCAATCATAAACATCTCAGACTTCTCATCAAGAAAACTTGGGTCAACTTTGACAATGTCTTCTAGTCTGCCTGTGAATGCCTTGGCGACGGATTTGGTATCGTTTCCAGAGTATTGATTAAATACACTTCGAAGATGATCTCCATGAACAATGCTATCTACGATAAATTTTTTGTCAGTTATGGTTTGGCTGACGCTTTGAACGACTTCTTTTGATGACTTCTTAATCGCTTCTTTGAATGACTTGCTGGGTTGAATGCCAGTGAGTCTGCTTCCTTTGGATTGCCTTGCGACTTCCTGCCAGAGGGTTTCGATTGCCTTGTGGCCAGAGTATATGGTGATGGGGCCGAGTTTAGTGATGTGGGATGGGGGGAGGGTCTTTTGGATGTTTTTTTGGTCGACTATATTGTATATTTTTCTTTTCTTGCGGAGGGAGAAACCTATTATTTTTTTTGTGAGTAATTTGCTGATGTTGTATTCAACGGTGCTTCTAGGTGTAGATAGACGGCGGGTTAGGGTAGCGAGAGTTCCGGGGAGGGTGAGGGAGGCTAATAATTTCCTTTCGTTAGAAGATAATTCTAGTTCATTAATCATTTGTTAATTATATCAGTAAAATGTAAAAATAACCAAATTAAGTTATTTTAAAACTGACAAAAATATTGTTTCAAGCCATATTGCTTAGAAGATAAAATTTAGGTTGTAACTAAAATATTTTTCGTGGGATACTTTAATTATGAAAAGAAGATCAATTTTAATCTTAATAGGTATTGCTATTATGGTTGTTGCATTAAATCTGGGATTTACGCTAAATCCTTCTTTTTTCATGGATGGAGGTAGTAAGGATGTCTTACCTGTAGTGAGGCGCGTATTTGAAGTAATTAGAGATTCAAGAAATATTTCTCTGACTATTGACCCTGTATGTAGACCGCCACAGATAACAGTAATTCCAATACAAAAGAATGTTAATGTTACAGGGTCTGTTATAGAAATTCCAGTTGCTAGGCCGCTCTTTCAGTTGTCACATGTTCGTATGTGGGTGGCTTTTCTAGAATTAGTAGCCCTATGTTTGAGTTATGTGAAGATTAAATGGTGCTAGAAACTTATGTCTAGAAACATTCTACATCGACCGGTTGTGCTCATCACTAAGATACTTTCAGAATCTGTGACCGTGTCAATGCAGAAAGATTGTGAACGCTTAGGTGGATGATTTCGAAATTATGAAGATGGCTACTTCTTCTGTGTTTACATCAGTATTGACCATTAGGAGATAACTAAGTTGTAACCTGCTAAGTCTTGACCTCGTTCTGTATCCCTAAAAGTTCCATGCACTTAACATTCAATAATTAACTAGTGGGTGATAAAAAATTAAAAAAACCACCGCGTACCCCGCCCGGTGGTTTAATTTTGATTAATTATTTTACCAAAGATTTCTAATTATTTCCTTGCCCCTTGTGGCACCCCTGCACCCATTCCTGCTGGCGCTCCAGCCCCCGCACCTTGCAACACCGGCATTGCAGGTCTCTGATTAATTGTTACTGCATTAATACTTCCATCCGCATTTGCTGGACCGCTCGCTGTAATTTGATTTCCAATTACAAGATCTGCAACTGTTCCACTAACTGTCTTTTGTACCGCTGTACTTGTTGCTACAAAAATTATCTTAGATCCTCCATCACGCAACTTAAGAGTAACACTTGTTGCGTCTTTACTTAGTACCTCACCGCTCACAAGCGTCATTGCGCCACCTTGTCCCGGTCTTCCGTTTCTAATACCATTTGCTCCGCCCATCATACCTCCCGCGCCATTTGGACCGAGGGCTTGTCCGCTTCTTGTGCCTCTTGCACTTGTACTATTTTGTCCAACTTTGTACCCTGAATAAAATGAAATTCCTGCGACTATTACCAAAACTATTATTGCTATTATTATTTGTTTTTTCTTCATATTGTTTTTGTTATATTAAATCTTTTTCAATTCGTCGACGCAATTTTTACGCATAAAAATCGTCCGCCGTAATCACTCATATTTCAGAGCGTCTATTGGATTTAACCCCGCGGCCCGCCTTGCGGGGTAATATCCAAAGACGATTCCGATTACAGCTGAGACGGTGAAAGAGAGAATGATAGAGAACCACGACACTTGGGTGGCGATGAGCCCTGAATAATTTATTCCAAAGGATATGAGCCACCCCAAAATTATTCCTATCGCTCCACCAATAAAAGTAAGCATCATCGCTTCAATCAAAAATTGCAAACTAATATCTCTCTTTTTGGCACCGATTGCTTTTCTAAGTCCAATCTCTCTTGTTCTCTCTGTTACGGTTGTAAGCATCATATTCATAATTCCGATACCTCCAACCACAAGCGAAATTCCAGCAACCGAGCCAAGTAGAATTGTAAAAATTTGTGTAATACTTGATGCTGTTGCGGCAATATCTGCTTGATTAAGAACGCTAAAATCGAGAACGCCGTTTTTGATATTATGCTTAATTGTCAAAAGATCGGTGATTTGTATTTGAATATCTTTTGTAGAATCCGAGTCAGGTGCTTGAACACTAATTGTCGTTACGTATTCATCACCTGAAAGCATTCTTTGTGCAGTAGTAATTGGCACCCAAATCAAATCATCTTGAGATCCAAATCCACTTCCACCTTTCGGAACGGTGATTCCAATGATTGTAAAATCAACTTTGTTAATTCTAATCTTCTTGCCAATCACATCCGCGCCTTCTCCATATAAGTCATCTCGAACATTTGGTCCAATTACCGCCACCTTGCTCCCTGCCTGCAAGTTCTGCTCAGTTATAAAAGTTCCTTCAGCGATAGAGACATTTCTAACGGTTTGATAATCAGGAACAGTTCCTGTGACAGATGTATTGGTATTTTGTCCAGAAGCAGTGACTTGATATCTTCCGGAAACCTCTGGAGCGATAGCTTTCATGTTTGTAACTTCTGCTTTGATTGCATCTACATCATCCATAGTCAAAGTCTTTGCACTTCCACGTCCTGCGCTCACTTGCATTCCAGGGCCACGTTGTGCACCTGGCATGATGAGAACCAGGTTGGAACCAATTGATTGAATGCTAGATTGAATGGAATTCTGCGCTCCTTGTCCAATTGAGAGCATGGCAATGACGGAGCTGATTCCAATCACAATTCCAAGCATCGTAAGCCCAGAGCGAACTTTGTTTGCGAAGATTGCAGAATATGTTTCGTGTAATATATCAAATATTGTCATGAGTATTTATTTTTTTAACGAATTAATTTTTGCTAATTCGTGCACAGCATCTTTCTTTTTATGATTCTTGCTATCCTCAGTAATTTTTCCATCTCTAATGACAATTATTCTGTCCGCATGTTCGGCGACATCGGGCTCGTGGGTGATTAGAATAATCGTTCTACCCAATTCTTCATTTAACTTTTGAAATGTCCCCAAAACAATTTCGCCAGTCTTGCTGTCCAAGTTTCCCGTTGGCTCATCGGCCAAAATTAGACTTGGATTATTAACAAGGGCACGAGAAATTGCCACACGCTGAATTTGTCCACCTGAGAGTTGATTGGATAGGTGAGTGAAGTGCGTTTCGTCTAATCCTGAGGCGTGTAGAGCCTCTCTGGCACGTCTATCGCGCTCTTCTTCGCCAACACCTGAATATATGAGGGGAAGCATGACATTGCGAAGTACAGTGCTTCTTGGAAGAAGGTTGAATGATTGGAAAACGAAGCCGATCTTGTCTCTTCTGATATCAGCAAGCTCATCATCGGTCAGTGATGATACATCTTTTCCATCTAGAAAATATGTTCCCGATGTTGGTGTATCAAGCGCACCAAGTATGTGCATCAGAGTTGATTTTCCAGATCCTGATGGCCCCATAATCGCCACGAACTCTCCATCCTTGATGGTGAAGCTGACACCATCAAGAGCAAGAAAGGCGTTGCCTTCAGGGTCGTATGTTTTTGTAATATTTTTTACTTCAATCATTTTGGTATTAATTTACGAGTACGCGCCGATTATCTTCCCATACTTCTTGTTCCACCTCCGCCAAATAGGCTAGGGGAGGAAGTCTTGGGAGCGGCCGCTGTTGCATTTGATTTAGATGTCTTTGTTGCGATTCTGTCTCCAACAAGCAGGCCGCTTGTAATTTCTGTTTGTGTATCATTTGTTAATCCTGTTTCAACTTGTTGTTGAATTGGAGTTTCGTCTATTGCAACGGCGATAGACGATGTTGCTACACTACTACTAAACAACTCAACGTATTTAACTCCACCACTAGTTTTGATTGCACTGTTTGGTACGACAATGATATCTTGTTTGTTGCTGGTGATGATTGAGGCGCTAACACTCATACCTGATTTAACTCTTTCATCCTGAACATCAAAAGTAATTTTGACATTATAATTCACAACACCTTGTGAGACTGTTCCAACCAAATCAATTGATTGAACAACACCAGTAATTTCAAGTCCATCCACCGCGTCGAAGGTTAGGGTTGCCTTTTGACCTGCAACAATCTTGGCAGCATCAACTTCATTCACTGTAATATCTGCAACTTTGTTTTTTGTGATAATTGTTCCAATTGAAGCGCCAGATGAGACGGTGTCAGATGGCTTAACACTTATTTTTGCAATCACTCCATCGAATGGGGCAGTGATAAAAAGATTTTGATAAGTTAATAGTTTTTGTTGAAGATTAATTCTTTGTGCTTCAACATCAAGATTATCAGCTCCTTGAATTACCTTGTCGTATGTTGCTTGCTTTTGCGCCAAGGTTTGAGGACCATTTTTAACAGTGTTTTTCATGTCCTCAATGTTATTCATGGAGTTTGAAAGACTCGATAAATCTGAATTAATTTTTCCAATCCAGTTTGTCAAATTATTTGATGCATTAGTGGATGCCGCACTTGAAGTATTCGACAATGGATTTGATTCAAGAGTTTTAATGTGATCAGCTAGGTTTTTCATATCCTTCAGAACAGTTGAAAACTCCTTTGTTGCCTCATATGTTGTCTTTAGAAGTTGGTCTATCGAATCAGTAGAATCGGATCTTGCAGAACTTCTGTATACGGTAAGTGCTGCCAAATATTTATTCTTTGCTCTATCAAAGCTGATACTAAGGCTATTCTTTGTATTTTTTGCCTCAGATGGAAGTGCAATCATGTTTTGATCCGACAAAAAACCATTTCCAGAATATAGCATGTCATTCGCACCATTCATTGTATCGGTAAGATCAATATAGGTTGAAGCGATTGAATTGTATCCAGTATCGTAGGCGCTATTGAGATTATCTGATGCTTTTCCTACGTTTTGCTTTGCGTTATTCAAATCATTCTCCGCTTGAATTCTTGTAGAGTCATCTGCAGGTTGAACAAATTTTTCATATGCAATTTGAGCACTTCTATAATCTAGATATGCACTTGGATTATCGATTTGCGCAATCCTGTCACCAGCCTTAACCTCTTGTCCTGTAACAACATTAACCTTAAGAATGTCGCCCGATGCCTTGGCTTTCAAATCAATTTGATTAGATGCAGAAACCTGTCCACTTCCTGTAACATTTGTGGTTATGGATCCATTTTGAACTTCAGCTATAGCGTAAGTGGTAACCGTTGTTGCAGGGAAGATTATTTTAATAAGCCAATAGATTACAAGTAGCAATATAATCGCTCCCACTATACTGGTTTTCTTATGAGAGAATGCGTACTGTTTGAATTTCAAAGACTTGCTTTTGGTGCGAGACCAAAGTGGTGCTTTGAAAGATTCTTTATTGGATGCTTTGTTTAGATTTGAAGTATTCATTTAGATTATTATTTAATGAGAAAATTATTTTGTTGAAGTTCCAGCTGGAGTGGATGAGAATGTCGATTGATATTGTGTATTTTGCTCACTTGGTGGTGGGGGAAGCAGTCTGATTAGTTTTGCTTTTACTACGCCATTCTCTGCGTTTTGTTTATCTGCATCGCCGTCTTTATTGTTATCACCAATCACCACGACGTATTCACCAACCTTTAAATCCTTTGCACCAATAGTTTCTCTAAATTGTCTGATTAGGGTTTCGTCTGAAATGCTTACTGTTTTTTCAACGTTGTCTGGTGAGGCAATGACAATTGTGGGTAGATTGATTGATACGATTTTACCAACTGCACCATGTCCACCGGGGATGTTTGCATCTCTCATCATACCACCTTTATTACCAAAACCTCTACCTTTGTCATCAAATGGTCTGTAGTAATTATTACCCATTGATCGATAGAACCCTGCCTTGTGATATCCAACAAAAATTCCAGCTTGGAAAATTACTGAGGCGACGATAAGAATTATTAATATTTTTAATATTCCAAATCTGTCTATTTTTTCTTTTATGTGTTTAATGTGTGCTTTCATGTTTTATTATTTAGGTGTTTGTTAAGTTGTGACGATGCCAGACTGACGCAGGTCAGTCGTTATATAGTTTCTATGCTGTTGCTAATCCGTTTCTTACGATTGATGCAGTCTTTAGAACTGACCATGTAAAAATTGCTAGTACAATCAGAAGGCTGATTATTGCAATTACAGGTAGTGACTCAGCGAGTGTCAATAGTATTTCTTTCCAATACACAATTGCAACATCTCCATCTGAGAAAATTATTGAAAGATAATTATAAAATCCAGATTGTGTAAACGATGTGATAATTTGTGAAATTATTGGAACAGAAGTTATGATCGACAGGACAGAGACAAAGCCAAGGCCTAGGGTTTTAAGCTTGGCTTGCTGCTTGGCATTGTTGTCGATTTTTAAAATTATGCTGTCTGCAAGTCCTGCGGGAACGGAGACCTCACAAGTATCTACCTTATTTAATATTTTTTTGAATTCCTCATTCATACTAGTACTATACGAGGCGAGGCGAGGGTTTGGTGCAGAGCGTGGGGTTGACGACACGACATAGGTGTTATGTGTTTGTCAGGTAATTTTTAAGGCAGTTTATTGATTGCTATTGTAACAATCCTCGCAATTTATTGATCGCCCTTCCATGTTGACTTTTAACTGTATTCATCGGTTTACCTATAATCTCCGATATTTCCTCATAAGTTAGTTCCTCAGTAATATGCAGGTGAATTATAAGTTTTTGATTATCAGATAATTGAGCGAGAGCTTTTGTGAGTGCCTCCGTTGATTCCTGCTTTGTAAATATCTCATCTGGCAATAACTCTGTGTCCACCAAGTTAGATTCAAAATCCGAATTGTCTTCCGTGTCTAAGCTTGAGAAATTTATAGACTTTTTCTTCCTCAACTTATCTACCGCTGTATTTTTGGCGATACTAAACAGCCAAGTTTTGAAATTTTTGTCTGTATCAAATTTTGATAATTTTTGCCAAACCTTTATAAAAGTTTCTTGAGTTATATCTTCCGCGTCCTCTTTGTTCCCAACTAATTTATATATAAAAAGATAGACAGAATTGACGTGACGCTTTACTAGTATATTAAATGAATCTCTGCCTTGTGTATGGAAGCTTGTGGAGTAGGTGCATTCTTCAATTAATTGTAGATCTGTTTTTTCCATTTTTTATCTTCGCCTCAGTACTATGAACTTTAACATTTAGAAAGCGCTTTACCAAGCTTTCAATTTTCTTGAAATTTGCGGGGAGCGGTTTAAACCATGCAATTTCTTGTCTTTTTTTAAACCAAGTCCTTTGCCTTTTAACAAATTGCCAAATATCTTTTGCGAGTAATTCTTCAAATTCTGTTTTTGTTATCTTTCCCTCAAGAACGCTTGCCATGTGACCATACTCCAATCCAAATTCATGCATCCTTTTGAAGCTGACGCCTTCAGAGTGAAGTCGCTCCGCTTCTTTTAGCATTCCCTTTTTCATTCTAGCTCTAATACGCAGAAGGATGCGATCCTTCATTGTCTTGTCGTCAAAATCGAGACCAATAAAAATCGCCTCAAAATTTGGATTTTTGACTAGTGGGGGAACGGCTCCTAATTTTTCAGCAATTTCGATAGATCGAATCAAGCGCATTCGATTGAATTGTCCTCCGCCATCATTTTTTAATTGTTCCGCTCTATTATTGTCGAGTGCGATTAATTTTTTATAAAGATCCTCTGTAGTATATGTTGATAATTCTTTTCTTAATTTTTTATCAGGTAAAACTTGGGGATATATCACGCCGTCCACCAACGCGTCAATATACATTCCAGTACCTCCGCAGATTATTGGAATTTTATTTTTCTTTAGAATTTCTTGAGCTGACTTCAGTGCTGATTTGCTAAATTTATCAACAGTATATATTTTCTTTGGATTCTCTATATCTAACATGTAATGGGGAACACCCATCATCTCTTTTTTAGTTATTTTTCCAGATCCAAGATTAAGGCCCCGATATACTTGACGAGAATCGGCGGATACTATTTCACCATTGAATTTTTTGGCAAGCAAAACAGCCAAATCGCTTTTTCCAGTTGAGGTAGGTCCGCAAACGACTATCGCCTTAGGAGGCAAAGTGGGCGAGGCTGACCTAGCCATGCTTCCACCTAATCCATTCTTATTAGCCTTTTCCATTTGGTGCCGGAGGAGGGACTTGAACCCTCACCCCTTGCGAGACACGATTTTGAGTCGTGCGTGTCTACCATTCCACCACTCCGGCATTCTTACATTGTATTCAATATCAACACGATGTCAACAGTTTTACAGAAATTCAAGGGTTATTTGGAAAATAAGTGTGATACAATCTTGATATATGCAACCACAATCACAATATTTTAACAACTCTATTTTTTGGATAGAGATAGAAAAAATCGTCCCAAACCCATATCAGCCCCGTAGGGATTTTGATCCTGTGGCACTAAAGGACCTTGCTGAGTCTATCAGAATGTATGGGCTATTACAGCCAATTGTGGTGACTCGTAACGAAATCATTAAAGAGGATGGGGGACTTGCCGTGCAATATGAGCTTATTTCAGGAGAGAGACGTCTTCGAGCTTCAAAGCTTGCTGGATTGACACAGCTTCCTGTAATTATCAGATCTGGCGATGATGACAGTCGAGTTAAACTTGAGCTTGCTATTATTGAGAACTTGCAAAGAGAGGATTTGAATGCGGTGGACAGAGCTCGGGCATTTCAACAGCTTGCAGATGAGTTTGGTTTGAAACACGTGCAAATTGCGGAGAAAATGGGAAAGAGTCGTGAGTATGTTACAAACACTATTAGACTTTTGGCATTGCCTGAGCATATGTTGAAAGCGCTTTCAGAAAAGAGAATCAGTGAAGGACATACTCGTCCACTTCTGATGTTGGCAGATAAGCCGGAGGAGCAAGAGGTTTTGTTTAAAGAAATTCTAATTAAAAAAATTACAGTTAGAGAAGCGGAGAGAATTGCAAGAAATGTTGCTGTCGAGCGTGCGAGAAAGAAAGAAACACTTGAGAAGGATTCTGAAATGACAGAAATTGAAGGTAAATTAAATGAAGCACTTGGAACAAGGGTTATGATTGAGAGAAGGGAGGTTGGAGGAAAAATTGTAATCGACTTCTTCAATAACGATGACTTGCATCACTTATTGCAAATCTTGGAAGGTCAAGAAAAGATGAAGGGATTTTCGGAAAAAATTAAAAGTGAATTAGCAAAGGCAGAGAGCGTTAGTGCTGCTGGTGGTGATAATGTAGGGCATGGCGGAGATGAGGCTGCGATTAAAAAAGTTTGGACGGTTGAGAACTTAGTAACTGCACCAAATTCTGAGTTTGCGCAAAATCAAATAGCTAAGGAGGTTGCGGAGAATAGTGATGTTGCTAATCAAGTAGAACAAAAAGAGCAAATGATTGAAGACCTAATTAAGAGTGATGACGATCTTGGTGTAAGCGAGAGTGGTGCACCAATAGATGATTCTTCACCAGCCGATAGGAATGAGGATGATGAGGATTTGTATTCGATTAAGAATTTTTCACTTTAGACAGTCGACGTCGAGCGTGATAAAAATGGACGGCAGAAATCTTGATATCACAGTTTGTGATATCAAGATTTTCTTTATAAATTCTTTAAGAAATATTTATAGAAGCATTATGTCCATCAGGTAGGATTGTATCCATGCAAGAAAAAGAAATAAGGGATGTCTCGTTAACCATTGAGACTGTAAGAGAGAATATTTATATTATAAGAGGCCAAAAGGTGATGTTGGACAGAGATTTGGCGATGTTGTATGGAGTCGAAACAAAGAGATTAAATGAATCTGTTAAAAGAAATTCAGACAGGTTTCCAGAGGACTTTATGTTTCAATTAACAAAGGAAGAATCTGAAATATGTTCAAGGTCACAATTTGTGACCTTGAACGATGGGGAGAGTAATAGTGAAAACTTGATATCGAAAATTGCGATATCAAGTTCGAGACCTAAAAATAAGGTAGGCAGAGGTGGAGATAGAAAGATGCCGATGACTTTTACAGAGCAGGGAATTGCCATGCTCTCAAGTGTGTTAAATAGCGACAGGGCAATTCAGGTGAACATTCAAATTATCAGAGTATTTACGAAAATGCGAGAAATGATAGATGCTTATAAGGATTTGAAAGAAAAAGTTGAAGAAATGGAATTAAATAACGAAATTTTATTTAATGAAATATTTAAATCAATCAGAGCATTAACTTATGAAAAGGAAAAACCGAAGGGTAAGTTTGGTTTTGTGGTTGATAAATGAATAGGGTTTGAACGGCTAATTATAAGGGTCTGTTTGAAGTCGCAAATTGCGACTTCAAACAGAGGGCTAACTATAGAGGTCTGTCTTAGGTCACAGTTTATGACTTCCAACAATTGTCTATAAATAATACTTTCTTTGAAGTTACAATTTGTGACCTCAAAGTTAATGGTGCGATTTGTATATTTAAAAGAAAACAACGCCGAGTCCACGTGGATGGTACTAGGCGTTGGTTTGAGGATTGGGAGATAATGTAGTTACCTTAGCCAATTATTCCCTTTCTCGCGGCACTGGTGATTGCTTCGGTTGTCGCTCTGGTGATTCCAGCAGCGACGTCCTTAACGAAGGCTTCTCCGGTCTCAATGAGTGGGGTCTGCTCCTCTTCAGGGCCGAGCAGGTTCCTTACCAATTGAGCGGCGAGGACTCCGGCCAGTCCGGCGAATAAATTAATCATGATCTTGTTCATCTGTGGAGTTGGTGTGTTTCGGTTGGAGTTGCTTGAATTTGTAAGCCATACAACAGAGCTTTAACTGGTGTACGCCATTCCAAATTCAAGTAGTCTAAAACTAACCCAATCCATTCATTGAAACCTGACAATAGTATATAACGATATCTCTATTTGTCAATAGTATCTGTCTTTTTCTTAAACCCACCACGTTTTCCAACAACCTTTGGTAGAGCCAGTATTTCAAGTGCACGCTCTAATGTAATTGTATAAACATCGTCAGTCTTTAGAGATCTAAAATCAGCATCGTGAACAATGTATGGTCCAAATCTTCCGATGCTTGCTGTAATATTTTTTCCGCTCTCAGGGTGCTTTCCCAAAACCCTTGGAAGTGAAAGATAAACCAAGGCTTGCTCAATAGAAACATTACTTGGGTCAACCTCCTTTGGAATAGATGCCATTCTTGGTTTCTTGTTTTCTGGAGTCTTTAGTCCCAGTTGAACATATGGTCCAAATCTGCCAATCTTTGTGAAAATTGGAAGACCAGTTTCAGGATCGGTACCTATTGGTTCATCTGTCTTAATTAAAACACCTTCATTTGTAAGTGCGCCGTCGCAATCGGGATATTTTGAACAACTCAAAAACTTTCCAGTTCTTGCGAGTTTGATTATCATGCTTGCCCCACATTTTGGACAGACGTGCGATGCATCTGCAACACCAAGGTTTGTAATTTTTTCAATATCAAGTTTCTCTTCAATAATTTTTGTAAGAGGGGAGTAGAACTTTTTTATTGTGGGAACATATTCCGCTTTTCCGCCTGCAATATCGTCCAGCTCATTTTCCATTTCAGCCGTAAAATCGTAGTCTACATATTTAAGGAAGTGTTCTTCGAGGAATGTGATGACAACTTCTCCAGTGTCAGTTGGCTTCAGTGATTTTCCAACTTTCTCCACATATTGTCTTGTCTCCAAAGTCTTAATAATGCTTGCATAAGTTGAAGGACGGCCAATACCTTTTTTGTCCAATTCTTTAACAAGACCAGCTTCAGAATATCGACTTGGTGGTTCTGTGAATTTTTCAACCCATACCAATTTTTCAAGTTTTAATTTCTCATCCTTCTCTGTTTTTGGCAAAATAACATCTTCACCAACAGCATCTGGATCTGCCTTTAGCCATCCATCAAAAATTACGCGAGATCCAGTCACAGCAAAGTTTGGGAGTTTTTTGTTAGTGTCTGCATCACCATCAGCGCATGCAATTATTTTTGTTCTTGCAATTCTTGCGTCCGACATTTGAGAAGCCAGGGTTCTAGCTCTGATTAATGCATACAATTTCTTTTCATCATCATTTCCACCTGCCTTTGCAAGAGATAGGTGAGTCGGTCTGATTGCCTCATGGGCTTCCTGAGCGTTTTTACTTGTTGATTTGAAGGCTTTAGTTTCTGCGTATTTGTCACCAAATTCTTTTTTAATAACTACACTTGCTTCTTGTATTGCAAGGGCGCTTAGGTTTGTACTGTCAGTACGCATGTATGTGATGTGTCCACCTTCATATAGCTTTTGTGCTATGCCCATTGTCCTTGATGGGGTAAAACCAAGTCTCGATGATGCTGCTTGTTGCAGAGTTGAAGTTGTGAATGGTGGGCGAGAGGTTCTCTTTAATTCTGTCTCTTCAATATCTTTAACTTTCCAAGTGGTTTTCTCCCCAAGTGCTGTAACTTCCTCGGCTCGCGCTTTTTCTTTTATCTCTTCTGTACATGCCATCTGCAAAACAGCACCGTCTTTGTTTGTAAATTCAGCGGAAACTGGATAATAGGCTTCAGGTATGAAGGCTTTGATTTCTCTTTCACGTTCTACAAGAATACGTAGCGCAGGGGACTGAACTCTACCTGCAGAAAGACCGTATCTAACTTTTTTCCAAATAACACCAGATAGGTCATATCCAACAAGTCTGTCCAATACTCTTCTAGCTTCCTGAGCCTTTCTCATATTGTCATCAATCTCTCGAGGGTGTGCAATCGCATCTCGTATTGCTTCCTTGGTAATTTCTTGATAAACAACACGCTTTGGATTTTTTAATCCAAGCACTTCTTTTAGGTGCCACGCAATTGCTTCTCCTTCACGGTCGGGGTCAGTCGCTAGAAGAACAGTTCCAGCTTTTTTAGCCCGTGCTTTGATGTCACTTATCACTTTCTCCTTTCCAGGGGAAACTTCATAGTGGGGGACGAATCCTGCAGGGATATCAATTGCAGTTCTGTTGCTCTTTGGTAGGTCTCTAATGTGGCCAACTGAAGCCACAACATCATATTCACCCTCCAAATATTTGGAGATGATTTTTGCTTTAGCGGGGGACTCAACGATCAGTAGGTTTTTTGCCATTAGTTATAATTAATACTACATATATCGAGATTGCGCAAATTTAAGTAAAAATTACCGCCGCTAATTATCGGGCTAGGTATTATGAATACGTGTCATTTTATATGTTATTTGCTAATATATAATTCATGACAGAATCACCCGATAGTATATTTCATCATAACTTCGCTTCCAAAAGGAAGGGTGAGGTTGGTGATGCACTAGAGGTTAAACAAGAAGTGGTGAATGAATTGGCAAATGAAGAAACACCCGATAATATCGTTACACTAGGCTTAGATGATCAGACTATTGAAAGGTTAAATCGTGCCAGCGAGCTTAAGGCGCAGGAGAAAAAGGCTCATGATCAGCTATTTGCTGAGATGATTGGCTCCTTGGGTTTCGGAAGTTTTTTTGAAAACACAAACATGTATATTGCCTCCACAGAGAAGCTGAGGCTAATGAGAATGTTTCTTGAGAGTCTTAATATTATAACTATTAATGAAACAGAGTTACTTCGCGATGACCTTACAGCAAAGATGTCGCTTGGAGAGCTTTGTACTGCAGTCCTCAACTCAAGTGAGTCGGACTGGCAACAACACCCTGCGTATTATAGATCTTTGTCTAAAAGATTTAGTAAAGATAATTTATCAAGGCTGATACAGGAGTGTGCTAGTAGAAAAGGTAATATTCAATCCGAATAAAATGCCCATGTTAATTTATAGAACAAGCTTCGAATAAACCTTTCCACATCTGTCCTCGACTAACCCGCGCATTTGAAGCATGGATACGGTAACCAAAGTTTTAGAAATATTAAATCCAGTTCTCTGACATAATTCATCTGTCGTTTTGGGTGAGTCTAAATAATCTAGAATTTTCTTTTCATCTTCTCCGCAAGAATCAAAAAGTGTTTGCGAAACCTCTTTGACTGTATATTCCGTAATGCCAAGCGCGTCTGTTATATCAACTGCGGAAGAAATTGGAATGGCACCTTGTTTGATTAATTCTCTCGGACCTTCTGAATGAATGCTAAATATAGAACCTGGTACTGCCAGAACATCACGATTGTATTCAACTGCTAAACGTGCGGTGATCATCGTTCCTGAATCTCTTTTTCCTTCTATGACGACTGTTAAATCTGAGACGCCCGCCATGATTCTATTCCGCAAAGGAAATGTCCAGACATTTGCACGCATATCCGGCTCAAATTCGGAAACTAAGATTCCACCACTTTCATAAATTTGCTCTGCCAATCGGACATTACTTCTTGGATACAAGACATCGCTACTGAGCCCTGACCCAGGAATTGCAATACATGGTATTTTGTGACGTAAACATAATCTGTGAACAATACTGTCTATGCCAATTGCAAGCCCTGAAACTATGGCAATTTTATCTCTATATATAGAGAGCCCCTCGATTAATTTCTCGCACACCATCTGTCCGTATTCTGTGTATGAACGTGAGCCAACTATGCAGATGATTTTGAGGGCTTTATCATTGGCTATACGCCAAATTAGCCCGCCGGTCTTGGCTGAACTTTCTTTCGTCGAGCCTGGCGCGACCCCCGTCTCTTGAGGTTTTTCTACCAAATCCCCATCATTTTCCTTGCTAATATAATAGAGTGTCCTTGGTGGGTCACTAATTTGTATTAATAATCTTGGATAGTCCATTGCCTTAATTTGTTTAATTTGCATGGCTAAATCATAACAATATGATATGATATTTCTATAAATTATTCATAAAGAAAAACAAAAGAAAAAAAGATGTTAGATATTAAATTTATACGCGAAAATAAGGATCTTATCGACGCTGGTGCTAAGAAAAAGCATATTAACTTCGACGTTAATAAATTAATTGAAGTAGACGACGCTAGAAGGTCCTTGCTAACATCTATTGAGAACAAAAAGGCTGAGCAAAATAAAGTTGGAGAAAATATTACTCGTCCAACTGCCGATCAAGCCGACAGGGATCGACTAATCGCCGAGATGCGTGATTTGAAGGATTTGATTAAGGTTGAAGAGGAGAGATTTGGTGAAATAATGAAAGAATGGCAACAACTTATGGTTGCTGTTCCTAATATCCCTGATATGTCAGTGCCAGACGGGCTTGATGATGCAGATAACGTGGAGGTTAGAACATGGGGAGAAATTCCTAAATTTGATTTTACACCAAAGGGTCACATTGACTTGATGCTTCAAAATGACATGGCAGATTTCGAAAGAGGAACAAAGGTTGCGGGATTCAGAGGATATTTTTTGAAAAATGCTGGAGCGCGACTTGAGTTTGCTGTTTGGCAAGCAGCGATGGATTTCTTTACAAAGCGTGGATTTGATCCAATGATTGTCCCATCACTTGTTAGAAGAGAAACTCTGCTTGGTACTGGATATATTCCTCAAGGAGAAGACGATCTATATAAAACACAAGATACAGATTATCTAGCAGGAACTGGAGAAGTTGCGACAATGTCATACTATTCTGATGAAATAATTGATCTGAAAGATTTACCAAAGAAGATGTTGGCATTTTCCCCATGTTTTAGACGAGAAGCGGGAAGTCATGGTAAGCAAACAAAGGGAGTCTATAGAGTTCATGAATTTTTTAAACTAGAGCAAGTTATTTTGTGTGAAGCATCACATGAGATGTCGGTAAAATTCCATGAGGAGCTAACAAAAAACGCGGAAGAATTTTTGCAAGCGCTTGGTCTACCACATCACGTTGTTATTAACTGTGGAGGTGATATTGGACTTGGACAAGTTAAGAAATATGACATTGAAGCTTGGATACCGTCAGAAAATAGATATGGAGAAACTCACTCATCATCATATTTCCATGATTTCCAAACAAGAAGATTGAATATTAGATATCGTGATACAGAAGGAAAGTTGCGTTTCGCCCACTCATTGAACAATACTGCCATTGCAACTCCGCGAGTTCTCATATCAATTGTTGAAAATAATCAACAGGCAGACGGATCAATCGTTGTACCAGAGATTCTAAGACCATACATGAGCGGCGTTTCTGTTATAAATGCGCCCGAAGCTGTTGTTACCCACGCGACTACCGCACCACTTACTAACGTCGAACATTCCGCCGATTCCACCGACACCTCCGTTCTAAACGAAGATGCAAAGGAATTATAGACATACAAAGGATGTTTTAAAACATTCCGCTGTTTACAAGAAGCGGAAGAAAGCAAAAATCGTTAAATTAATTATTATAGCGATATTGTTTTTGTGTATTCTAATTGGATTGGTTTTTATAGTTCGACTATCGGTTTTTTCAATTTCAGAAATTCAAATTAAAGGTTTGCAATCGGCAAATACTCAGGAGGTAATCGACCAAGTGGAATCTGATGTCGGTGGAAGTTACGCACTGGTCTTGCCTCGAAAGAATATTTTCTTTTATCCAAAGGAAAAAATTAAGCAAAATTTGTTGAATAAATTTCACACATTTGCTGATGTGCAAATAAAAACAGTTGATACTAATAAGTTGGAGCTTAGTATCATTGAGAAAAATGCTGTAGCCGTTTCTTGTCAGAATGAAGAATCGATTATTTCTGGTTCATTTTCCAACTGTTACTTCATTGATGCAATTGCCCGCGCTTTTCAACCTGTTACTGGAGAGCCAGATCAAAGTTTGAATAGGTATGTTGATGCTAATGTAAATACTGGATCAAGTACTCTCTCAGGAGAGGTGATGGAAGAGATTCAGAAGGTCAAAGTAAATTTAGCGGAGAGAAACTTGATTGCAGGTTTCGTTAAAATTGTAGATGTCAGAACTGCTGAATTTCAAATATTAAATAATGGAAAAATAATAATTTCACTACCTGTTGGGGATGACTTTGTTAGTATCTTGAATACTGCATTGAATACCAAGGCATTGGCAAATGGGGTTTTATTTGATTATGTTGACGCACGCTTTGGTAATAAGGTTTTCTTCAAATTGCATGATGGTTCAAGTAAGTCAGGAGAGTTAAGTCTAAGTATTGGTACATCCTCAAGCTCTTCATCTGGCACTTCATCGCGTGACAATTCATCTGCTTCATCATCGAAAAAAGTCTTACCTGAAAAAAATTCTACCTCCTCAGTAACTTCTGCCCCAAAAACTTTAAATGCAAATTTGGTCTCAAAAAGTAAGACGACTACAGGTAAAAAAGCAACCACAAGTAGGGAGCAAGTTAAGAAGAAAATAACACAATAAAAAAGTAAAAGTTATCCCCAGATTACATCCACCTTTCCCTTACAAATCAACCCCAAAAATAGTATTATATATACATAAATCCTCTATTCACACGAGCGATTTCTGTACTAGTATATGAGAAAAATATTAATCAATAAAATATACAAAAAAAGAGATATTTTATTGCTCGGAATATTATTCTTCTCTCTAACTTTCTCCTTCCTTTTACCCATCACCTCCTTCGCCGCCATGCTCACCCCAGGCA
>CAIZVZ010000008.1 GCA_903936565.1 uncultured bacterium | reverse complement strand
TCCCTCATTTGGAGCTACAATATCAGAACCTCCTAAAGAACAATCTGCAGTTGAGGTTGAGGTGAAGTTGTTATATGAGTAATAGCAGGAGAGAGTTGAGGTTGCTACATTGTTAACATTCCAATTAACACTTGGTGACCATGTATTTATTGATCCAGTAGGTGCAATTATAGCTACTCCAAGATTATATGTAAATGTTGATTGTTTTGTAATTGTTGTACCCTGTGCATCTATTCCCCTTACAGACAGTGTACTTGTTCCAAGAGATGCAGGACGTGGTATATCACTACCGTTGTTTGCACAAACAGCGGTAGAGGATGAGACGAAGTTGTCGTAAGAGTAATAACACTGTGTTGCTGTTCCCCAGGATACATAAGGTGACCAGATTGAGATGGTGGAAGAAGCTAATGGTGACAGAATGTCCACATTAAGTTGTGGACTGAATGAGCTAGAGGTGTAGATATATCCATTCATCACAACTGCGGCAAGTTTGTTGCCGGAGGCGTCAGAGGTGATGGATTGCCAGGGACGTGTTGCGTCAGATGTCTTTTGTACCCAAGTGTTTCCAGAATCTGTCGAGGTGTATATGTATCCACCAGATGCCACCGCGGCGAGTTTGGTTCCATCTGTGGAAGATGTAATGGAGTACCAACCACGTGTTGCGTCAGATGTCTTTTGTACCCATGTATTTCCAGAGTCTGTGGAGACATAAATGTAACCACCATTATACACCGCAGCGAGCTTGGTGCCGTCGGCGGAGGAAGTGATGGAGGACCAATTACGCCATGTACCAAATGTCTTTTGTACCCAGGTGTTACCGGAGTCTGTGGAGACATAAATATAACCAGAATTACTACCATTACCCACAATAGCAAGCTTAGTACCAGAAGCATCAGAGGCGACTGAAGCCCAGTTATATGGAGTAAATGTCTTTTGTACCCAGGTGTTACCGGAGTTTGTGGAGGTGTAGATGTTGCCATAACCCTCAAATGCGACGAGTTTGTTGCCGTCGGCGGAGGAAGTGATGAACCACCAACTGTGACCTCCTGATGAATTATTCTTTGTACTCCATGTGATTCCTCCGTCTATGGAGGTGTAGACGTATCCACCATTTACCACCGCAGCGAGCTTGGTGCCGGAGGCATCAGAGGTGATGGAACTCCAATAAGGCGTATCATCAAATGTCCTTTGTACCCATGTTACTCCAGAGTTTGTGGAGGTGTAGATGTAGCCTGGATATACCACCGCAGCGAGTTTGATACCGTCGGCGGAGGAGGTGATAGCGCGCCACTGACGTGCTGTGTCAGACGTTTTTTGTGACCAAAGACCATCCGGAAACACTCCCGCCACCTGTACCCCATAAGCCGTTCCATTAACAGTCAGGTTAGTAAGTGCACTGATAGTTGTAGAAGCGAAGTTGATAGTGCCTGTATAGTTGATGGCGAGTGAACCAGCTTTGATGTATTGATTTGATATGTCGAGGTTAAGAGGGGATGTTATAGTAACAAGTTTTGTGGAGTTTATGAGTTTGGAATATCCAGTAACAGTAGTTGAAGCAAGAGTGGTTGAACCATAAGTTGATACTTCAATGAAAAAGTTGTCAGTAGAAGAACCATAGATGGTGTGTCCCCCGCCGTCTATGGTTACGTCATCAGCTCCAATAGTGAAGCATGTAGAAGTAATTGGTGATTCTGCTGATCCGATGTCGTTTGAGAGTATGTAAGTTCCAGCTGCAGCGAGCGTTCCACAAGAAGAGATGGTGGAAGGTGCAACAGGCCATGTACCACCTGGGTAGTTGGTATATGTTGTTGCATTGTCTTTCAGGAATGCAAGTGGTGAGAGGGTGATGTTGTTTCGTGATAGTGTGCCAGAGTAGAGTAGAGTTAATCCTCCATCAGTATTTCTTCCAGATGTACCTGTTCCTCCACGTAGATCGAAGGTTGTGTTTGATATATTGATATTGTCATTTGTAATATATACATTACCTCCTGTTCCACCATACCCTACAGTTGTACTATCTCCTCCCATTGCGTATATACTTCCAACGGTTGATGTGGATACTGCTACGTCTCCCCCATCACCTCCGTTACCAGAGCGTATACTTGCTCCAGTGGTGTTGCCGTTACCTGATGTGTTTACACCGATGGTGAAATTACTGATTGTTAGATTAGCAATTATCAAGTTGGTATATCCATTCATTCCTTCGTCTAGTACTCCTTCTGGTCCTCCTGCTCTTGCACGAGCGTCAATTGCAATGGAACCATTGTTTGTTCCATTCCCTGTGATTGTGTGACCGTTACCATTGATTGTGACGTTATCAGATGATACCGAGAAACAAGTGGAGGTTCCACTTGTTGTTAGATTGTTCATTAGGATGTATTCACCCGATATTCCTAACTCTCCACAGGTGGTTATCTCTCCTGGGGAGAGCATGGAGGCGGAGGAGGTGTGAGGGAAAAGGAAGGAGAAAGTTAGAGAGAAGAATAATATTCCGAGCAATAAAATATCTCTTTGTTTGTATATTTTATTGGTTAATATTTTTCTCATATATTAGTACAAAAATCGCTCGTGTGAATAGAGGATGTATGTATATATAATACTATTTTTGGGGTTGGTTTGTAAGGTATGAGGTGAAAATAAGTGGGGATAACTTACAACAAAAAAGACCTGCTGCCCGCAGATCTTTTTTTGTGTAATTTATATCTATCAAGAAACAATACTCCCTACGCCGCCACCACCGCCCCACTGGCTGTTGGAATTTCCTCCGTCTCGCACTTCCCTCCAGCACAAGCAAGTTCTGACTTAACATCTGTCTCATCTAGCTTCTCGTAAATAACAATCTTTGAGAAGTCCAGGTCCTTATACTTTGCCAACAACTCTTCGTATTTCTCCTTTGTGATTGTCTCGTAAGGTGCCAATTGATAAACGTGATTGGATTTTGGTAGGAATGAAAGTCCACCAACAATATCCCAATTCTCGTATACCCAATTTGCAACTTCAACCCACTCAGTCTCTCCTACTGAAATTGTCACGGAGGGATTGTGATGAGTGTAGTTTACCTTAACCAATTTCCAAAATTCCAATTGGTCAATTGCAGAAAGATCATCCTTAAACTTAGAATCCTCGGGAGCCTTTACTGGAAAATCAATAACATAAGTTGTTGCATTCTCATTTGTTTGTCCAACTTCAGGGTGATAAGGTATTCCTTGATCCTTCATCATCTTAAACAATGAGTCTGTTGCAGAAATTCTAACACGTCTAATATAATAATCTGAGTGTCTTGCGTGCATTCCAGATGAACAGTCCACAGTTTGTGAAAGATTTCCTGATGGCTTAACGCAAGTAATCGCAGCTGAAGGATTAATGCCAAATCTCTTAGCATAAATTTTATTCACTCTGACTGTTTCTTCTCGAAGTTCTCGCAAAGTTGTAGCATCGCGGACAGCGGGACAGTCCCACATACCGGTAATTGAAACTCCCAACAGTCTTTCTTCATCACAGTTCTTTTTCCACTCAGGTGATAGATAAATGAAATCAGAGAAAGTTGATTGATATGTTCCGATAATTGTTGCGATTCTAATTTTTCGCATCAAATCTTTCTTTGTATCCTCGTGACGTGCCACAACTTCTGATAGGTTACAGAACTGCTTTGGTCTTAGAATAATTTCTCCACATGGATTAGTTCCAAACTTATCCCACCACCCCTCAGAGAGTTTTGCACGAGATGCTGGCATGGACATCTTAAGTCCTCCTCTATTAAAAATTCCAGGCTCACCTACCCCACTTTTTATTAATTCAATCCATCCTTCTAGAAACTCAGCATTAGTTGGTTTCTGGTCATATACTGCTGAGTTGTTAGCAAGAGATCTTTGAGGCTCTGCCATCCAGAATTGTCCTGACTTACAATTTCTTATAGCTTCGTCCTTTGGTTCAAATACTGAGATAAGAGCTGTTCTTCTTACACCCCCCGAAACAACACCCATACCAATCATACAAACAATGTCATGAACATCTAGGTTACTTAAATGTTGGCCTTGCTTTGAAAGGATCTTGTTCTTTACAAATTGATGAATTTGAACCAATGGATCAGCACCAGAACTTTTGCCTCCAGTAGTCTTTAGACGAGCTCCTGCTGGACGAAGCTTTGAATAGTCAAAGTTGACATCTTGTCCTTGGAACCACTTCTCCATTCCAAATGACAATGAATCAGCCCAACCCTCTCTGGTATCCTCAATTACATATTCAACAAGCTTACCCTTCTTCTGATATTGAATTTGTGGAAGTGATTGTGCAGCATAACTCTCAGCTGAAAAACCAACTCCCGCTCCTGACATAGACAAGAACATTATTTCCGCAAAGTCTTGATAACATTGTGGCGCAATGAACGAACAGTTATAAACCGATGCGTGATTACGTCTTGCGGCAGGACCAGCAAATTGTAACAGTCTCATTGAGGGCATAGCCTCTTGATTAAATATTCCATGATGAACTTCTTCGTATTCTGCTTCTGTAAGTTTTTCTCCCATGTTCTCTCTCATGAATGACATAAATCTATTAACAGTCTCTGTCCAAGTCTCACGTCGAGATTCTTCATCCATCCATCTTGAGTAGGTTCTATAATAAACGAATTCACCAAGTGGATTTCTAAAAGCTTTTTTACTTTCTTCAGCGAGTGCTTTGACGTGTGCAGGGACCGCAACATTCTTCTCTCTTTGCTTTGCTCTCTCGGCGCGGTAAAGAATAAAAGCTTTTGCTGACTTTGGATAATCACTTGAAATTAACTCCCCTTCAACAGTATCTTGAATTCCTTCAACATCTGGAATGAAATTTTTATATTTTTTTGAAACTCGAACAAGATCGGCATAAACTTTATTAGCAACAAGAGAAGCTTCTTCAAATGAGCCCTCCCCTACTGACATCATGGATTTATGAATAGCACTAACGATTCTTTCGAAATCAAAAGCAACAATCTCACCACTTCTTTTTACAATACGCTTAACTAGATAAACTTTTTTCTCTGTTTTTTCTACTTTCTCAACTTTTTCTTCTGGTATTATAACTTCAACCTTAGTTTTTATTTCAGGCTTAGAAATAATTTTCTTTATTTCTTTCTTAACTTCTTTTTTAACAGCCTTTTTTATTACCTTGTTGGTTGTCTTTTTGATAACTTTCTTCTTTGATGATGCCATAATCATAAATAATTAACTTTAATAATTGAATCCAACTAATCAGCACGAGAAACTCACGAAATCTGTGAAAGCTACATGCAAATTTATGCTATCTTGCTCCAGTGTCACCTTAAGGTATTTTGGACGAAACCTCACTATCTCAAACAGGTGAACGAGCGTTATACATTTTATAACTTATTGGAGAAAAAAGTAGTGGATAACTCGACTAAAAGTAAACAAAAATACAATTTTTTCTGTATGTAAAGAAAATAAAATGCAAGCCCCCTACCGTCCTATTTTTTAGGGTCTATTTTAGAATGGAAAAATCAAAATTACAGATATCACCGATTTTGATATTTATTTTTTTTGATGTTCCAGCTTTAAACTCCATTACATACAAAGATTCTGAGTCTGGAGCAAAAGCCTCGGGGTAAGTACGAGGAGACACGTCACTTTTAATGTCGACAATTTTCTTATTTTCATCCAGCCACACGATGTCTATCGGGAATTTCATATCTTTCATCCAAAAAGCATACCTCATCGGAGTATCAAAAATAAAAATCATTGATTCATCGCTATTTATTTTCTTTAATATGCTGAGCCCCTTCTCTCTGTCAGATTCATTGTTTGCAACATAAGTCTTGAATATATTTTTATCAGCACATACCACCTCAATTGTTCTGAGGCGAACAGGGGGAGTATACCCATCGTCCCCAGGATAATACATAGTAATCTTACTCAAGCCATACGCCACACTACCATATATAATATAAGAAATAATAAAAACAAAAGCGATAAAGCCCAAAATTACGAGCCTATTCCTACGCCTGTCTTCCGGTCTTTCCTGTAATATAAATGATCTAAGCATGTTTTTATTTTAACGACGCCATGTTTCTGAGGAATGTAACTGACAATGCATTGAAACTTATTTCAATTTTTCTGCATCCCTCTTAACCTTATCCAAGAAACTATTTAACTCGACTTCAGTTCTTTTTAATTTTTTATCAAGGACAGAAATCTTTTTGACCTTCAGGCCACACACACCCAAAATAATAAATCTCCACGTTATTTTAAAAGGAACTCCAAGCACTCTATATATCCACATAGATCCATCACATGTTATATAAACGCTGGCAGTTCTTCCTTTTAATAACCCCACAGGTCTTCCATTAATGTATCGATAAGCAAATCTTGGAGTAAAGTTACAATCGATAAAATTTTTCATAATAGCCGGCACTCCGCCCCACCATAGCGGATGAACAAAGATGATGTTGTTAGCTTCTAATATTTTCTTTTGATACATATCTCGTAGCACATCCACAGATGGCTCTTTAATATTTTCAAAGAAGAGATTTGCTTGTTTAGCAGGCTCTTTATATAGATCTAATATTTCAACTTCGCAACCCAGGCTTTGTGCCCCAGCCTTATATGCCTCTGCAATTTTATGCGTGAAGCCAAGTGAACTTGGATGAGCTGTTATTATTAGTGTTTTCATCTATTTTATTGAGCAACATTGAGTTAGTTTATGATCTCAACAACTTCCTCAACAACAATTACAGGCTCAGAAACAGCGTCTGATGAGGAATTAGATTCGCAAGTATCTGACTTTTTACATGTATCACACCCATCACAAGACTTTCCACAACACGCATCACATCCACAAAAACTTCCGATAACCATGAATCTATATAGCCATGTTCCGATAAGTGCACCGATAATAGGAGCGATGATGGTTGCCCAACTCAACACACCTGATCCAATTGCAACTGCAGGATTAAGAACTCCAATACCACCAGTTATGATATTTGCTGCTAATAATCCGAAGAATAGCCCCATTCCAACTATAAAGCCGGCATTACTTTTTGTTGTCTTTTTGTATAGAACAGCTGAGAATCCAAATGAGAAAATAATCATACCAACTATTTCTGCCATGAAGATTTTCCAAGCTGACGCACCTCCTAACGCGTTTATATCTGTGAACTTAAAGTCAGGAATATTCTTAAGTATAATAAGAGCAAGACCAGCTCCAATAAGTTGAGAACAAATGTAAAGAACTGCATCTTGCCACTTAATCTTCTTCATTGTTAAAGCTGATATTGTGAAAGCTGGATTAATATGCGCTCCACTAATATCTCCGAAAAGATATACAATGAATGCGAGTACCAGACCCGCGAAAACAATCGCTGATAAGCCTGCACCTGAAAGTGCAACTACTAATACCAACATTAAAGTACCGATTATTTCGGCAACATATTTATTATATGAAATTTTATTTGTGTTCATGCGAATAATTATATCACACGAGAAAGATGACACAAATCCCCAAAAAGGCTATAATGTGTTGATATGAGTAAAAAATTGATTGCATCAAGTTTATTGTTTTTGATATCAATATCTGCGGCTGTTTTATCTCTTTCATTAGATAGAATAGGCAGATCTGAGACCGGAGGAGGTTATGAGAATGGTTTACAAATCGATAAAGTTAATTACAAATAATGAAGAATCAAACAACATCACTACTAAAAACTTCCGCATTAGGCCTAGCTTTAGTTTCAATTTTTAAAAGCAAGGTCGCTTTAGCTGTTTGTCCAATTTGTACCATCGCTGTTGCATCAGGTGTTGGTTTTTCTAGATGGATTGGAATTGATGACACGGTAGCCGGCCTCTGGATTGGCGCATTGACTTTATCCATGGCTTTTTGGAATATTAACTGGTTTGATAAAAAGAAAATCCATTTCAAATTCCGGAATTCAATCACAGTCACTGC
Source organism: uncultured bacterium (assembly GCA_903936565.1). GTDB lineage: Bacteria > Patescibacteriota > Minisyncoccia > Phycocordibacterales > CAIZLB01 > CAIJKW01. Next base: position 5,570 of record CAIZVZ010000008.1, on the reverse strand, counting down.
GTATTATCTTATAGTAGTCTTTCCACTATGGAGTATGGGTATCATTGGCAACCAACTCGGCGCCCTTAAGACATTTGGCGTAGAATCAGCATTTTCCGTAGATAAATTATCTCTTGGAATAATGGTTGGAACATTTGCGTTTTGGACAAGTGTAGAATGGTATGCACATATTAAAGCTAATAATAACGGCCACGCACATTTTCCTTTTGAAAAGGTTGTTATACCAAGCGCCTTACTTGTAATACTGAGCTTCGCGTTCTTTTTCTTAACCAAATAATCTGATATTATTCAAATAAATATAAATATATGAACGAAACAACAAACACACACGCAAATACAAATACAGGGTCAGGCGCAAATCCACACCACGGAGAAACCACAGCTGAAAAGACTGGCGGTCTGGACGTTAAAAAACTTGAAGAATTTATAGCAAAAGTAGACTCAATGAAGAAGCAAGATCAAATGGACCTATCGTCCGATCAAGATTTATCAATTGCTATTATGAACTTGGTGAGCATTGAGGAACACTTCTTCTTTACGGGTGCAAAGACTGGCAAGAACGAGTATTACGATTTGATCGATACAGTTAGAGAAATGCGCAAAGAGCTCTTGAAAAGAATTATTAAGGACTACGAAGGCGAAGTTTGGTGTATTTCAAAGCACTTAATGGCCGCAAGTTACAGACTGATGGAAGTTGGAACAAAACAATTAAGTAGGGGGAACAAAGAGGACGCGTATGGACTATTCAATAAATCATACGAGCTATATTCCCTATTCTGGGGTCTCAACATGAAAATGATTTCAGTTGCTGATGTAAAGAAGATTGACGATAATCAAATCAACGTCGCCGACACTGACCCAAAGAAGCAAGGTCTAACAGGTAAACTCGGTGACATGGTAAGAAGAGCAATTAATTGTTGTATTGAATAAAATATTTGCATTAAGTTTAAGAACTAATATAAAAAAACCAGATTAAATCTGGTTTTTTTATAAATCAAATTAATTGATATGATTACTTTTTATTTTTATTATTTACCTTATTTAACTCTCCATTAATCCTTTTTTGTTCGATCAACTGAGAATTTTTATCGTTCGCCCCATCTTTTTTTGGACACACCTTTCTCATCTTTATCTTTACAATTGCTGCTTTAAATTCATCTTTATGTGCAATGACTACATCTATAAGATCAGGTGCTAATCGAGAAGCAGGTGGATATTTTTTAAAAAGAGCTTGAACTTCTGGATCATTAAGAGAATCGTCCAGAGCCTTTACTAAATCTGATAAACTAGAAATAGACTTTAGTATCGCCTCAACACAAGGGTCATCACTTTTTGGAGCTCCGCTAGGCCCCGTACTCGATGTGCCATTTTCATTTGATCCAGTTCCAGACGCACCCGTTCCACTAGCACCATTCCCCGAGGCCCCCGTTCCGCTCGCCTTCACTGCCCCCGTTGCTGCCCCTGCATCATTACCCCAAAACATATAACCAAAGAAGTCAGAGACCACAGACCAAACATCACCAAACCAGTTACCAATCGAATTAATAACACTTGCCTTCTGTGTAACAGGAGGAGTTTGTGTATTGGTTGTTGTTGCAACAGCTACAGGTTGATTGAGATTGTTTGGAAGTCGTAGATCAATCTGTTTGTTAATGTTCATAAGTATCGCTTCCCCAGCATCTAGAGAGGTACGGTTAGTGGCACTGTAAATATCACCAAATCTTGTTGGATTAGCCTTGAATGCGATTGCATACTCCTGGAGGGAGTTCATTGGAATCGCACCAATTGCCTTGTCGGTCATGTTGTTCGTGAGTCCGAATAGCAAGAATGCATTCGGCGTACTTAGTACTGTTGAGGGAGTTGGTGGTACAGTTCTTGCTCTTGGTATTACAACCCTGTTGGTTGTTTTGAATGTGCTTTGCGCAAGAGTACGTAGTGGTACAAAAGCGGATGATGTTGTGTCAGTAAACTTATTAGCAGCTATTGCAGTGTTTAGCTTACTTGATAGATTCTTGTTCACATTATTGAGGAGTGTGGTGTAGTCGTTGAACTTATTGTTTACATAGGCGTCCCTTACTGACGCATATGTAATAGCTACAACGTCTATTCCATAGTATGTTCTATTGTATACTCCATCCTTCCTGGTGTTGTCGGCATTACAGGTCATTGTCTTGTCACTTGCCCGCTTTAGCCCTTCTGCCTGATACGATGCGTAAGTTAGAGTTAGGTTATTTATTGTGTCTAGGTAACTAGTACAGGCTGGCGTGAGAGTTGTTTGTATATTACATGAAGTACTATTGTATGCTTCAAACATTTGTTTGATCTGTGTACTCAATAGATATGTAATCTTTGTAGTATCAGATGCGATGTTGACGTAGGCATAGCAGGAGTCAGGAATCATCGAGACACCAAAACCTGCAAATGGAGTTATGTAGTCCCTTCCTGATGCCCCAGTGATGTAGGCGGAAGAAGCGGCGAAGGATTGAGGTGACGTTGGAGTCTGTGCACCTGCATGATTTATAAAAGACATAGAGGTTAGAATAGCTATTGTTGCTATCATTAACCTGATTGTTAATCTACTCATATAATATTTATTAATTTATAATCACCACCCGATGGCAGTTGTGGTTTAATTTTAGCATGAAGAGTATATCTTGCATCAAAGACGACAAAAGCCGTGTGGATAACTATATTAGATTGACGATTATTAATATAATGAGGATTAATAAAAGACCACCAGTCAACCAGGTGATCTTTTAACATTTGATGAATTAATTATATTACCTCCTCCGCCTCCTTCTTTGTATTCTCTTCATTATCTCTATCCATCCTTTCTTCTGACTCATCTACTTCGCATGTTTTGGAACCTTCACAACAATGCTTGCAGTGGCCGCAACTTTTGCAATCTGAGCTCCAAGAAACTTTTGCGATAAACAACAAGTAAAGTAATTCAAAAATACCCATTGTGTTTATAATCAGAAGTGCAATGAACCACCACTTCTCACCTCTCTTGGCTGCAGTCCATAATGCGTACCCCTTTAGTGCGAGAGAAATCACAAACCAGATTGCAAACAAAAATCCTAAAATTGATAAACCAATAAAGATAGCTGGACTAAAAGCCCAGGTGCCAATTCCGCCTTCAAATCCCTGTCCTAAACCACCACCGTAATGTCCTACTCCATATAAATTGTTGTACATCATAATACCCCCTATTATATCACCCTCAGATGGATTATGCACAGTCAACCGATTAGCTTATTTCAAATACTTCCTATTCTTCAGCTTATCTGGCAAAAGCCCTTCTTTATTATACATTTCATATCCAGCTCCATATCCAGCTTCTTTCATAAGCTTTGTGGTTGGATTTCTAATCTTCATTGGAATTGGCAAGTTGCCATACCGCTCGACATCTTCCATTGCGGAACCTATTGCGTCATACGCCGTTCTATCTTTTTTAGCGAGCGCCAAGTATGCTACACCGTGTGCTAGGTTAATTCTACACTCTGGCATACCAATTACCTCAACAGCACGAAACACTTCATTGGCAACAACGAGCGCCGTAGGTTGAGCGAGACCAACATCTTCTGATGCAAAAATTACCATTCTTCTTGCGATGAATTTAGGATCCTCGCCAGCCATGAGCATACGAGCTAAATAATAAATTGCAGAGTCGGCGTTTCCCGCTCGCATACTTTTTATAAATGCACTAATTGTATTGTAGTGTTCCTCACCTTTTTTATCGAATCTTAAAAATCTATTTTGAACAGTATCCTTCAAGTTTTCTACAGTTAGAGCACCTTCTCCACCTGCTGTTTTGCCATAGAAATTGTTAGCAGTTTCAAGTGTAGTAATTAACATCCTCGCATCCCCTGCTGCCATTTCAATAATCCACTCTTGAGCTTTCTTATCCAATTTAATTCCAGCAACGACTCCAGCTCGCTTGATAATTTTCTTCATATCATCTGGTGTGAGCTCAGTAAGGGTAAATACACGCATTCGAGAAAGTAGGGCACCAATTACCTCAAAGCTTGGATTTTCGGTTGTTGCACCAATCAAAGTTATTGCACCGCTTTCAACGTGCGGCAAAAGAAAGTCTTGTTGTGATTTACTGAATCGATGAATTTCATCTAAGAACAAAACCTTAGGCTTTGTGTTTAACATTATCTTATCATCAGTAATTTTCCTTATATCATCCTTACCAGCAGAAACAGCGGATAGTTCGTAAAATTCTGCGTTCAATGATTGTGCATATATACGAGCAAGCGTAGTCTTACCAACCCCGGGTGGACCCCAGAGAATAAAGGAGAAAAGATGTCTTGATTCAATAGCCCTTCTTATAGGCATATCTTCCCCCACCAAATGCTCCTGCCCCACAAATTCCTTGAGGTTTTTAGGTCTAATTTTTGATGCGAGAGGTTCCATGTGTACAATAGTACTACATGTAGGAGATGGTGTAAAAACTGATATTACAGACTAGTACCACACACCGTTGACATTAACTAGTGTTACATAAAACGTCGAAGTAGCTGGGGTGGAGTTACCATCATCATTCTTTTTGACAATACTAATTTTAACCTTTGTTTTTTGTTCATTAAACTTCCAAACTGAATCTGGTTTTCTCAATTCAGTTTCTGTCACAATTTGGCCAATTTTTATAAATAAATCTGAAGTCTTTTTAATATCCTCATCTGATGCAGATTCAACTCTTGTTTTAAATTCTGGATCAACCGTAGAATCAATCATAAATTTACGCATTTTCTCAACATCTCCAGAAACCATTATCTCTTGTTGCTTTTTGTACCCATTGATTATTGCCTCCTTTAGATCACTATCGACTTCCCCGCCCTTCAGCGTAATTGAATAAACAGAGCCAGATGTGGTGTTATAACTAGATGTTGGTGTGTTAAATGAAAAATGAAATCCAGCACCAATTGTCCGATCTGAGATTATTCCAACAGCAACTGTTACAACAAATATAACAAACAACAAAAAGCCATTTCTCTTACTTTTATTTACAACCAAAGTATGTGCCAGCTTATCGTGCAAAGTTTGTTTCTTTTTAGTAAAAGCGGCCATTAGGTATCCAATAAATATGGTCAAACTACTGAGAAGTGCGGAAACTCTTCTAATTAAAGATCTTTTGAGGGTGATTTTTTCTCCATTCAGATCAGTAACTTTTATACCAACAATGTACTTACCTGGTGTCGCCTGTAATTTTGAGACTTCGAATGAGCAATAATATAGGGCAAATATTATGAAATACGTTAGGAGTAATCCAAAGACTATTGCTACAGCTTTCAATATCTCAACATAAGTTAGTGATGAATTTGAAAGAAATCCAGCTAACATTATAGACATCAGATTATCGCTTGCCACTGACGCATAAAGTGAAGAGACAAAGTGGACAATAATTATTAAGATAAGATAATCAATAGTAAAACCAACTAGCCTCCTCCAGAATCCTGTGTACGCTACCGTTGGAGCTTCCACCTTTTCCACAGCAACTGAATCAACTACCGTACTGGACTCTGATTCGGGAGTCATGTTTGTTTGTTCCATATATTTATATT
>CAIZVZ010000007.1 GCA_903936565.1 uncultured bacterium | reverse complement strand
TTTTTATTAATTTAATTATTTTTAATGTAATTAAATTATAGGTGAACGAGCGTTCACTGTCAAATATTTAGCAAAAAAAGTTGTGGATAACTTTTTAACTTATAATAATCTTATTCTCCGTACTGATAATTCCATTTGCAAATCCAAGTTTCTGTTGATTTACAACCTGGAACAGTTACAGTATTTTCAGAGAATACACCAGTTAGACCTCTCTCATATTCTATAGCCGCATTATTCAATCCAAATTCTGGATCACCTGAGATATAGCCTCCTGGACCTGTATCTCTGCGACACTTAGGATTCCTATTACACAAAGCCTGTTGTTCTTCCTTTGTCATTTGTCTAATCAAATTGACATTATCATAATGATTTTTACCAAAAAATGATACCGCTCCTTTTGTTGGAACAACAGTAAATGTATGTTTGATTACTTTACAAGGGTTTACAGGGATATCAGCATTAGGAGCCTGACCAGACAATGTGACACAAAAAGCTGGATCACCATTAGGTAAAGGAGTCTGATCTTCAGGTGTTAAATTACATGAAGCTGTAGAGCTACTCTTAACAACAGTCTTACACTTCATATAATCGAATTTTATTTTACCCAATCCATCAACATACCATGTACCACAACCACCATTACTTTCTGCGCATTTAGTTCCAGTTAATTTAATATTTGTATAACGCTTAAGTCCCAAAGTACAGTCATATCCGACGTATGTATATTTATCCATCTGTCCATCCTCCTTGGTTATAACCCCATTCGCACACTGACTATCTTTATTAGCTTGGTCAAAAACCGGTACAAAGGTATCTCTATCATCGATATACTCATCTGAAGAACCAGAATCAGATCCTGACTGCGAACCAGAACCAGAGGGTCCTTCAGCTTGGTCTGAATAATAGACATTTGAAACACCTGATTTTACCAATGCTGTTATGCTATTTGAATAGCTAGCTAATAAATTAGTTCTATTAATTATGAAAATTAAAACTATCAATATCGCTACCGCTAGTATTATCGATATTATTTTTTCTTTTTTGTTAATGTTACAAATAATTGTAGCACTTTTAGGATTTATATCAAATTCATAATTCCCCCAGCGTTGATGGTGTTAGCAAATCCCATCATATTAAGTAGTGAAACCGCCTTCTCCGCCCTACCACCAGACATACAATAAACATAAACTTTAGAGTCTCTTGGAATTTCTGGGACCTTGCCATACTCAATATCTTCAACACTTAAATTGATTGAATCTGGTAATGCAAACTGCGCAAACTCTTCTGTGGATCTAACGTCCAAAAGATAAGCCTTGCCAGCCTTAACTTCTTCTTTTACTTTTATTACATCTATTTTATCAGTCATACTTCTATTATAAATCATTTTTTAAAAAACAAAAAACGCCCAGTTCTGTGGAGCGTATTTTGTCATTAGATTTCTTACTTTTATAAAATATTAAATTGTAGATATGTTTATTATTGTTGTTGTTTTGATGATTGTGCTTTTAAGATCCACCATCCCTGCCTGTGAATAAAAAGCTTATTAAATTTAAATTTTTATTATTTCAATTCAACCATGCTTCTAATAATGTTATAGGACTTGATTGCCCTACAATTGTTATTACGCTTATCGGAAAGATTTCTTTCACTATCATTTGGATTAACTAATGCTCCCTTAATTTTGGATATACCAGAAACATAGTCATCTGTATTCCATGGCAATATATAGCAGGCAACCACACTACCTATATATGGTGTAGTGGAAGCTTCTCCATTCAAAATAATGCCAGATGAAGTTGCTAATCCAGAAGGTATCAAGCCAGCAGGCTTAACACCTAGTACTGTAGAAGTAGATATTAATGGAAAATATACATCTTGCCTAACCCCAATCACTCTAATTTCTGAAGATGTCGAAATCAGATCCCAACTCACGTTTGGAATATACATTGAAGACACGGTCCATAGATTACCATTAAAGTCCTTTAAAATAAAAGTTGAACCACCATCAGAAAACGATACGACCTGCCCTGAAATAATCCCCTTATCTGGCTGATTCCAACTAGCTCGTCTCAAAGAATCTGAGGATCTCACAAATGAATTATCTGAGGAGAAGTCATGCTCTATTATTTTTGAGACACCGAGAGAGTGCAATATAGCCCCCAATCCGATATTAATAACTAATCCTACAACAACAATTAAACTGAAAGAATATCTGTAACCTTTGTTTGTGTGCTTAAAGTTTTCATAACCTATTAATCCAAAAACAACAAACAAAATGACCCATAAATATGGGGTCATGTTTAGCATAAAATCTAAGAAACTGTCATTTGTCATATCATAAAATCCAGCTTCAGAGTTTGTGAACGAAAAGATCATAACAGAGCACGCAATTGAGCCGAATATCATGGAAATTAAAAGAAGTGACCAAAGCGCCTTGTCTCTTACAGAAAAATATATTTTGGAAGTTGGTTTAATTTTGTCCCTCTCAATAAGCTCCAAAATTTTTGATTTCAGATTCTCGTTGTTGGACAACTCCCCCACCCCCTTCATCTCCTCTGCCTCAACTTCTTTATTGCTTTGTTTATTGTTTATTTTATTTTCCATATTTTTTTCATTTTTTCTTTTAGCTGATTCTTTGCCCTGTGAATCAGCGTCGCTACAGACCCTTTGGGAATCTGTAGAATATCTGAGATATTTTCATAATCTCTATCTTCAAAATATCTCAAGACCAAAACATCTCTATATTTTTGATCAAGCTCTAACATCACCTCTTGTAGAAGCTTTCCGTTTAAACCCTGGTCAATCTCTTCCGCCAAGTCAATACTTTCATCTTCAATCTTAAAAAGCACCTCCTCGCTGTCGTCAATCATGTTCCCCTCTGGTCGGGCTTTATTTTTTCTAAAGAAACTAATTGCTTCATTATGTGAAATTCTATAAACCCAAGATGAGAACGATAGATCTTTGTTAAATGAATTAATATTCTTATATATTTTAATAAAAATATCTTGCAGTAAATCCTTAACATCTTCCTCTTTATAAACACCGATACGTCTCAAATATCTAGTTAAGGGAGCCTGATATCTATCAATCAAAACAGCCATGGCAGAATAATCTGATGCCATTAAAAGGACTGACAATTCTTCATCTGTTTTGTGTACAATATCAGTCATATTTATATATATCGCATACCTTGTAGGCACCTTTTGCGGACATCATCTTACACCTACTATTATAGTACTACGCGAGGAAATGTATATTCTTTCATCCCGACAAAATTCGGACAACAATATAAACGATATTTCAATGGGTCAAACCCTTTGTCTCTTCATAAAACAATGTTAAAATAGCACAACATCTTATATTATGAATATCAACCCAAAACACTTAGCGTATTTAAAAAGTAAAACTTACACAGTTGCAATCATAGACGGACTTATTCTTCTGGGGCTAGCGCTTGTAGCCAATTTCTATGCTGGTAGATTTGCCACCTTTAGTGCTAGTAACCATGTGAACGACATTGTTCTAAGTAATATCCCGGTCTATGATGTCCACAACATATTCGTTTATGGACCAATAGTTATGTGGGCAGTTCTTCTTGTATACTGCATAAATAAGCCGCATCAAATACCTTTTATTCTTAAAAGCATTGCCCTTTTCATTTTAATCAGAAGTGCATTCGTCTCCCTAACACACATCGGTCCTTTTCCAGACAGGCTAATTATTGGATTAGATTCAGCCAACTGGATGAAATTATTTACATTCGGCGGAGACTTATTCTTTTCAGCCCACACAGGTCTACCATTCTTGCTTTGCTTGATATTCTGGAAAGAAAAAGTCCTTGGAATACTATTTTTCATCACATCAGTATTCTTTGGAGTTATCGTACTGATGGGACATCTCCACTATTCAATTGATGTTCTCTCTGCATTCTTTATTACATATACGATTTATAATATGTCCAAATTCTTGTTCAAGAACGACTTTGCAATGTTTGAGGCAAAATAAAAAGTTAAACGAAAACCCCGTCACCTCTGCGAAAGGTGGCGGGCTTTTCGCTGGATTACGGGGCTGGGGGGGGTCGAAGGACTAGGTGGTGGTTTGCTTAGTCGGTATAAACTTCACTGAGTTCAAATTGATGGATACCGAACCTTGAGACTCAACTGTGAATACACCGGGCACAAACAGTAGTAACATACATGCCACCATCTTTTTCCAACATGCATCATCACTGTCGCTACTTATAGTCAAAATGCCACCCGAAAAATTCAGTCCACTAAAGGGAACTTCGATGTGGTGATCAATTTTAACCAGCCGACACATGCTATCAACGATACAATTCCACCGATATGGATAATCCAAGTTGGGGCTGCCAACGAAGTTATCGACTGCATGCATTATGGGTAGAAGTGAATCATCCGTAGTTGCGCAAACTAACCACCAGTTTTTAGAAGAGCCATTGAAGGCCGGCCTTCTGACTAGAGCTAGCGATCCTACGACCCCCTTACCCTTATGTTCAAACGCCAACGGGGGTTCAGGAGAAGGTTGATCAACCGGTCGGGTGTCGTAACTAACGAAACCAGTTAGACGACCAAACTGAATGAGTAACCGTGGAATAAACGACAGGCTTTTTCCGCCCGAGACAACAGATGCCATGAAGCAATTTTTCATTTCAATGTTATAAGTGTGGATTATCAAGTGACAGCTTCCTTACTTGGTTAGCTGTACCTTTTGATACACAAATTTTGCATCCCAAAAGGTACAGCTAAACCGGCAACATCAAAGAACATTAATTCGTCAAAATGTTATCATTTATAATAAACTAAGTCTACACCAGCAACAGCACGAGATATAAACTATGCAGACAAAATAGCCTTCATAAATTCAGTAAAAAGAGGATGCGGATCAAGTGGTCTTGCCAGAAACTCAGGGTGAAATTGTGTGCCCAAAAAGAATGGGTGTTCGCTCTTTGGAAGCTCAGCAATTTCCATCAATTTTCCATTTGGCGATTTTCCAGAAAAGACCAGTCCCGCTGACTTTATTTCCTCCACAAACACTGGATTGACCTCATATCTATGTCTATGTCTTTCGCTAATTTCCGTCTTTCCATAAGCTTTATAGGCCAATGTCCCCTTCTCTATAATGGCATCGTACGCCCCCAAACGCATTGAAGCGCCGTAATGACCGTTATCAAGTTTAATCTTCTGATCTGGCATTATATCGATAACCAAGTGGCTAGATGTGGGTTCGATCTCCGCGGTATTTGCATCATTCCATCCCAATATATTTCTAGCATATTCGATGACCAACAACTGCATTCCATAACAAAGTCCAAAGTATGGAATCTTGTTAATTCTGGCAAATTCTATCGTCTTAATAAGACCTTCAATTCCCGAATTACCAAACCCTCCCGGAACAATTATTCCATCATAGGCCTTTAAATCATTAATCTTTTTTGGATCCTTCTCAAAATCCTTAGAATTTAACCAAGATAACTTTATCTTTACACCAAGCTTGTATGCAGAAAACTTAATTGCTTCAATTACAGAAACATATGCATCTGAAAAAACAAAGTCACCTGAATCAAAATATTTTCCAACTACTGCGATTTTAACTTCTCTTGAAGTTGTTTCTTTTGCTTTTGCTACGTTCGCTACAAAACCTTTCCAACCTCTCATATTTGTAGTTTTGTGAGGTAAAGACAATGCTCTAGTTATCATCTCTCCAAGATGATCTTTTTCAAAGTTGACTGGCACATCGTATATACTATCTATGTCAGGTGCGGATATTATATTTTCAACAGGAACATTGCAAGAGAATGCGATTTTTTCTTTACGCTTTTTATCAACAGGAAGTTCACTTCTTGCGATAATAAAATCAGCATGCACTCCATATGAGTTTAATTGCTTAATTGCATTCTGTGTTGGCTTACTTTTCATCTCACCAATCTTGTTTGGAATTGGCATATAAGAAACCATAACAAAGACGACATCTCTTGAGTGACGGAGCTTCATAACACGCGCCGCTTCAATAAACATAACGTTCTGATAGTCTCCAACTGTTCCACCAATTTCAACTACCGTTACATCTGATTGATTAGTCTTTGCAGATGATTCATATCTTGTAACAATTTCATCTCTGATATTGTCAGCGTCAATACATTTTCCACCAAAGCCAAGTGCACGCTCTTTGTCTATAACATATTTATAAACCATTCCGGATGTCATGTAATCTTCCTTCTTTAGAGATCTATTCAAAAATCTCTCATAGTTTCCCATGTCCTGGTCAGTCTCAAGTCCTGAATCCATAACAAAAACCTCACCATGCTCGGTGGGGTTCATTGTCCCCGCATCTACGTTTAGATACGGATCGACTTTCATTATATTTATCTTATACCCCTTTGCCTCAAGAATTGTTCCAATTGATGAAGTGGTTATACCCTTCCCAACTCCTGACATTACTCCTCCGATTACAAATATATATTTATGACTGTTTTTTACTGATTTTTTATCTGATTTTGATTTTATTGTTTTGGGCATGGTTTCTCTTTATTCTAATATCTTTTCTAGGGTAATGCAAAATCCCCAAATAAGTTGTAAAATAATGATTAAATACCATGAAAAAATACATAAATCTAAATACTCTGATTGCTGTAGTTATTCTCCTTGCTTTAATTACCTACGTGATATTTAGGACTACAGGAATAGGGGCCCATATTGAAAGGCTAATACTTTATATAACAATATTAGGCACTCTTCCCACCCTCTACAACATAACCCTATCTACTTACAAAAAGCAATTTGGAGTCGACTTGATCGCTCTTGTTGCCATCATATCAACCGTTGTAATTGGAGAACATATCGCTGGAGGAATAATCTTGCTGATGCTCTCGGGAGGTGAATCACTTGAAAAGTATGCTGAGGGTCAAGCAAAAAATGCACTAGAAAATCTTCTCCGCTTTGCACCGACTAAAGCACATAGAGTAAATAGAAAGATAGGTGAAAATAAAACGGACCCAGCTGAGAGTGTTGATTTTGAAGACATCACCGTACAACAAATAAACATTGGGGATACACTAATGATTAAACGCGGAGAGGTTACACCTGTTGATGGAGTAGTCGTATCTGGAATCTCTTCAATCGATGAGTCCATGATCACCGGTGAGCCAATGCCAAGAGATGTTAAAATCGGTTCTAGAATTTGGAGTGGAAGTATTAATACAATTGATATAATTTATATTAAGACCACAACTAACCATGAGCAAAGCACCTTCTCTTCAATCATTAGGCTTGTTGAAAAAGCACAAGATAAAAAAGCACCAACTGTTCGACTAGCAAATAAGTTTAGTCTAATTTTTACAGCCATAACTTTTGTTATCGCCGGCATCGCATGGATGATTGATCCTAAATTAATAGTTGCCGTTCTTGTCGTAGCCACCCCTTGCCCTCTAATTCTTGCAGCACCCATTGCGTTCATTGCTGGAATGAGCCGTTCGGCAAAGAAAGGGATCGTTGTTAAGCACGGCGGAGTATTTGAAAATATTACAAAAGCTCATTCATTCTTTTTTGATAAAACTGGAACGCTAACTTTTGGAACACCAAAAGTTAAAGAAATTATTTTACTTGACGGCGCAAACTTCAGCGAAGAAAAAGTTCTCGCTCTCTCGGCGTCTCTTGAGCAATTCTCTACTCATATTCTTTCTGAAAGCGTTGTGGCCTATGCGAATGAAAAAAAGTTGGATTTATTTATTCCAGAAAAATTTGAAGAAACTATTGGTAAAGGTATAAGTGGAATAATTAAGACCGGGGATAACGAAATAAAAGTTAGGGACGGAAGTGGATCATTCCTGCAGTCCCTTGGTATTGAAATTAGCGATGAAGCAAGAAGTATTGAGAAACAAGCAAAAGACAATGGTGAAATGGCTGTATACATCGGCATCGATAATAAAGCAGCAGCAATCATTATCTTCTCTGACAAAATCCGAGACGACATAGCAACCATTCTTACAAAAATCAAAGAGACTGGTTCCGAGATTGTACTGGTGACTGGCGACACGCAAGAGCGAGCGGAAAAGATTGGCCAAGAACTTGGATTCTCCAGAATTGTAGCCAATTGCCTTCCTGAAAACAAAATGAACTTGGTACAACAATACGAATTAGAAGGAAAGAAGGTCATTATGATTGGCGATGGAGTTAATGATGCACCAGCAATCGGTAGGGCCACAGTTGGAATTGCACTTGGTTATCACGGCTCAACAACCTCAACTGACACAGCTGACGCTATCATAACATCAGATGACACTGCCAAGGTCTTGGAGCTGACAGAAATAAGTCAAAAGACGATGAGGATTGCGTTCGAATCCATTTTCATCGGAATGGGGCTAAGTGTTATTGCAATGATCTTTGCCCTACTCGGTTATATCAAGCCAATCTCTGGTGCGATACTTCAAGAAGCCATTGATGTATTGGTGATATTAAATGCACTTCGAGCTCTTAGAGACTAATTCATAATATCCAAAATTTTAGAAGGCGCATGATGACCTGTTACAATTTTTATTTTTGATTTTACAATATTAAATCTCTCAGCCAACAACTCTACCAACCTTTTATTTGCTCTGTTATCCTCAGCCGGTTCTTTTACATAGACAATAAAACTAGTGTCGTTTTTCTCTACGATTTTGTCTTCTTTACTATCTGGTTTAATTTTTACATGTATCAGCATTTGCTTCAGATTTTAATTAACGCGAATATAGTTCACTCCAGAAATTTCAAACTTAATTATTTAACTTCAGTCAAAACATTATTCCTTACCTCAAAAGTCTTGGTCGTCTTCACTGTAGGTTCCGACGTCATTGGATCACCCATATTTCTATCAACGTAACTTAATTTAATCTTTCCATTTTCAATTGAGATGCCAACCGGATCAATTCTATCGCCGATAAAAATTGAATTTGTGTTTTTAACAACCCCCACATCAGACACTACAGCCACCAGATAATAGAACAGGCCGGTTCCACCAGAATCCTGGACTAACAGGAGCGCTGAATCATTCTTTTGGTCACTGTTCAAATCACCAACTGCTGGCTTTTCAAAAACAGTCGTTTCTAATTTCTCCACTGAGCCCGGCACGATGTCTGTGGTAGATATTCCGTTAACTAATGTTACCTTTTCATCTTCAAGTGTATAAGTAAAGTTTAGTGGGTCAAAATTAACATTCTTAGTACTTGTTGCACTATTATCTACATTTATGAACTTGTTTGGATTTTGATGTTTATTGTTTACAAAAACATAGACGACAAGCCCTAATATAATTAAAAGTAAAATTACTATTATTATTTTGGTAGTTTTTTTGTTTTGCTTTTCCATAGCCTAATTATAACACTAAAAAGGCAAACAAAAATGCTCGGTGGAAGATTCTTTCAAATCACCTACTGAGCAGTCTTGTTATTAAATTAAAATCCCCTTATCTTATGATTTGGAAATTAATTCTGGCCTGACTTCTTCTTTGTTGAAGTTTCTTTTACCGCCTTACCTTTTGCAGCCTTCGCTTCATTTTTATCAATCTTTTCAATCTTTCCAAAGTCCTCCTCAGGGGCCTTTAGAAAAGTTGTAACATTTGAAATGGCCTTTCTGGCGTCATTGAGATTTTGATTGGCTGTCTTAATATTTGCCTTAGCTGCCTTTAGACTCACATTATTTGATTCAATTTTAGCCTTATCACCATTATCAGGAACTAGATCAGAAACTGAAGTTTGTGCAGTTAATGCCTCACTTCTTGCGTCTGTTATCTTCTTTATGACATTTGCCAGCGCTGTTTCGACAGCCGCAACATCTGTCCCGGTCGCCTTAAGCTCACTGACTCTTACTGTAAGTTTTGCAACAACAGTCTCCATCATTGTTGAAATAGTATTTACCTTGTCAACAGAAGCTAAGATATTCATCCTAGGAATAACCAACATATAAATTCTTGAGCCAGTTGAGATCGAAGCTAAATCTTTTTTGATTGTAGCTAAGTCTGTATCTGAATCAATTTTTGATTTCAAAGCTTCCAACTTTGTTATTTCTGATTGAACATCAGATTTAATTGATGCCTTTTCAGAGTCAGAAACATTTTTCATTGAAGAAATTTTCTCTAATGTCTGATTTAGACTATCAATTCTTTTTGCAATTTCTGTATCTGCTTTTGCAATACCCTCTGTAACAGTCTTTGGTAATTTAACTTCCTTAATACCTTTTGTCGAGGTTGAATTTACTCTTGTCTTTTCTCTTGCCTCCCTTAATGTTGAAGTTCCCTTTTCTTTATTTTGAGCCATCAAAGTTGGTCTTGCTTGAATTTTAGATCTAAGTGTTGGAGCTGTAGTTGTTGATGTAGCCCCAGCTGAGAATGGTAAAAATGCAAACGATAAAGCCAACGTTAAAGTCAATCCGGAGATTAATTTTAATTTTGTGTTTTTCATATATTTATTTAATTAATAAATTTTATTTCTATCAAATTAAAACTAATTTGTAGAATCAGATTTTAGTGTTTTTAATTGTTCATCAACTTTGTTTAAATCAGATTCAAGTGCTGCATCTGTCTTGTCTTGAATAGAAATCGATGTACTAGCGTCTTCAACCACAGGTTCTGTAGTTGTAGCCACTGGAATATCAACTTGTTGTACTGATGCTGGTTGAGTATTAGGATTTTGTTGATCTGGATTCATACCAACAAACCACCAAATAACTCCAACCAATACCAGAATGATAATTACCCATAGTGTCGTCCTTGCTGTGTCAGTCATATATTTTAATTTAATTTTTTAAGATTAATATCGAGCGTCGTTACATATCTACATTATATTTGTTTTGTACAGGGAGTCATGAAGATACCTCCGACATGCCCCACCCTGATATTATACACCCACCGTCTAAAAAGGTTAATATTCACCAATTTAGCCATCGTAAATGACAAAAAGACAAGTTTTTAAATAGACACACATATTAAGCCCCTACTGAGCCACCTGTACCAATTTTATTAGTCATTTTCGATATGGACCAAGAACACTACCTTTTACAAGAATTCGTAACCGCTTTTGCCACCACCTTTGCAACCCTTCTGTCTAATGGGCTTGGGATTATATAATCCTTTTTTAATTCATTTTTCTTAACAAGGGACGCGATGGCGTGCGCAGAAACCACCTTCATTTCTTCTGTAATTTTTGTTGCACCACAATCAAGCGCACCACGGAAAATTCCCGGAAAAACTAATACGTTATTTATTTGATTTGGATAATCAGATCTTCCTGTTCCAAAAACCGCAATCTTCGCATGCATTGCATCCTCATATGAAATCTCAGGATTAGGGTTTGCCATTGCAAAAACAATTGGATTCTCAGCCATCTCAGCTACCCACTCTTTCTTTAATGCATTGGCAACAGATACACCGATAAAGACATCAGCATCCCTAAGCGCTGAATCAAGCAGTCCCATCACTTTCTTCTTATTTGTGATCTTCGCCATTTCTTGCTTGGAAGAATTGAGCCCCTCTCGCCCATCATAAATCGCCCCCTTACTATCAACAAGAATCATCTTACCAGCAGGTACTCCAGCTTTAATTAGCAGCTTTGAAACCGCGGTCGCGGCAGCACCAGCTCCATTTACCACGACTTTAATTTCTCCAATATTTTTCTTTACAATTTTCAATGCATTCAGAAGGGCTGCTAAAACAACAATCGCTGTTCCATGTTGATCATCATGAAAAACTGGAATATTCATTTCCTTCTTCAAACGTTCCTCAATATAAAAACAATTAGGTGCAGAAATATCTTCTAGATTTATCCCCCCAAAGGTTGGTTCCAGCAATTTTACTGCATCAATAAATTTATCTGGGTCTTGTGTATTTAGACAAATTGGAAATGCATCAACATTTGCAAATTCCTTAAATAGCACAGCCTTACCTTCCATCACAGGCATCGCAGCGTATGGACCAATATTTCCAAGACCCAATACTGCTGAACCATCAGTAACAACGGCCACCATATTGCCACGCATAGTATATGAATTCATTTGCTTTTGATCTTTTGCAATCAATCTACAAACCTCAGCAACTCCTGGGGTATAAGCCAAAGAAAGGTCCTCTTTTGTCTTAAGGGGAACCTTTGATTTTATTTCTATCTTTCCTTTATTTTTTTTGTGTAATGCTAACGATTTTTTGTTGTAATCCATAGGGTGTCAATTATAGCATAAGAGACAACATCTTTAAGACAAACAGAGACCTAAACTCTATTTTATCTTTATCTGCCATACTAATTTCTTCCAATTGCTGTTTAAGATCACTCATTGTTTTCCAAACAACAACAAGACCTTGTTCATAATCTTCTGCTGGCATAGGCTCCCCCTTTTCTCCATCCAGGTCTGCCCTAAATATAATGTTTTCAAAACGACGCTTACTTTTATTACAAAATGATTCAAAACTCCCCAGCTGTTCAATATTTTTTAAGTTACACCCTATTTCCTCCTTCGCTTCTCTGACTATAGCTTGTATAAAGTCTTCCCCATCTTCAACTCCGCCTCCAGGCAAACAGAAGATATTTTTAACTCCCTTTCTAAATTCAAGAGTAGCTATGTTTTGATCATTGTCAAAAACAACAACATACACCGAAGGGCGACATGTATACTCATCTTCTGCAGAATCACATATAAAGCCAAAATCTCGCGATGAGAAATGACATTTTACGTTCGGATATTTTACGTTAGTTATTTGTTCATTGCCCATACTAAGATTATATCACGCTCACAGAATTAGCGCCCTAGTCAGTTTAGAACTACCAAATTATTGCAGACATTTTTTTCTTATTAAATCATCATCTGTAATTAAAGCGCAGTAATCCTTATTTCCAGTTGCGCGTCTAACACCTAATACACAAACAATCTTTGAACCACCTCCATCAATTAGCTTACAAGCTTCAATATTATTTGTAGCTTCTGCAAAAGCCTCTAAATAACTACTTTTGAAATCATTTTTTCTGATTGAATATCTATCAGACATCATACCCACTTTTGGTGGCTTACAATAAAACCCACCACTAACAGGATCCTTGGCTGGGTAATTTATATTATCTTTCATATTAGACCATGAATTGACGTCGTTACTCAATACAGCTCTAGTAAACTCCCTATCGAAAGATTCGCCACAGGAATATGAAGGGATAATTCGACCCGTAAGTAAATAGCTTAATCCTCCTAAAATGACAATAATAACGACAGTCAAAATTACAAGGCAAATCTTTATAGTTTTTTTCATAATTAGTATTATATAATAAGATGTTTTAATTATCTTTTTTGTTGTACTTCCAGCTACCCCAGCATCGCTCTCTCCTTCCTAATCTTATTCCCAGCAATAAACAAGAGGGACAAGAAGACGACAGTTGCAAATCCGATTCCCACCCAAACAATCCAAGGATATTTTTCAGTGAATCTACTTTCTCCAGTATCACACGCATCACCAATCTTATCACCATCTGTTTCTCTCTGATCATAGTTTGGAGTATCTACACAGTTATCCATCGAATTTATTATCCCATCCCTATCAAAGTCATCGCAAACATCTCCCCTACCATTTTGATCCATATCTGCTTGGTCAAAGTTTGGCGTACTAATACAGTTATCAGCTACGTTTGGAATACCATCCCCATCAGTATCACTCAAAACAAATGCTGGGTTAGATGAAACGGAAAGCGCTGATGTGACACGCTTCACACCAATTGAAGAAGAAAGATTTGGGGCTTCTTGATAATTGACATATGAACTATTTACAGTTTCTGGATTGGCATAAATCTTATAACTATTTTGTGGTAGCGCTAAAAATCTTATAGACTTCTTTGAGTATGAATTCAAAGCATCTCTAAAATGAATTTCAGAAATTCTAAGCGGTTGAGAATATTCAAGCTCCAATATCCATTTATCAGAGAGTGTCTCAGGGAAATTAATTGTTGAAGAAGTTGGTTTTAATTTATTCAAAACCACCACCTCTGCCCCGCCAACATATGCCTTTAGAGTAACAGCTGTTGGCATAGAAACATAGGAATCAAAAGATATACTTAATGAATTTGATTTAATTTGTTTTGAATAATAAATGGATATCTTTGCCAAACTTTTATCCTCACCCTTATTCAGATAAAAATCCTTCATTGTCTCATGTCTGCCGTCAAATAACCCAGCTAAGTCTTCATTTGTATTACTATCTATCGCCTTCACACTATTTCCATCAATTTGAGTATTATCAATAAATAGATGTGGAATAAACTTTTTCTGAGTTTCGTTATATACGCCGAAGTAGTCACTGTATATTTGATTTGTATCAATAGGAACTTCTAACACCGTTGGTACCACAATGTTTTGTGTTGGTAATTTTACATAATTTTTATACACACGAAGCATCTCTTCGTTTGTACTTGTTGCAACCGCCGTTACCGGTTGCCAATCTTTAACAACAGCATATGCGGACTGGAAGGATAGAATTAGGACAAGAACGAAGATGGCCAATACCGATCCACTTAAGAGTGATTTATTTTTCATATTAATTATGTAATGTATTATTAATCTCCTCTGCGACAATTTCAGGATGTTCTGCCTTTTGTTTTTTGGAAATAAAAGCTGTACTAATAAACATAACACCAAGGACGATGAATGTTACAACACGGAGTGCCAATTCCATTTGCCAAACATCAACAAGAATTAATCGGAGTACAACCAATGACAGGACAACCGCACCGTATCTTTTTAACACATGATATTCATTGAATAGTCCGACGAAGTATGATACAAGTCCAACGATCGTATATATAAATAGACTGAACAGAACGGCTGTATCCTGACTTGCCATAACCGAGTGAGACGATAACCAAATTATACCAAATACATACGCAGTAGAGATAATTATAGCTAAATGATGAAAACCAAATCCTCTATTCTCTGTACCGTCACTGTTTAATTGCTTATTAGCACGATAGAATGCTCCAAGTACTCCGAGCAGTACAGCCATCAAAAGTAATATTGCGAAGTCAGCATGGAAAATTCCCGCACCGCTGTCATAAGACCAATTTTCGGAGACCACACTTTCCAAGGACATGAGCAAGGGAACAACCATTAACACCCCAAATGCTTTGGCAATATTTATTCTATTTGTAACCAAGAATGACGCAATTGCAATTATTGCAACTTCAATCGCAAAAGCTACGGTCAAGGTCTTTCCACTTAATTCAACCGACGTTGCTATTGCCAAGAATAGTATTGCAACAAGTGAGTGAATGTAAAACAGCTTTTCATTCTTCGTGGTCTGGAATACGACAAATCCTGATATTGCAAAGGCAATCATCCATAACGCAAGGACTAACGATTGGTAAACTGTTGGCACAAGACTCATTGTAAAGCCAAGAATCATTATTGTACTTACAATCGTTAGGTACACGTCGCCTGCTGTTGCGCCAGCTGTTTTTCCAGTTGCTGTTTTTTCTATTGAATCTTTTTGTATCAAACTCCATGCGCTGATGAATAAATATAAGAATGAAATTATATAAGCTAGCGCTAAGGTGGTGTATTTAGATGGTTCTGCTAGGAAAAAACTATCAACTGAATAACGAGAACTTGTGATTATTGGTATGCTATACAATAATATACCTGTGATTCCAATTGGAAGACCAGCTCTCCAACCCTTTGCGACAGAGACCCAGATTGTCGCGATGGATATAATAAGTAAGTACAAATACATTGAAACTGGCTGAAGATCGAACGCAACATGAGAAAGAAGCGGAGCAAATAATGAGATTACGAGTCCATATATTGCTAACTTTTCTGTCGAATACGCGAGCGCTGTTAAAGTTACATAGAAAGCTACGAGAAATATTAATCCGAGCGCCATTAGTGGAGTAAAGAACTCATAGAAGTACTGTCCGGATAGAATAGATATTATGACAAGTGCTGAACCAAGTACGGTAAAGAGAATTCCTTGTGTTAAGTTTTTGCCGAGTCTCATTGTTCCAAAAAATGCAATCAGTGCCCCCGCAACAACTCCAATTGCAATTCTACCAACTGGACCAATCCAATTGTGTGTAAATGCATAGCTGACAAACCAGCCGAATCCAACAAGAATCATCAAGACTCCAATTTTGAGAAGCCAATTTTCTTTGATCCATGCCAAAAAAACATCTTCCGATCGAGGTTCATTTGATCGCTCTTTTGACTCATGCATTTTTTTCATATACAAAGCTTCTGCAGAGGAAAGTTCTGATTTGGAAACACCAGGCTGAGCATGAGACAAAGCGTGGGGTTGGTGATGAGTCTGGGAGTTTGATGTTGCACTTGCTGCCACACTAGCACTCTGCCCAGCACCTTGAACAGTACCACCTTGCCCCGCACCAATTTGCTGCTTTAACTTATTAAGCTCAGTTCGCAATTGGTCTATGCGACCATTAGTATCCGACATCTTCGCAAAGAAAACAATCGCCAAAATAATAATTAGTAATATATAAATCATGAGTTTAAAATAATATTTTATAATAATAAAACCGACAAAAACTTACTTGTTATCATTATACAAC
Source organism: uncultured bacterium (assembly GCA_903936565.1). Lineage (GTDB taxonomy): Bacteria > Patescibacteriota > Minisyncoccia > Phycocordibacterales > CAIZLB01 > CAIJKW01. The sequence continues at coordinate 42,228 of CAIZVZ010000007.1, read as the reverse complement.
ATTATTTAAGTTAAATCATATTAAAAACCACCGCTGGGATCGGTGGCTTCGTCTGCGGCGAGTAACAAGTTGGTTTAATTGAATCCCAGAAACCGACTCACCCTAAGAAGTGATCACCGTGAGCGACCCGTAGCTACATTGTCCAGCCACAGGCTTGGTGCAAAACACCAGTCTAAAATGAACCGGCTGACCAGCTTTGGAAAGACGGACGAAGCCGTCTGCGACCACGCGATTACTTCCATCTTTTTCGGGAGTAAGACTTCTGAAATCACATTCCAACACCCGTTTACCCTGCGGACGACACTTAGGGCTCGGTCCGATCTTTCTGACAGCCAAAGGAACAACATGTTCAGGTGGACCGCCAATTGATCTCGCGATAGCTTCAGTATCGATTGGTCGCCTGATTTTGAATACGATGTGCCTAGTAGGCGTATCTCTGTGCTCTTTCGATCTTTTAATAGCTGACATTAGTACCTCGATTCTAAGAGTATAATCCTCAAACCTCACGTGAGAGAACTTACCCAAAAAAAGATTATCACAAAACCCACAGAAGTCCACCGACTATATTTGAAAATAACAGATTATATTCTTGGAATAAGACCTCCGTTTAAAAAGACAACAACGGCGACCAGGATGATAGTTAATATGTTTATCAAAAAAAACACAGCATTTCCCCGGCCCCCCTTTTGCTTTTGAACACTTAATTTAGAAAAAGATTCTTTAATAGCAGAAAATGCAGCAATTATCGAATAAATGGACAATAAGCCCCAGAGTATATTTCCTTCATATTCACCATAAATATTTATACCTCCGCCTTCTATAATTCCTTCTATCCAAAAATAATAAAAGGAAGCAGCTACTGCAGCCCACCAAACTGGAATTAAGACCTGCGATAACAAAGCTAATACAGCAACAACCTTTGATATTTTTTTATTCATGTGCTTACTATATCAAATATTATAATATCCCTCCACATTGAAATACAATATGTCCACAGGCGAATATGATACCGTAGCAACAAAAAACACCTCAGTTTTACTTGAGGTGTTTTTTGTATTTAACTATTTAAATCACGACGGCGGAAACCACCTTGACCATTTGAAGATTAGTCAACGAATGTCAACGCCTTTCCTGTCTTGTCACTTCTACCTGTTCTTCCAATTCGGTGAACATAGTCATCGTGAGTTTCTGGAAGTTCATAGTTGATAACGTGAGATACGTTTGGAATATCTAACCCACGTGCAGCAACGTCTGTTGCAACAAGCATTTGAACTTCACCGTCCTTAAATGCCTTAAGAGCACGTTGACGTTGAGTGTGAACTTTATCACCATGAATAGAAGCCGCTTTAAAACCACGCTCTGAAAGCATTGTTGTAAGCTTCTCTACTCCGTGTTTTGTTCTTCCGAAGATTATAACCTTTTGGAATTCTGGATTGATTAGAAGATCGTGAAGAATATCAATCTTTTGTCCCCCTCTTACGAAGACAACATCTTGATCAACGTTCTTTGCAGTATCTCTAGTCTTTACAGAAATACGAACAGGATTATTTAGGAAGTCATTAATGATTCTTTCAATATCAGGTGAAAGTGTCGCTGAGAAGAATAGAGTTTGTCTATCCTTTGGCATAAGACTCATAACGTATTTCATATCGTTAATAAATCCCATGTCCAACATTCTGTCAGCTTCATCTAGTACAAGGTTTTTGAAATGTGAAAGATTCAGTTTCTTTCTATCGATAAGATCCTTAAGACGTCCTGGTGTTCCAATAATAAAGTTATTGAAATATTTTAATTCAGAAATTTGTCTTCCGATTGGAGCACCTCCAACACAACAAACTGAATAGATTTTCATTCCCTTAATAAAGGATTGTAATTCTTGATCAATTTGAATTGCAAGCTCTCTTGTTGGTGCCATTATGATTGCTTGTTCATCAGGATTTTTTATTACCTTATTTATAAGTGGCAAAAGAAACGCAGCAGTCTTCCCTGTACCTGTGTTTGCAATACCAACTAGGTCCTCTCCATTTAGAATATGAGGAATTGTTTTGTCTTGAATTGGAGAAGGTGTGATGTATCCTTTTGCGATAACACTTTTCTTTAGAGACTCTTCAATTTTAAAATCAGCAAATGTGTGCTCTGGAACGTAGGCTTCTACTTTTTCTCCCACAACTGCTTTGTTGATAAATCTTGAAATATCAAGGCGTCCACCTGAAGATGCACGTCCTCTTCCCCTATTTCCTCCACCAAAACCACCACGACCACCATTGCCACCAAATCTTGAGCCGGAAGAGTTTCCGCCTGAGCGACTTCCTCCGAATCTACTTGCCCCTCCGCCAGCGTAACCGCCGCGTGAGCTAGATGAAGATCCTGAGTAACCACCACGAGATGGACCACTACTGTATCCGCCACCAAATGATGCACCATCACGTGAACTTGCACGTGAATTATATGAGTGACCAGAGTGAGCTGGAGCTGAATAAGACGAACGAGATGAAGATGAGCCACCATATACACTTGCGCGAGTTGATGGAGCAGAACTTGATCTTGGTGCACTGTGAGCACTTGTCGCACCCTTATTTAATGAACCGCCGTAGACACCAGTAAAAGCAGCGTTTGAAGCTGATTTGGGTGCACTTGTTGTACGAGGTCCACCTGTTTTACGAGCGCCCCCTGTACCACGAGTAATATTGTTTCTATTACTAGAAGATTGTTTTTTGAACATATTATTTAAGCCCTTTCTTAATAGAAAGAGGGTTGATTTCCATGTATTATTTATGGAAAACTGAATTAGTCTTTAGAGATAACGTAAGGCGACTAGAAATCTCTAAAGTTTCGAAAAGGTATACTTTGTGTGGAATATCCACCCAAAACCAATGAGAGATTAACTTACCTATATAGTATGTACTATGTTGGGGGTTTTGTCAAATTCAGGCATTTGACAAAACATGCATATGTGGTATTATACTAGGCAGATTGCTCACGCTATTCCGCTCTTGGAATAGATTTGGAGTCGTCTAAACAACGTTAGAATAAATCAATTGAAAAGCAAACTCGCATTAGCCAGCACCATCGCCACCATCGCACTCGGCGCCGCCTTCGGCAAAGAAGCCGTGGGGGCCGTCATGGGGAGACTCCTAGCCCACAAAGCAAAGGAGGTCATCACCGCGCAACTCGTCCAAGAAGCAGCCAAATCCTACGGTTTTAACTTCGGTAAGAACCAGACGGACTTTCAACGCCTGTACTTCCAGGCACGGTCCAGCATGTACAACCACCTCGAGGTGGGAGATAACCAAAACACAACCAACCTGGAGAGCGATGATACGTTCTTCGACCTCCGGACCATTGTGGCCGCCAGCATGAAGCAGCAACTTCACAAAGGCGACACGATGTTGGAAGTTTACGGCATCTGCCGCCCAGAACTCAAGAAGCAACTGGCGGCGGAAAGCCTGGAGTTCAACAACTCCCTGCTGGAAGTCGTTAAGCACGCTCGCCATGAATTCAACCTGGTGGAGTACAACCTAGCCTACCGGCAGGCTGTGGTGAAGTTCAAGGAGACAAAAGTGTGGAGCTGCGGCCGTCATGAACTGCGGGCCGAACTTTTGGAACAAGGTCTGTCTGCTGAGGAGATTGCGCAAGCATTCCTGAGGCAAGACTCCTTCCAACGGAACACACCCGCCCCCAAGGCTCCGAAGGACATGTATCTGACGGAGTTCGTGCTCCGCCGTCTTCACGACGGACCTGCTGTCATGAAAATATACAACCAGCTCTTGGCGCTGGTCGAACAGGACGTTACTGAAGTCCTTGCAGGAAAGAAGTAACGTCGAAAACTAACCAAATAACCTAAACCAAATCGTCCACTGGGCGTACACCCACCGAGATAGGCCTTCAGGCTGTCCCGGTGGGTTTTCATTTACATACATAAAAAACATAATTTGAGGCACTAAAAAACCCCGAATCTCGGGGTGCCTAGTATAGAGATTGCTCTCTAATTTTACTTACGCTGTAACCTCATCTTCTGCAACTGGAGCATCTTCTTCTGTTGCTTGAGCTTCTGTTCCCTCTGCGTCCTCAGCAACTGTAGTTCCCTCATTCTCACCTCCCTCTGTAGCAACAACTTCTGTTGCCTCTTCTGCCTCAGGAGCTGCTGTTACTTCTGCAACCACACCGTCATTGTTTATTATATCTGTCATATTAGTATTTTAAATTAATTTATATCTTATTAAATGCGACTCGAGGAGTATACTATATATATCTCTAATATACTAATTTAATGGATAAGCTTCACCTATTTATATACATCAGTCTAAGCTGGGTAATTCGAACCATTCTTCAAATAAACCATCGTATCGTATCCATTCATCACCCTATCTTTCCTCTTGACCCCCAATGTTTCAAGAAAAATAAAGAGCTCATTCTGAACTTCTTCCCCATCACCATCGACAATCTTTTCAACTTCAATAAAAGAACCGAGGTCCTTCACCTCATCTAAGCAAATTTCCATACCATTATACATTGTCTTTGTTCTCGTCTTAACAACATTCACCGCCTTATGATATCCAAGAAGCTCTATTGCTCCGATCATTTGATCAGCGTCGTTTATTTCCACCTCCCTCTCTATACAATCCATCTCATTACTTTGTGGTCGTTTAAGATTAAAAAATATTTTGTCTTTTGTTTTTCTAATTCGGAGAAAATTAGTATCCTTCATAAAATTAGCGTAATCCGTGTCGAAGTTTACAAAAGTGGTATCGTCTTGAACTACCGGCTCCCCGAAAACGCAACCTAGCTTTTCAAGCTCAATTTTGACAATATTTAAGTCAGACACCTTTGCCTTCACCTCAATTTCTTTTTTCATGTGGTTATACTACAACAAAATGATATAATAGTCACATACAGTTTTTCAGCTTTTATTCGTTATTTATATAAACAAAATGCATAGATACAAAATTATAATTATGTTGGTTGCTGTGATTGCAATCTCAGGCATCGCGAGTGCGGAAGTTGTATCCACCTCAACTCAGCAGATTCCTCCACCAATACAAGTGGATAGAAATCAACCAGGTAATATGATGGGTGATAATTCACAAAATGATGACAGAGGTATGGGCGATGGAGTTAGGGCCGACAAAAAAGGTCGCCTAATGCGTGGAGGAAAGGAAGTTGTCCTAACGGTAGCATCAAATGGCGACACTGTTTTGAGAGGAGTTGTGACCGCGGTAAGTAATAATACTTTATCCGTAAAGACATGGGGAGGTGTTTGGACAATTGATCTTTCAAAACTTCCAAGTGGTTTTCAGCAAACTGATGCTGCAAAAATAGTTGTCGGTGATTTTGTAGGGGTACATGGAATCATGGATCAAACAACACAAATAATTGTAGCGAAAGTTGCGAGAGTGTGGGATCCATCAAAAGCCCCACTTAGACTAGGGGAAAATTACAACAATAGAGTTGAGACATCAACAAACATGATGCCACCACGCCGAGATGGAGAAGATGGAACATCAACTAGAATGATGCCTCCAAGAAGAGATCGGGAAAATGGAACATCTACCGCGGGAGAAGACCGCGAGAGACGTGACAATAGACAAGGTGAAGGCAGAAGAATCCCTCCTCCACTTCCAAGAAACTAGAGATAAAAAATTATTCAACATACAAAATACACCAAATCTAGAACTTGGTGTATTTTTTATTTGAATACGCTACATCAATAGTCAAACTGGAACTGACGAATAAATCGGTGGATTAAACACTAATTTATTCGACGTTTGTAAGCTCCACATCAATTTTTGTATGCACGAAGTTTCTGTAAATATCTAGGCGTTTCGCTTCGCTTGTCGTAACTTCAATATCGGTTGGTATTAATTCTTTTTGCATTGGAACAACTGTAAAATACTTTCTTCCATCTTGATCTAACCCTCTCTTGACCCATGTTCCCATGAAAGACTTTTTAATTATCCCGATCCTACCGCGTTCGTATTCCGTAGCCTCTGACATTTTTGATATTTTAATCTTCAGAATTCCCCCCAAGTCAGTATAGAGATTTGGCATTCCAGATATGAAATTACCAAGGGAGTACGCTATCATACAAGTACTGTTTTTATCATTTGAATTAGTCAAATATCTAACTGGCTCCAAAACATGCGGATGAGTTCCTATGATAAAATTAGCGCCGTTGTCACAAGCAAGTTGCCCCAACTCACGCTGCTGTGAGGTCTCAAATTTTTGATATTCCACACCAAAATGATATGCCACAATAATGACATCCACTCCCTGTTTCTTTACATCATCAAGGTCTTTAACAATTTGTTCTTTATCAATATAGGAAATCATACCCTTCTTGTTCTTTGGTAATGTAAAACCATTGGTATCATACGTATAGGAAAGGAAGCCAACCTTCACTCCATTCTTTTCTGTTATTTGATAATTTACAACTGAAGATGAAGCGGCCGTGACCGCACCCGTATCAATAGATGTGTTTTTTTGAGGTGAGCTTTGTATTGATGTTGAGGCACCCACCTCACGTGCTCCGAGTGGAATCATCCCCGCATCCTTTACATTTCTTATAGTATTCGAAAGACCCACCCACCCTCTGTCGAGTGCATGATTATTCGCCACAGAAAGGTGTGTAAAATTATTCTTCTTCAACTCCTCAAGCAATTCTGTTGGGGCATTGAATTTTGGATAACCAGAATACTTTAACTCTTTTCCAGCGACAGATGTTTCAAGGTTGGCATATACCATATCGCCATCTTTTAGATATGAATTTATATTTTTAAAATATTCAGAAAAATCATAAGAGTCAGTTTTTTTGTCATAAGCAGAATTAAGTTGATCTTGATGAACCATTATATCTCCCACAGCTATAAATGTTATCCTGTTGGTGTTTTTTGATTGAATAGGTTTTGAAGATGTGCCAACATCCGAGATTAACACATTTGCAACCTGCTCTTGTGCGGGTACCATAATCACAAGTGCGTTTGTTTTTTGCTGATAGTAAACGGTGGACACAAATGCACAGGAAATAATCAGGAACAGAACAGTGTATAAGGTGTAGTGATTATTTTTCATATGAAAGGCGTGCTTACATTTTAGCACATTAAATTTGCTAGTGGTTTAGATTTTAGGACTAATACTTATACATCTTCCCCTCCTTGTAGTTATTCAAAATCTTCTGACTTGGTGGAAACAGTGGTGAAGGTAGTTGATCCAGAGGAAACCAATCCCAGACCGTAATCTCATCAGGCTCCATAACCCTAGCTTCCCCAGAATACTCTTTAAGAATCATTCCAATTGTTACGAAGTGCGCCTCTGGCACAATGTCGTTTGTAACACTTATTACCTCCAAATCATTGGCGTTAACCATTACCCCCGTCTCTTCCATTATTTCTCGCTTTGCACCCTCTTCAAAGCTTTCTCCAAAATGAAGCTTGCCCCCGGGCATTGTCCAGGTTCCTTCGCCGTGCATTTCACTGCTAGCTTTTATCGGATCAACATGCCGTTGTCCCAAAAGAACCTTCCCATTCCTTAGGATCATCACACCAAATCCTATTCCCATTTTTTTGATCGGTTCCATAATATTTTAGTTATATAGTATTAAATTATTTAGTGAAAGACTGCAAAACTAGCGCCAAAACACAAACAACAACTCCCACCCATGAAAGTGTATTTCCATTTTTAACTTTTTTATAAAGTGACGTTATAGCATTTGGGAATATCAGAATTGCTACTCCCTTTATTAAAGCTAAAGTACCAATGATCGTGATGAAGATTTCCAAACCCGAATTGCATGATGAATTAAACGCAAGAACTATGGCCCCCATAGTTACCGATATAAAACCAAATAGCCATAAAATTGCAGGACTCTTTATTGACTCTTCAACCAAAGAGAGGGCAACTTTTTTATTTGCTACTAATGATATTCCGAGCATAAAGAAAACTAATCCTAAAATTTGAGCTGTGATTATAGATGCTTCCATATATTTATATTATTTATTGATGATAAAATAATTATACACCAAAAACGGGAGCTTGACAGCAAAAAAACTTTTGATAAACTATATATACAAATGGGCTATCCCGTACGTCCGAGCTCCAAAAGAGCTCGGACTTAACGTTTGAATCTTATTATATTTACAATTGAATCTTGAATCTTTAAGAAATCGAGTTCTGATAGATATCCTATCTTTGTATCTAGTCTCTTCGTGCCCAACAATCTAAGTTGAGAAAGTATGACGGACTGTTCAATATCTCTTAGTGTCACCTTAATATAGTAAAAACTTTCTTTGTTTTTAGTACTCATTGGTATTCCCCAAAAAATATTATTGTTGAACTTTTTAAACACCAAAACAGGTCTGCGGAACATATCTCCCTTTCCATTTTCTTCATCACCAACATTTTCACCCAAAGCGCACCAATAAACCTCCCTCTCGTTGATTACTGTACCAGTTCTTATTTGAGAATTTATATATATCTTTGCTTTTATCCATTCTAAAAATCTTTTTAGCATCAAAAGATAATGACAAATTAACCCCAAATTTCTGATGAAGATTTTCTAAAGAAATATCAAAAACTTTAGACGGATTTTAACCCAAATTAAGCAAACATGAGAAAATTGAGAAACCCTTCTAAACCCAAAAAAGGATTGCGGCGGTGTGTATTCTTTTACCTAATTTTATTTAAAAAACATAGAACCACTATCCATCTGTAGACCCAAGACCAGCTCGCCATTGGAGGTGAACAGAAAGTTCTGCACCTCGCCAATCATATTCGAAAAGTCTGCCTCTTGTGAACCTTCGCAGAACATCAGAGTGGACATCATTTTTGTGAACGATATTTGATTTCCTTTTACGACATATTCCCCGCCTACACCGTTACAATCAGTTGTCGCTGAAAAAGTTTTATCCGCTTTCAGAGTCAAAGTAAATTTTCCAGGAACTCTAGGTGATGTTCCCTTGTCGTTACTATAAGTAGTATTAACCCAATCCCATGTTTTCATACTAAGCGTCATGATTGCAGGGTCCGCCTCACCTTCAAAGTTTTGTACAACTTCTCCAAATTGTGCAACAGGCTGTCCTGTTACAGGATCTATACTTGTATCTACCTTTAATTCTATAGTCTTACCAACAGAAGGTTGAGTTGCATAACTCTCTCCGGGATTTCTGTCAGCATAATTTACTACCACCGTATTGTTTGGCCCAACGGACATTGACTGTGGTGCAATCCTATCCCCCAACAAAACTGCATCGACTCCAACTTGCCCAGTCTTTTTATTCAAAAGAGTTGTTACATAATAAAAGACACCGGATCCGCCTGTTGTTTGAGTTACGATAAATGCAGTATCCTCTGTTCCATCCTTATCAAAATCCCCTTTCACATCATTTCCAAAATATTTGGTGACCATCTTTGATGCGGAACCTGTGGCGGAGTTTGTACTCGACATACCGTTTTCAAGTTTAACTTCTTGACCGTTTATTTTGTAAGTTGCGTCATAGGCTTTAACCTGAGAATTTCCTACTCCGTTATTTAGCAAATCATTATCTCCGTTTCCGTTTTTACTTCCACCAAATCCATATCCACCGACGACAAAGACAATTGCGGAAATTACCACAATCACGCCGATAATAATTAGAATTATTTTTGAGGTTTTCATAGTTATATTATACACCAAAACACACAAGCGGGTCTGTGATTAATAGTTTGGATAAATTTATTACTTAAGAGAGAAGCAGCGTGATCCTGCCCATGGTAATATTATACTAGTAAAATTATCAGGGGAAGTTTCGTAAGTAGGCCAATCCTTAAAATTGGATCCCCAATATGTTGGATACATTACAATCACATACTCTGGTATGCTGACACTTCCAGTACATCTCACCTTATTGGTAGAAGAGTTATTGACCATGTAAAACCACCCAGGTGTATGCGATGGACCTCTTGCTTTTGGAAAAGATTTGATATAAGGCGACATTTCAGATGACAAAAAAGCCACTCCTCCAATCGTATTTTCGGATGGTGTAACATCGTCATTATATGAACCATAGAAATACGGATTACCATCCGATGTGTTCGTGAGTGGGTATACCTTTTTATCGTTTTTGTACATTTCTAAAGCATTCACAAATTGCATAATTTCCGATCTAAATGCATTTTCTTTAGCTTTAGTTCTGGCGCCATTCACGCTCGCCATCACAACACTAGAGAGAAGGGATATTATCGATATAACCACCAGAAGTTCAATTAATGTAAATCCCCTTTTTGTTTTTTTCATAATAATTTAATTTAACCTATTAAATGGATCGACAGAAACATTGTCAGGTTTTACGCCACTAAAACTACCATTGCCATACATAAACAAAAAAACAGAGAGTACAATAAATAAAACGGTGATTCCCATCAATATAGAATTTGCCCCCCTTTCATCCTTAACAATCTTGTGATTAATCAAAAAATTTACAACCCCTGGCTTTTCTGTGGAAGCTTGAAATTTACTATATAGAAACCTTGGGTTTGGAGCTTGCTGTTCTTCGTTGAATTCAATATTACTGTTCATGATTATTGTAAGTTGGTTTGTTAGGTTTCTTTATTATAGCACCTTGAAACATAAATAATAAACTTTTAAAGCTCAGAAATAAGCACTCAACAACAGGGGGACTAAGTTATTTCAAGGAGAAACAATGGGTAGACGGCAAATCAGATGGCACTGTGGTGAAGTTGGTATAAGACAATTGAGCAATAGGCCAGTCTTCAAAGCCCGAGCCCCAAAAAGTGCTCTCTAAATGTATTACATATTTTGGAACAACAGAATCTCCCTTACATCGATATTTAGCATTAAATGTATTTGGTGAATTGACCACGAAGACCCAAGCAGCATTAACGACGTCACTACCTCTCGGATTAGGTAGTGTTTTCATATATTTAGACATTGCACTAGATAAATTAAAAGATGACGTGTAATCCGTATTCTCCAATGGTGCTGACAATGGATTATTCTTACCTGAATAAAAATATGGGAATGAAGACACTGCAGAATCGACTTCAAAAGGGTATTTGCCCCCATTATCGTTCCGATACAACTCTAACGCATTCACGAACTGCATGATTTCAGATCTAAATGCTTTTTCTTTTGCTTTATTTCTAGTGCCTCCAACACCCACAAGTACTACGCTAGACAATAACGATATTATCGATATAACAACAAGTAGTTCAATTAGAGTAAATCCTTTTTTCGTTTTTTTCATATTTATCTTGTATTATAGTATATATCAACAATAGATTGACCGTCCTTCTTTTTACCATCAAAAAAACCAGACCCATACATGAAAAATAAAACGGATGTCGCCAAAAACAATAAAGTCAAGGAAATCAAAAACACATTCGCTCCATTCTCACTTTTGACAATCTTATGGTTTATTAAGAAGTTAACTACTCCCGGTTTTTCTGCAGAAACTTGCAATCGGCTATATAAAAATCTAGGATTTGAAGCTTGTTGTTCGTCGCCAAATTCGATGTTTCCATTCATGGTTTTATAAATTAGGTTATTCATAATAAGTATATAAGCTCACCACCCATTATGCAACCAGTTATATCTTCAAGCTGGGTAAGGATTGGCCTATTTTGTTACAATAGAAAAAGTAGACCAGATGACATCTAAATCGCTTTGAGTTATCTTATTACTTTCATTAGCCATCATTTCACACTGACTACCATCGTTTGGAAATATCTTGATATTTAATGAACTATTTGATGATGGCACTCCAAACTGGAAACCTTTTATGTTTACTAAATTAATTCTGTAAGCTGGTCTTGTATATTTTTGTGTCGATTTTAGAGTCAGAAGTTTTGAAATACCCAGGGCCTCATCTAATGTTTTACTATATTTTATATCATCTACCGAGGTTGAAAGATAAAAGTTTACAAAATCAAATCCAGAGTCTGCCTTATTCCCCAAAACTCTCAACATTTGATCAACATCCTCTTTTGGATAAGGATCGTTACTGATTGGATCTCCGTGTATGAATTCATATCTAGGAGTAGTTGTGCCACAAATCAATAATAATTTTTTACCATTACTAAATTCAATCTGTTTTAGTGTTGGAGATTTTTTGGTTTTTTCTGATTCTATCCCCTCACCCCATGGAGTTTTGAACTGATAGCCCATAGCTTTGGTGTAGACATAACTTGATGTATCAATATTTTCTACCTTTCTATCAACTGCCTTATTACTCATGGCAAACAATTGGTCTTTATTTAACCCTTTTTGGTACTGCTGTGCTTCTGTATACACCTTTTGAATATCCTGACTGACATTCTTCGGAGCATAATTTGAATTTTCAGAGGCGGATACTGGTGCTGGTGTCGAAGACGGGATTGATTCTAGTGTCGATGTAGACACCCCAGATGATTCAGTTGGCGAAGTTGTGCTTTTGTTTTTTTGATTATAAACGTATGCCCCACCACCTACCGCCAACACAGCAATGATTCCAATTACCAATGGAACAACAAATCCCTTTTGTGTAGTTTTCATGTAATAATATTATCACGAAAGGAGTTTTGAATCACCCGACATTTACACACAACTAATGATCATCTCTGCCCTACTCTTTCCCACATCGGTTTCTTCTTCAAAATCATTGAATGAACTGGACATCCTTTTACATGTGCGCCCTCAAGATATCCAATGCTCATTAAAAATTCATTTACAATTTCTCCGCCAGTAAATTTAAAAGTTTTTTTGAATAGTTTGACCCATTCTTCTTTTGTCTTTGGGTGATGCTTTTCTATCCATTTCTCAAACGTACCGAATTCTTTCTGAATTTGAATAATTGTTTTGGCATTCTCGATTGCTGCATTGATCTTTAGTCTATTTCTAATAATACCTGCATCCCCCATCAATCTCTCTCTATCCTTCTCAGTGTACTTTGCAACTTTTTTAATATCAAAATTATGGTATGCCTTTCTAAACCCTTCTTCCTTTTTAAGAATAGTTTCCCAACTTAGACCAGCCTGATTGATTTCAAGGATTAGTCTACCAAAGAGTTCGTTGTCATCATGAATAGGAAAACCATAATGTTTGTCATGGTATTTTTTATGAACATCTTTCTTGGGGTCTTTGTTATCTTTTACAAATTGACAGTAGGACATACTTTGTGATTATTTTTAATGAATAAATTAACACTCCCTCAACTCCTCCTTCAGTGGATCGGAAAACCTTGGGCCCAATCCCCCTATTTCAGCCACATCGATATTCAAAACACCCTCTAAGTGGTCATATTCATGCTGCAATAGTCTCGCAAGAAATCCATCAACTTCGTCTTTTATAATGGAACCATTCTCATCTGTATATTCAATAGTTATTGAACGGGGGCGCTTAACATCGGCGGTTGTATAAGCACAACTAAGACATCCCTCTCTATACAGATAGAAATCTTTTGATTTTTCAAGTATTTTTGGATTAATATAAGTTTTGAATTTATCATCAACATAGGTTACAAAAACTGATTCATTCTTCCCTATTTGCGGTGCAGCTAGACCTCTACCGTATCCAGCAATTTCTCGATATTTTTTTAGAGTGCTTTTTAATTCTTCACCTGTTTCAATTCCCCTCTCGAGAGAAACCGGCTGTGCCTTTTGTCTGAGAACTGGATTACCAGTTCCAACCAAAACAATATTTGGACATGCGTCTAGCGTCTTAATTATAATTTGATGATTGTGTTCTAGGCTTTCTTTTATTTGTTCAGGTGTCATGTAGTTGGTTTATTGTGATAATAATTCTAAAAGCTCAGGAAACTTTTCTGACTTTAGACTACTTAAAACAAAATGGCCTTTGTTTGTAAATTCCTTAAAAGTTGCACCGCTTAATTTCTTCTTAAGAATATTAATACTCTGAATTATTTGTGGGTCATCGTCAGTTGAGTACAGTATATATAATTGCGATGTTCTTGATGCGATATCTGAATCTATTTCAAAATTAAAAAATTCTGGATCAATGTTCTTTTCTGGATCAAGCCAAGGTGCAACCAAAACAACCTTTCCAACCTTTTGTTTGTTTTCACTTAGCCAACGCACCAAGAATCCCCCTCCGCAACTATGACCGATCAAAATCGTATCTTCGTTAAGCTCAAATCTCTCCAACATCTCCTTCCATTTTTCATAATTAGGCTCATGGAATCCTGGCATCTCAGGTGTCTGTGTTTCAATACCCTTCAAAATGAGTTGCTTTTGTAGCCAAGGTATCCAATGATCATTTGATGGCGATGGACGAGTAGAATCTAAATATTCTGCTTTGTTGTTATAGCCGTGTATTATAATTGCGTTTTTCATATATTCGCCTTTTCCTTTATTTGTATAAAAAGATGTTACCAAAATCAGCAAAACTACAGAAATGATAGTAACTGGTAATTTCATGTATTTATAATAACATGTTTTTATTAGTTAATGACATTGAATTTCTATCGTCAAAATATGCTAATTTTGACGCGCTTTTAACGCTTTAAATCGACCATAACCCCTCCGGGTACACTCCCTCTTTAATCAAATCTCTCAACTTCTCCTCCACAAATGGCTTGTCTTCTAAATATGTTATGCCGAACCACTCTGTGTTACTTGAGAGAACTTTTAGCCTTATCTTCCCCTCGCTTACAAGCGTGTTAACAACAAAAGGAACATAAAATTCTACCTTAAGATTTTCTTGATTTTGCTGAAGAAATTCTTTAAACATACTTTCGGAATATTTAAAATATGAAGGAGTAAATCCAAAGAAATTCATTGATGTTACTTCCCCACCAGTCAAATCTTTGAAATCTTCCCCGTCTTTATACCTTGCGCCGTTTGGCGTTTTTTCAATATGAGTACGCTCTGTGATTTTTTTTAGAAATCCATTCTCATCAACTTCCGATATTCCAGCTGGCCCTCCTACACGAAGTTAGAACTCTTTTGATGCAAGGTAAGAGTAATTTCTTTTATTTTAGTCCTGATTTTACAAAGTAATTATGTAGACCAGACCTTCTAACTCTTAATATCAATTCTTCGCGCCAGTTGACTTAGTCCACTATTCGATTCCAGAGATTGAAAATTGTTCAGATATGTAATCACCTATGATGATAATACCTTATTTAGACATTAAATTTATTAAACCAATTTCGAAATTAGCTACAATTAAAAGCTGATAAAAAAGAGTAAACCATAAGATCATAGCTATTACCTTTATTTGTTTTATAAAACTGAAAATCATAAACGAAGCAATTACTACAGTTAATATTATCTCTAAAGTTGTACCTACATATAATAATTTATAAATTGTGACAATTGGTATTATTAATATAATAATGTATGGCAATATCAAGTCTTTATCTAGTTTCATATACTTTAAATTATATCTCAAATATCAATTATTATAAAGTTTATCTATTTATGATAATATAATATTAACTAAAAAGTTCGAACCCCATATAACCCCACACAAAAACACGTTGGAAAATAAACCTCAAGATCTACGCAGAAATCTGCTGATTTCTGCGCGATTTTTACGCTTAAAAATCGGCTGGGGATGTTTGAGTATTTCCGAACTGGTGGTGATGTATGAGAGGGTGAAAGTGAGTATGATGAAGATCAGTAACACAACATATTCTGTTACAAATCTTAGGCTCTAATTGGAACAAACTCGTATATTCTAAAATCAATGGCTGAGCCATCAACTTCTGTTTCCCTATCTATTTTATCCACCAACACAAAATGATATCCGTGCTTATTGGCGATTTCTTCTATTTCTTTAAGGTTTGCAATACTACTTGTTCCCAAAAGTAATCTACCTTTTTCTGCAAGATGTCTTCCCCCTTCAGATATGTAAGTTTCTAAATGTTTGTATTCATAATCAAAGACCGACTTCAAAAAAGGATCTGAATCTTCCTGACTTGTTTTATTAAATGGATGATTCCAAAAGATAATGTCATACTGTTCCGATGAATCCAATGGCTCATATACACTACCCAACCGTGCATCTACAACCAAGCCATGTTCGGCAAAGTTTAGCTCGGTATTTTCTATAGCTTTTTCATTTACATCAACCGCCGTAACCTCAGCTCCTTTAAGGGCAGAAAATAGTCCAATAATTCCTGTGCCTGGTCCAATCTCTAATAATTTCCTTCCTTCTGTAAGTGTTGCTATTTTTTCTGCAAACCACTGACTTTCAAAAAATATTTCGGGAGAAAAGACACCAGGAAATACTTTCAATCGTACACCATCAATTTCTACTTCAGTAACCTCTGGCGAACCTCTCAATTTTGAAAACATGTTTCTCACATCGCTTTCCCATTTTGGGTTACCTGATTTTTGTTCTTGTGGTGGTGTCAATTCTGGATTTGACTTCATGTATTTTAATTAATTTGGATGACTCTAAAAATATGAATGCGTCTAATACTATTGAACTTTAAATAAACGACTCTGTGCAGTAATGCCCCTGACAATACCATCATCATCAAGATTAAGCGTACCTGTTAAACCATTCACAGAAGTTTTATAAAGGTTCTTTCGAAACTCTTCAGGGTTCGTATTTTTATCTAAAGTTTTTAATACTAAAGTCATAGCATCATAACCTAAAGCAACAAAGAGAGGTTGTGATGGTTCATCCTTGTACTCCGTCTTATATTTAAGGACAATGTCTTTATATTCCTTAGATTCTTGGTCCCAACCAAGGTAATACATTGGAATTTTTGTTTTGCCAGCATTGCCAAGAAAGCCAGGGCTTGTAAAGCTCGCTAGCCCAAACACTGTAGGAGTATAGTTTAATTCACCAGACTGTTTAATAAAGAAACCTGACTCGTCCCAACCAATCAAAAAGACGGTGTCTACATTACTACTCTTTAATTTACTTATAACAGTTCTGAAATCAGTATCGTTAGGTTTGTATCCCTCAACCATGACAATTTCTCCCTTATATTGTTGTTTAAATGAATCTACAATTAGTTTTGTAAAAGTCTCACCTTGATTATAAATAATGGCTACTTTTTTTGCATTAGAGGCTTCTATTTTTCGTGCAAAATTTGTACCATGTCCATCAGCATAATAACCAATACCTAAAACATATTCTCCTGCTTTTGCAATTTCACTACTTGAATCTATACTATTTGCCACAAGCATTTTATCTTTATCTGCTGTAGGTGCTAAAGCCATAATTCCATTATATGTTGGCGACAGCATCATGAAGACATCTTCTGCCTTAAGTTTTTCATATGCACTAATTGATGACTTAACGGTAAATTGGTCATCTTCTGTTTTTAAATTAACTCTACCGTGTCCATAATCTTTTATAGCCAATTGAACACCTCTTAGATTTTGTTCTCCAAGAGAAGCCACTGGACCTGAAAGAGGACCAAACCAACCAAAGGTAACCTTATCAGTTGGAGTGTTTGAACCTCTTTTATTTACGACAATTAATACAACGAGTACTATTATTACAATTAAGAAAATTATTTTTAAGTATTTTTTCATATAACAACATGATAACACAACCCTTATTTTAATAAAATAAGTTCGAACCCCATATTACCCCACCCAAAACAGGTAAAAAAATAAGGCTCTAAAATTTGCTGCGGGACTAGGATTCGAACCTAGATACATGGTTCCAGAAACCATAGTCCTACCATTAGACGATCCCGCAATGTGCTTACAGAATATCACTTTAAAGCCCCTTAAACAAGGGGCTTTAAAGCTAGTTTTTATTATGTTTTTGGGGTTTTGGATTATACCTTCAAATACTTCTTCACTGCCAAGTAACTCGATACCGCCCCTAGTATTAGCCCAGTTCCAACTACCACCAAGAACATTTGACCGAAGTTTCCTATGTAGTAATTAAATACATTGAGCCCGGTCCCTAGATTAAACGTGAGTGGCCCAACATAATATGTCATTGGATAAAGTAGGATTAGAGTTATGATTCCAGCTACAGCTCCGTACATCAAACCAACAGTAACAAACGGACCTCTAATATACATCTCACTCGCTCCCACCAGTCTCATCACCGCAATCTCCTCTCTGAATATATAAATCGCAAGCCTAATGGTATTAAATGTTATCAAGATAGAAACAAGCGCAAAGAATGTTACAACGATTGTTCCCAACTTTCTTGATGATGTCATTATTCTATTCAATGCATCAATTGCAGCTTTATTGTTTGAATAGTTTACTCTCTCAATTATCCCCGCCCCACTTCCATCAACTCCGGTCTTCTGACTATCTAAGAATTTAACGATTGTCTCATATTGTGATGGATCTTTTGCTCTAATATTAAAGCTAGCCCCGAGTGGATTTGTTCCAATCTCATCTAGTGCCTTAAGTGTTAATTCATCATCTTGATGCTTTTGTCTAAACTGCGTCAACGCTTCTTCTCTTGAAGTTAGAGTGACTGTTGCAACCTCTGGCAAATTCTTAATTGATTTTTGAAGAGACGTAATATCTGTATCACTTGCAGTTTGAGTAATATAAACATTGATATCCACCTTACTCTCAATTGTCTTAAGTGTTGAGCTGAGCATTGCCCCAATAAAGATTATTGACGATATAACAAGTAGCGTCACAATCATCACCAAAACTGAAGCTAGAGAAACTGAACCGTTTCTCCAAAAGCTCACAAAACCTGACTTTAATGTTCTTTTTATATTTGTCCAAATCATGACTTTATTTTATTATATCTTTTAATTAAACTACAAACTCACCTTTATCGCTATCCATTACAACCATTCCATCTCTCATCGAAATGACTCTTTTACCAATATGATCTACTACACCAGTATTATGTGTTGTTAAAATAACAGTTGTACCAAGGTCATTAATTTTCTTAAGAATCTGCACAATTTCATACGCAGTTTTTGGATCAAGGTTTCCAGTTGGCTCATCGGCAATAATTATATCTGGTTGATTAACGATTGCACGAGCGATAGCCACTCTCTGCTTCTCACCCCCTGAGAGCTGATGTGGAAAATTATGCATCTTCGTACCAAGATCAACTAACTCAAGAACATGTGGAACATCAGCATGAATCTCCTCCTCTGTCCTTCCGGCTGCTTCCATAGCAAATGCCACGTTTTCATACGCTGTCTTATCAGCAAGTAATCTAAAATCTTGAAAGACTGTTCCAATACGTCTTCTGTATTCATTCATGTCAGACTTTCTGATTTTATGAATATTTATATTTTCAAATGTAACATCACCCTCTGTTGGCTTCTCTTCTGCTAAAATCATTTTAAGCAATGTGGTCTTTCCCGCACCAGAATGCCCCACTATTGAAACGAACTCTTTTGGTTTTATTAACAAACTAACGCCATTTAGCGCATCCGTATTATCGGCATATCTCTTTGATACTTTGTCTAGGAATAACATATATTTCTATTATAACCCCATATGTCATTTTTACAAAGTGATATTTTGTGAAATTTTATGAAAGATTTTGCAACGCCACTTCTAGCTGTTTTTCTTTTTCTGGTGCACCTTTGACGTTTTGTATTCCTGGTGGAATCCCATGCCATTCATACCTTCCCTCCATGTAGATTACCCCCTTTCCTGGCACAGTGTGGGCAATAATAACCGAAGGTCTAGCAAGATTAGTTTGCGCTTTAATTATTGCGGAATTAATTGCCTCAATATTGTGCCCATCAACTTCCTGAACATACCAGTCAAAAGCTTTCCATTTATCAAACAGCGTTGCACCCAAAGGCGATAGTGGCATCACCTTCTCTGTATCTCCCCCGATTTGAATATTGTTTCTATCTATTATTGCAATTAAATTTACCAGCTTCTCTTTTGCGCCAAGCATTACAGCTTCCCAGCTTTGTCCTTCGTCTAATTCCCCATCAGACATTAGACAATATATAAATCGCTTTGGTAATTTGGAATAATTCTTATCATCCATCTTATCAGCAATAGCTACACCAACCGATTGTGAAAGGCCAGAGCCAAGTGGACCAGATGATGTTTCGAGTATTGGCAGAAAATTTCTATGAGGGTGGCCCTGCAATTTTGATCCAAACTTTCTAAGTGTCATCAATTCCTCCTTTGGTATTATGTCAGCTTCAGCGAGAGACGCGTATAGCACTGGACAAATGTGACCATTGGACAATATTAATTTATCGTTCTTTCCAAGCACGCTGAAGTATAAAGTTGAAAAAATATCTGCCATACCAAGCGCTCCAGCCGAGTGACCAGACCGCGCCTCTGCCAACATCTTCACAATAGAAATTCTTATTTCCTTAGCTTTTGTTTTTATTAAAGAGACTTGATCATCTGTTAATGACATATTTATATTATATCCTAAAAAACCAAAAAAGTATTTAGGAATTTTAAAAATCCCGCATGTACGTATGAGGCCAGTGATGTATTTTCTAAACTTAGCAATCCAAAACAGATCTGAAGTGTTCATATGCATCTCTAGGTGAATCATCTTCAAAGATTGCAGAGCCAACAACGAGACGGTGCACTCCTGCATCAGCTAGCGGCTTTGCATATTCCGGCTTAACACCACCATCGACAGAAATAATTAAATCAGGAAATTCTTTATGTAATTCTTTTACATATGAGAGAACCTTATGATCAAACTTTTCTCCTTGAAAACCGATTCTATCTATTCCCATAACCTGAACGCCGTCTATCTCAATTTCTTCCTTTTTGAAATTATGCAAGATCTTGATAATTTCTTCAATTTCCATATCGAGTTCAAAGTCTACAACAACCTCTACTCCCTTTTCTTTAGAGTCTCTCAATGTTCTCTTTATAATCTCTTCTGGCTCACTCTTATAGTGAATCACCAAACGACTCGCTCCAGCGGCAATCCACTTTGAAGCTTCGTTTTCAACATCTCTAATCATCAAATCAATTTCAAAATCAAATTCCTGCCAATCCGGTAGACCGTCCTCTTGTTTGATTATCTTTATAAAATCTCTATCTTCTGACTTGATATAGGGCCATGATTTATTTTCTACAAATTTACCGTCCATTGCATCAATTTGCAAGAGTTTTGCAATTCCATTCATAGCAGCCACCTTAAATGTCAAATCTTCATATGAAGATGCCATTACTGCAGGAATTATTTCTGTCTTAGGGGTTACAGAATTGCGTACCCCGTCTTTATGTGAATTTGACATTGATTATTGTGAGTTTAAAAAATATTAATATAATGAGTCACCCGTCTCCATCTCTAGTTCTTCTATTTGTTCCATTCTTCTAACGTGACGATCTTCTTGACTGAATGGAGTACCGAGCCACAATCTAACAGCCATTATTGCATCACCCTCTGTTATAAATCTCGCCCCTAGTGATAGGACATTAGAATCATTATGCTCACGAGAAAGCGAAATTATTTCTTGTGTTCCACCATAATAAAGTACTGCTCTTATGTGAGGAAATTTGTTTGCAACTATAACCTCACCTTGGCCCGATCCACCAATTACAATTCCACGGACCTCCCCATCTGTAAATTCCAATTCCCCCGCTTTCTTTGCCGACTCCGCTTCTGAAACTGCCTTAGCAGCTTTTGAAACTATCAATGGATAATCATCATCCTCATCGTATTCATCAGCCCCACAATCTATCACGGTATGCCCTGAAAAAGTTATATCTTCAATGATTGCTTTTTTAAGTTCAAACCCCGCATGATCAGACGCTATAAATATTTTCATGTTTTTGTGTTTAATTATTGTTTGCTACTTCTAAACCACTTAGACCATGTTTTTGTAACAATATTCTTTGTCGAAAGTATATTGAATATAAGAGCAATAGCACCGAATTGGATGAAGCCTGCAACAAATCCCCACAGACATCCTGACAATACACCTGAAAAGGTATTAGGATTAAAGCCAAACGCTCCAAAGTTTTGCATTGTAATCATCACCATTCTTCTAAAGAAAACTATATGAGTGTGAGCAACAGAAACAACGAAGAGTATCGTTAAAAGCTTATAAATTCCCCCAGCCAAACCTATCTTGAAAATCGTAATTTTACTCATTTTATTTAATTAATTTCTATTTACACATTATATCACCCAGAGACACAACAACAACTGTCCTCGTGTGGAAATATTTGTTGTAATTTAGGCCTTTTTCTTGGGTATACCAAAGTATATCTTTATCCTTTGCACTCCAGAGACAGCCAGAGCAATGCTTCTCATGCAACCATCTTCAATGTCCCCTGTAGTCTTATGTTTTAGATGATATCGGCCTTGAGTCCCTGTATCACATTTAAAAACTATAGGGAGCAAGTAATCCTCCTTTTGTATTACATTAATACCAACTTTCAATATTCCCCTTATTGCATGAGCTGCTCTTATCCTTTTATTCCTAAAACCATTCTTACGATTCAACGCCCACTTAACTGTTTTTGCTGTTTCCACCAGAGAACGGTTTGTCCACCGAAGCGGCATCTCTCCTACCCTATTCCACACTCCGAGCTATGATGGATAGGCTTCGGCTATATACCAGTCTGCTTCATTATATGAACTCAGTCTTTTCTTCCAACTACCAGCAAGTATTGCATCGAGCTGTTTGTTGCTCATTTTTATAACCTTCTTTTTGGTTTCATTGAGTCGAACAATATAATCTTCTTCTGATTTCAATATTTTCATATGACCAAAATGTTTTCGGTCGGCAAACAATTTGGCAACAACAAAACATCTTTTAACTTCGCGAGTTGGTACTGACCTTATAATCTTCATATCATTATAATATTTACAATATAAAACTTATCACTTAGCGACAATCGTATTTTTATTACTCATGTATTACTAAATTAGTTTACTCGCCTTCAGAACATGCTGTAAAAGCGCGTGTGTATACCCCATCTCATTATCGTACCACGCCAAAACCTTCACCAAATTTCCATTCACCACCCTTGTTAGTTTAAGATCAGCGATTGATGCGTGAGAATTACCAATTATATCTCTTGAAACGTACTCTTCTTCTGAGGCCTCAAACACACCGCTCCATCTTGCATCAAGCGAAGCCTTTTTAAGTATTTCGTTTACCTCCTCTTTTGTAGTTGTACGCTTTGCAATAAAAGTAACATCAACAATAGACCCTGTAACAACCGGTACCCTCATTGAAACTCCATCAAACTTTCCTGTTAAATCAGTGATAACCTTTGTAACAGCGATTGCTGCACCGGTTGAAGATGGGACAATATTCATTGCAGCTGCTCTCCCCTCTCTCCAGTCCTTTTTGTTTGGTCCATCCACTAGTGATTGACTAGCTGTGTAGCTGTGCACTGTATTTAGAATTGCAGATTCAATTCCAATAGTTTCATTCAAGATTGAGATAAGAGGACTTGCTGCGTTAGTTGTACAGGATGCATTTGAAGTAACTGGGCAAGTTGCTATATCAGCCTCATTTATTCCCATAAGAACTGTTGCGGCTTGAGGTGCGCCAGCTTCATCCTTTGTTGGGGCTGAAACCACAACTCGCTTTGCTCCAGCGGTAATATGTGCTTCTGCTTTTACTCGAGAAACAAATAGACCTGTTGATTCAAGAACAATATCTACCGCTAAATCTTTCCAAGGAAGCATTGCAGGATCCTTTTCTGAAAGATATTTAACTTCTTGACCGTTAATGGTCAGTGTTCCAGTTTCTTTGTTAGCTTTGACATCTAGTCCACTTCTTCCATAAGCTGAATCATATTTTAAGAGATATGCGATATTTTCAATATCTGCCAAGTCATTTATTGCAACAATTTGTAAATCTGGATTTGTAATAGCTAATTTCAAAAAAGCTCTACCTATTCTTCCTGCGCCATTAATGGCAATTCTTGTTTGTGACATATTTTTATGAATGCCAATCTGGGCTTTTATCTTTGTTGGCCCACACTGGGTGTTTTTATATAATTAATAGTAACTTGGTTCTATTATATCATTCCGAGGTTTTAAGTCTATTTTACAAAAGGTTGACGATAAGAAAACGAGATTTGACAAGAATTCAGTGTTTGATATTATATATCCACAAATGGGTTGTCCCAAACGCCCGAGTTCCAAAAGAGCTCGGGCTTAACGGTTGTTTATTTTATAAGATTTCTTACGGCGTTTTGTATTCTTATAAAATCAGGTTTTGATATGTATCCGATATAGGTATCAAGTCTTTTAGTGTCTAGAATCCTAAGTTGAGAAATCATTGCTGATTGCTCCACGTCCTTAAGTAAGACCTTAACATAATATTTATTTTCTTTATTCTTTGTACTCATAGGTATCCCCCAAAATATGTTGTTGTTGAACTTTTTAAATATCAAAACGGGCCGGCGGAAAATATCTCCCTTACCGTTTTCTTCATCACCAATATTTTCACCCAAAGAACACCAATATACTCCCCCTTCCAGTATTGAGTTTATTTTTCTTTCTTTTCCGTCTATTTTACTTTTTGTATGTATCCACTCTAGAAATCTTTTTAACATCGAGGCAGTTTAGCAAAACTACCCTAATGTCCTTATGAAAGTTTTGTAAAGAATTCCTAAAGTTTTTATTTAAGCATCTCCATGAGTGTTTCCTTGGCCAAACCCGGATTCACCGCCCCCTTACTTACCTTCATTACTTGTCCCAATAGAAATTGCAGAGACGCCTCTTTTCCAGCTTTATATTCTGCTACCACCCCAGCATTTGCATCTATGATTTCTTGAATCATTTTCTTAAGAGCTTCAGGATCGTTCTTCTGAATTAAACCCTCCTCCTCCGCAATTTGTTTTGGAGATCGAGTTTCCTCCTTTGTATTACTTACAAAAGTTCCATCAGTCAATTTCTCCCCCCAATATTTCATTAAAATATCTTTAGCCGCACGAGAAGACAACTCCCCCTTATCAATCATTTCAATCATTTCAATAAAATATGGAACTGAAATTTGAATATTTGTACCTGATGTGTTTTTAACCAAGCCGGCAATGTCTGATGTAATGTAGTTGATTCCCAATTTAATTTTTTCTGGAGAATGAGTGGGGGCAACAGAAGTATCACTTGAATTTTCAGCGCTAACAAATGAATCGAAGAAGCCTCTGAAAACATCATTCTGCACAAACATCTCAGCGTCTTCATCCTTCATGCCATACTCCTTCTTATATCTAGCTCGCTTCTCCCAAGGAAGCTCAGGGATTTCTGCTTTTATTTTATCAGGGGTAAGTTCTGGAATTTCAGATATAAAAATCTTTGGAAGGTCTGGGTCTGGGAAATATCTATAGTCATTTGAGTTTTCTTTTGCGCGTTGTGAAAAAGTCTTACCCGTTGTCTCGTCAAACCCTCTAGTTTCCTGAACAATCTTTCCTCCTTCTTCAATTACATCAACATGACGCTTTATTTCAAATTCAATTGAACGCTCAACAGATCTAAATGAGTTTAGATTTTTAACTTCAACTTTTGTACCAAAGACTCCTGGTGTTTCTGAAACGGAAATATTTACCTCAACTCTCATCTCCCCTTTTTCCATATTAGCGTGACCTGCATTTAAATATCTAAGTAGCAACTGAAGCTCTCTTGCAAATGCACCAGCAACTTTTGCGCTGTGAATTACAGGCTCAGTTACTAGCTCCATCAAAGGAACACCAGCTCTGTTAAAATCAACTAGACTAAAGTCACCTTTAGTATGACTTGAACTTGCAGTATCTTCCTCAAGGTGAATTCTTGTAATTTCAACTGGATATAGTGTCTTACCACCTCCAATATCAACATTAATTACACCCCCTTTAATTAGTGGGAATGCGTACTGAGAAATCTGATATCCTTTTGGAATATCTGGATAGAAATAGTTTTTACGATCCCACTCTGTATAGTCGGCGATATTTGCACCGATTGCAGTTCCTACTTTTATTACATGCTTAACTGCCTCTTTGTTTATAACAGGAAGTGTTCCAGGGTGACCCATACAAATTGCACAAATGTTAACATTAGGATTTTCTTCATCCGTGTTATTCCTACAAGAACAAAACATTTTAGAATTAGTCCTAAGTTCCGCATGAATTTCAAGACCAATTACAGGGTAATAGGTTTTACCTGTTGTAGGAGAAATATAGGTGTTTTCAGGCAATATTGCCGATGCGTTTTCCGCGTCCCCAGTCTTTAAGTCTGTTGATGTCATAGATATAAGATAGTATAAATATAGGAGTTTGACAACCGACATCCAGTAGGCGATTCACCAGAATCGTCGTTTGGACGATTCACTAGACGATTCAGCAGAATCGCCACAGGGCTCGTCGTTTGGACGATTCAGCAGACGATTCAGCAGAATCGCCTCGGGCTCGCCATAGGGCTCATCTATCCCAAAATCTTCACCAACTCATCTGAAAGATTCTTTGTCGCATCCACATCGTATACTGAAATGACAAAGTATTTTTTGTCCGCTCCAGATGATTTGCCAAATCTTGCTTTCATAAATTTATCTGCAATCTTCTTTGCCTCCCCCGGCTCTAGCAAGTCTGATTTTGTAAATAGTATTATCTCCTCTTTGCTTGCAAGCTCATCGTCAAAAGTTTCAAGCTCGGCCCTTATGGTGTTATAGACTTCTTCTATTCCGCCCTCTTTTCCACCCGTTGATTCAATCTCATTTTCAATAGAAATACAGTGAAGCAACATCTTGGTTCTCTTCACATGTCTTAGGAATTTATGACCAAGACCCTTCCCCTCTCCCGCTCCTTCAATAAGGCCTGGAATATCTGCAAGAATATGACCATACAAATCTCCAAGATTTGGTTCAAGTGTTGTGAATTGATATGCTCCAACTTTTGCTTCCGCTCTAGTTAATGCATTTAAGAGCGATGACTTACCTGCATTAGGAAGTCCAATAAGTCCAGCGCTTGCAATAATTTCAACTTCAATATGAAAGTTACCTTCCTCCCCCGCTTTTCCTAAAGTGTGCTCCTCTGGAGTTTGATTAGTTGATGATTTAAAATTTTCGTTTCCAAGACCCCCATTCCCTCCTTTTAGAATCATCGTCTCTTGTCCTTCTTGATCTAATCTAAAGACCTCACCAGTTTCTAGGTTTGTTAAAATTGTTCCAACTGGGACTTCAATAAATAAGTCCTCTCCATTTGCTCCATGCATACTTCTACCACCTCCATGCTGTCCATTTTGAGCAACGAATTCTTTTGTGTGACGATAACGAGATAGCAACCATGTATCGCGAACAGCCTTTGCAAAGACGTGCCCACCCTTTCCTCCGTTTCCACCAGAAGGACCGCCGAATTCCTTGAATTTTTCATGCAGCCACCTAACAACACCATCTCCTCCATTTCCAGCCTTAATCCTAATTGTCATTTCATCTATAAATGCCATATATATTGTATTTGTTTTAAATTAGCTAATCGTTACTTATTATTGGTAATCCTACCACAGAATAGCTAATATTCCATCATTTCACGGAATTTTAGCACACCCAGAGCCTTATTGTTGAATTTAATCCAGTATATTAGCTAAGTGTCATTTTGACAGGCACTCTCCCTTCTTCTATCTCCTTTAGTGCTAATTGGACCATCTTAAGTACTCCCTCTTTACTACCAGCACCAGCCAACCATCTACCTATATGACAAAATTCTGCATCAGGTACACCGGTTATCTTTTGTAACTCCTCTGGAGTTTTACCTCCCCAAGCTTGTGGAAAGTGAGTTCTGGAATCATAGAGCCCTTCAGTGATTTGAACTACCTGTGCATTCCATCCACCCCTAGTTGATGGATAAACTGAAAATAATATTTCCTTGTAACCAGCTAATCTAAATGGTAACTTTTTCTCCATTATAATTACCCTCTTATCCGTCATCTTATTGTACAATTGATCAAGTTTCTTACTTGCATCAATAAGTGCAAATCCCTTGAGTGCTGTTAAAATAATCATTTTCTGCGCAATTGGAATTAATTTAAAGAACGTCTTATCAAAAACCTTACTCATCTCCTGCGGACTGAGTCCCAGACTATATACGAGATCACAATCTAATTTTATCAATTCCTCAAACAAAAGCGGCTTTGCACCATCAGAAAAAAGACTTTGTGCAATTTCAATTCCGTTGTCCATTGCATCAATTTGCTTAACCAACATTTTATCTACATACTCTGCAACCTCCACATTGCCGACAATCTTCTTACCGAACTTTTTCCAAACTAAACCAAATGAAGCATATGGAGTTCCTTCGTCTCTCTTTCCAGCACCACCTTCTTGATGGTGGTCAAATCTATTTAACTTCTCATCGTATTCCATTCCAATGTCCATTAAAACAGTTGCCTTATCCATCACTTTTCTATCTAATGTTCGAACAACTCTTACAAACTCACCACTGTGCTTTTCTGTTATTTCATTATATCCATGAAGAAATTTACCAAGCCCCGTCTTGTCGACTCCATAATACAAAAGTGCTGTAGCGGTTGCAAAGACATCATCAGGATGAAAGTTTGATCCGTGCGTCACAAGCAAAACATGACCAGCTTCCTTTCCACCAGCTTTGCCAGTTTCCAAGTTAACTATTTCTTTTGTTTTGTGTATTATTGTTTTTTTTATATTATTGAATGTTTTCTTCATATTTATTTTTTAACTTTCTTTATTTTTCCTTCACCCTCGTCAAAACCAGCTGATTTCGACGCGTTTTTACACTTGAAAATCTTTTATCTTGCCACTACGCCCTATTAGCCTTACCTTCACCTTCTTTAGTAATTGAGATCTCCTTCATTTTGTAGACTCTTATCATCGCAAATAATAGACCTAAAATCAATGGCCCCAGAACTGAACCAACCGGACCGAATAAACTGATTCCTCCAAGGATTGAAAACAATATGAATAGAGGGTGTATATTAACTGATTTATGTATAATCATAGGTCTCAAAAATGTCTCTATGGCATTTATAAACACCATTGCCCACAACAATAATCCAATAACCTGAAATATCGATCCGTAAAGAAAAGCATAAATCATCATTGGGATGAACAATGCACCCGTCCCAAAACCAGGCACAAAAGCTGCTGCTGTTGCTACAGTCCCCCACAACGCCGCGTTTGGTATACCGAAAATTGAGAATCCAATTCCCGAGATTACGCCCTGAAGTACAGCGACAAATATTGAACCGAATACCACAGAATTAATAATAGTCTTAGTGGACTTAACCAGATAATCATAGGACTCGCCCGAAATGGGAATCATGTCTCTAATACTCTTGTGTATAGACTCTCCATCTTTTAATAGGAAGAATAACGAAATCAACACAATCAGAGTTTTAAGGAACACATCAAATGTTCCTGAGAAGAATGCCCCGAGATTGGAAATTACCCACGAATACAAGTCCCCGAGATATGTTTCAAGATGAACATCAACATTTGGAATTATTGTCTTAAGACTAGAATTAATAGTGTGATTTAAATTATGAATACTGGTTGCACTTGAAATACCAAGGGAATTATATGAATTTTGGGCCTCAACAAACAGTTGAGCAGAAAGAAAATATATTGGAACAAATATCAGTATTCCAGATAATAAGATGGTCACCAGTGCCCCAATCGTTTTATTTTTAAAGAAAAACCTTGCGATACTTTTGTAGACTGGATTAAGTAGTACTGCGATAATAACAGCAAGCGCAAGTGTGGTTAGAAATGGAGAGAGGACCAAAACGGACAACACAAAAACAATGGCGAGCGCCACCCCAAAAAATATTTGTGATTTGTTGTTTATTTTACTCATATACAATAATTATACAGCAAAAGATATTTTTAGTCTTCTATCGTAAGAAAAATAAAAAATACTGGTAACTAACTCGTCTTAACCTTATTAACACTTTCTCTGTATTCTATTCTCTCCAATGTGTCTTTAGAAAAATAGTCTAGTGAGAACTTATCTACTCCATGCATAAATATTGCAACTGTTGCAATTGCCAATCCAAAATCCCTAACTCCGACAGCGTCGAATCCGACAATACATGTAATATCAAGCATGTGTAATGCTAAAAGTAATGCAGAGAATCTTGTGAAATAACCGAGAAGTAACGCTGATGCAAAGATTATTTCAAAAAGTCCATTTAAATATACTAGTTTCAATGCACTTAATGAGAATATGTCCACAACCCCCTCAGGAATATATGATGTCCACACACTCGGATCAATTATCTGCTGTGTTCCAAACCATAAAAAAACAAGAGCGATACCAATTCTTAAAACAGTTGCAGAGTATTTGTTCATTTTAATAAGATTATATTATTTTACTAAATCCCCTATTTTAAGGCCAGTTAATTCATTATTTGGACGCTTTTGATTACCGTGTTGATCCATAAAAGCGGATGTACCGTCAATTCCACATAGACTTAAAATAGCACTCGATCCACCTGGATGCTTAGAAGTAAAGCTTGTCAAATCATAGACTCCACCATTAACAGCTGTCCAACAACTTGATCCTGCGTTATGCTTTTGCACTTCAGCCATAGTTATTCCAGCCGGTGCATTTACTGTTGTATCCGTTTTAACTACACCAACAGCTGTCGAAGCTGAGGTTGGTACTGCACTTGTTCCACTTACAGGGGTAGAAGTACTAACTGGATTCACAACTACAGGAGCATCACTTTTACCAAGATTTGAAAAAACTGATGCACTAATAAAAATTACAACGACTAAAATTATAAACACCAAAAATGATATTGTTGATTTTGACATAGACGGGTATTATAGCACAAATTACTGCAATATCCTCGGCTTCAAAACAAACATTACATATTGCACCAACTCTATTGCCCGTGACACTTTTTATATTTCTTACCAGATCCACATGGACAAGGGTCGTTTCTCCCTACCTTATCGTCATTGTGCGCATTAGATTTTACAAAGTTTGCCGCGTTAGACATATCGCCAGCATAAACTCCCCCGCCCACCGCACCTCCAGATTGATCTCCCAATGTATTATCAGCCCTCAGACCAACAGTCTTGATTGGATTATTATTTACAGCGATTTCCCCACTTACCAATTGCACAAGTCTTGTAACTTCATTTGCGATAGCATTTTCCATATCCTTGTACATTCTAAGTCCCTCAGTCTTGTACTCAACAAGAGGATCTCTTTGACCGTAAGATCTTAGAGATACACTTGAGCGCAAATATTCCATCATCTCCAAGTGATCAACCCAAAACAGGTCTATTGTCTGTAACATTATGTTTCTTGCAGTATATAGAAATGGCTTATCAGCATCAGCCTCAGCAAAACCATTTACTATTGCTCCATCTCTAAATTGCTTACGTCGACTTTCGATTGCAGTTTTTTCCTCATCAGTTGCCACCACCAAGAACATTTCGAGTTCTGTCTCAACCTCATCAGGGGTTGCGAGAACAATTCTTTTTCTTCTAGCGTAAACCTTTGTACGTTGCTGATTTAGAACATCGTCATATTGAAGAGTGTGCTTTCTTGAATCAAAGTGTATTCCCTCAATCTTTCTCTGAGCCATTTCAAGTTGTTTAGAAACAATTCTAGTTTCGATTGGCTGATCCTCATCTACCCCAAGTTTATCCAATGCACTTTTAAGAAAATCATTAGCAAAAATTCTCATCAAATCATCTTCAAAAGAAACATAGAATTGAGTTTCTCCAGGATCTCCCTGTCTTCCAGCTCTACCTCTTAGCTGATTGTCGATTCTTCTGGCCTCATGTCTTTCTGTTCCAATAATATAAAGCCCTCCAAGCGCTTTTACCTCCTCATACTGCTCCTTAGAGCAAAGCGCGCCTCCTAATTTAATATCGACTCCACGTCCAGCCATGTTAGTTGCTATCGTCACGGCACCCTTTTTACCTGCTTGAGCCACAGTTTCTCCTTCTCTTTCAGCAAACTCTGGTTTTGCATTAAGTAATGTATGAGGAACACCTTCTTTCTTCAAAAAGTCTGATAGAAGCTGATTTTTTTCAATTGAAACAGTACCAACCAAGACTGGCTGACCCGCTTTGTTTAACTCCTTAATTTTCCTAGCGATTGCTCTAAACTTCGCTGGCTCAGTTCTAAAAATTAAGTCTGTTTTATCAATACGAGCAACTGGACGGTGTGTTGGAACTTCAATAACATCGAGTCCGTATACCTTTAGGAATTCTTCCTGACTAGTTAGTCCAGTTCCTGTCATACCAGCGAGCTTTGGATACATTCTAAAATAGTTCTGAAATGTAATTGATGCATAAGTTCTTGATTCTTTCTTTATCTCTACCCCTTCTTTTGCTTCAATCGCCTGGTGCAATCCTTCTGACCATCTTCTACCTGGTTGTAATCTTCCAGTTGAGGGATCAACAATTACAACTTCATTATCCTTTACAATATAATCCACATCTTTATGGAAGAGCGCCTTTGCTCTAATCGCAGTCTCCATGTGATGGACATACTTCACACCTCCCTCACTATATATATTACTTACCCCTAACGCCTTCTCGGCAGCGTCAATCCCCGCGTCTGTGACGGAAATAGCTTTAAACTTTTCATCGACAATATAATGAGTTTCCTTTTCTAATTGTTTTGAAATTTCCGCAAACGTCACGTATAGATTTCCAGAGTCCGCGTAAGGTGAAGCGATAATTAAGGGCGTCCTTGATTCATCAATTAAAATCGAGTCAACCTCGTCAACGATTGCATAATTAAATTCTCTTTGTCTCAAATCTTCTGGTCTTTGTTCTAGATTGTCGCGCAGGTAATCAAAACCGAATTGATTATTTGTTCCATAAGTTATATCAGCATTGTACGCTGTTCTTTTATCTGTAGATTGCAGGAGTTCGTAAACAATCTTAAATGATCCAACCTCATCTTCTTTTTTCTCTAATTTTTCCTCCTCCCCTTCTCCTTTGTTTTCGAGTACTACAGATGGGTCGTATAGATATGATTCACCTTCATTAACTACTCCGGTTGATAGTCCAAGTGCATAGTAAATTTGTCCCATCCATGTCGCATCTCTTCTTGCAAGATAATCATTAACTGTGACGACATGAACTCCTTTTTGTGATACAGCATTTAAGTAGACAGCGAGAGTTGCCATCAAAGTCTTTCCTTCTCCAGTTTTCATTTCTGCAATGTTTCCGTCGTGCAATATCATTCCTCCAATTAACTGAACATCATAATGGCGTTGTCCTAATGTTCTGTGAGATGCTTCCCTAACAACCGCAAAAGCCTCAGGTAATATATCCTGAAGTGAGGCACCAGAATTAAGTTGCTCTCTAAACTCAAGCGTTTTAGCTTTAAGCCCCTCATCAGAAAGAGCTTGTATTTTAGGCTCCAATTGATTAACTATTTCAACGATTTTTCGGTACTTTTTTACTTGCTTTTTAGAGATCGAAAACAGGTCGGATATAATGGTCATAGGTGGCTATGGTAGCATAAAATGAGGACTATATAAAGGGTGGAATAATACCCACCCTTTAAAGAGCACGCCGTTTTTTGGCAAAATAAAAAACCCGCTTGCGCGAGATTTTTATTAAAGTGGGAAATAATCGTCAAATTATTTCTTTCCTTTCTTTGCAACTTTCTTCTTTGGAGCTGCCTTCTTTGCAACTTTCTTCTTTGGAGCTGCCTTCTTTACTGCCTTCTTTGCTACTTTCTTTTTTGCTGCCATAAAATTTAATTTAAATTATTTTTTTAATGTTACACGCGCCGACGATGCACATGTAGTTAAGTTAATTATCTAACATTTTTTCATTAATAACAATTTTATTTTCAAAAAAGTTGTGGATAACTTTTTAATTTTTATTTTTAAAAAATATTTTTTAGATAAATAAAATTAATTACTTTTTTTGAATTCTATTTTATTATTTATTTACAACGTAATTCTGTAGAATTTATTTTTGAAATAAATAATTATTAAAAATCTAAACTAATAAAAATTAATTTGATAAAACAAATTAAAAACCAAATATATCTAGTAACTCACCAGAATAATAGAATTCGTATGATAATCTTCCAAAAGAAATTTTTTCTCCCGCGATACTAATGATTGATCCGGCAACTTCTGGATCCTTTTTTGGAGACGATTTATTAAAACCAAGATTGAAAATTGTTGCTAAAATTTCTGGTCTGTTTGAAATATCATATCCAGCGCGAGACCATTGAGCCTCAACTTCTTTAATAAACAGCGCGGTATACAAATATGAATAATAGTGATTATGTTCATCCGTTAACCTACTATATATATCACCATCCCCTTCTTTGTAATCTAGAATGTGTTCATATTCTTTAGAGATATAAAATTCACTTTTAGGATCTTTCAAATTATCTTCAATTAGTTTTGCAGTCTCAGGTTTTATGCCACTAACTCCTAGAGAAAACTGTGAAAGCGTACCTAGAATCTTTAGTGGCTCAAAAACTCTTTTGAAGTTTTCTCTGTCAGATGTAAAGAATCTAATTTGCTCAGCAATTACGACTGAAACTAAAATTCTTGGACTAATCGATGCATCAGCTGCGGCCTTCCTAATTACCTCTCTGTCTTTTGTAAGCGCTCCGCTAAGCGCTATCCACTCATCTGATTTTACCCAAGCAAAACTTATATCAGGAAAAACCGTTTTTCTAGTAGACTCCATGCTGTTTCTAAAACCAGCTTGAATTTTAGAAATCAAGGATTGGCTATCGTCTGTTGCCGTAAAGAATCTATTACGATTATCTATCGAACCCTTAACGTTAAATATCCCAAACTGCATACCAATAAACACACATGAAAATACCAGCCCAATTAGAGCTAGTATGATCACTAAAATTTTAAACAAATTCTTAATTCGCATTTTGAGCTGAAGGATCCTTACCATCCTGGATATCTTTAATATACTTATCAACATCAGACGCATATCCAGGCTCAATCATCTTAATCTTTTTTAACGCCTCAATCGCTGACCATTTGTCACCTGATTTTAGATATACAGCAGAGAGTGAAATTAGGGATTGAATATCACTTGGATTATCATCCACTTTTTTCTTTGCAATCGCAATTGCCTTATCAAAATTCTTTATGTCCATTAATGCCTGCAAAATCACAGGGTCATTCCAAATAGTCTCTGCTTTGAAAGCTGAATTATATTTAACGTGATCGCTTAACAGTTGGTCAACATCATTTATTTTACCATTTTCGATTAGACTAAATGAATAGTATTTTAGAGCTTCTGGATTTCTTTTATCTAATTCATAAGCCTTTTTAAATACAGACATCGCTTCATCTGTCTTTTTCATAGTCAACAATATTTGACCTTCTGAGAATAGGAAAGATTGTTTTGTTGGAGAAAGCTTTGATGCCTGCTGAATAGCCGTCAATGATTTATCATACATTCCAAGCTTCTGATAGAAAATTGATTGGAAGTACCACGGTCTAGGGTCTGTCTTTGAGCCTGCTGTTTCTTTGGCGTATTGATCTAATGTATAGTCATAGACCTCCTTTGCAAGTGCTGGATCGGTCTTATTGACCTGCATAATTATCGATGCAGCAATATCCACCAATCTTTCGCGAGACTCCGATCTGGTTAAATCATTTGCATCAAGTACACCCTTAATTAATTTAAACCTCAACTTTGGATCAGTAGAAACAATTTGCTCTTTATTATCAACCAGAACCTTTTGTTTATCCTGCATTGCCTTAATCAAGTTTCCACTTGAGTTATATGGTGACAAAACTGAAATCCACATTACATATGCCAAAACTATAACCGCCACAATATCAACTATCAACACATAATCATCGGCAACTAGCGGTTTGTGAGTAAGGGTTCTTCCCCCTTGTCCGCGAGTATTTATAAATGCAAGAATTATAAAGAAGAAAATATAACTTGCCAGATTATCAAACACAAAAAAATTGTGGACGAAATACGCAATTAACATTCCAGTCAGAACAGCACGCTCAGTTACACTCCAATTATCGTCAGTCTTTCTCCATAGCGTATAGATAGCAGACAAGAATAACACAAGATACGCCAGTAAACCCAATAATCCTGCAGCAATTAGCCAGTCAAAGAATACGTTGTGCGTTCTATCAAACCATTGCTCCTGCCCATACATAGCTGGGTCATAATATTTAGCAAAGACATATGAGTAATTATCTTGTCCCCATCCTAGTACTGGCTTTTCTTTAACACCCTCATAAGCCATTCCCCAAATCATCTTTCTCGAATGACCCTGGTCAGCCAAAACCTTTCCAAAATCCCAAGTAATTAACTGCGCAAATCTATTTACCAAATAATTACTTTTTACAAATGTTGTATTCTTTGTAAGACCAAGCACTGAAACCACAGCTACCACGATGATAATAGAAACGATTCCAATCCATCTAAATATAGGTAGTTTTCTTTCAAAGATAGCCCAAATTACAGCTGTTATGAGCAAACCAATAAGTAAACCAACAAACGATCCTCTTGTACCAGTTTGATATAGTACAGCAAGATTAAACACTCCAACCGCAACACAAAGGACAGCTACAATAACATCGGCAAAGATGGTATTCTCTCTTGCTTTTACAGGTATCTGCTTGAAAGAAAACATCATTCGTTTGATAGAGTCGATTGCCATATAAAGCGCCAAGAAACAGTGGACCATGGCATAACCTCCCAAGTACGAAGAATTCCCAAGTGTTCCAAAGATACGATCATCAGCAGACTTCATTTGAGAGAATGCGTAGATTCCCATAATAACACTCAAGACCAACATTGTGTGTAGAAACCATTTCCAAACTCCAAAATCAGACGGCCATGCCCCAATAATATTTTTCTCCTTTGACTTTTGTGCAAAGAAATTACCAAAAACACCAGCTGCGGCAATAAACAAAACAAACATCTCAAGCAAGGTTGCAAAACCCTCCATTCTCTCTTGATTACTCCAAAAACTCCTCCAGGGATCAACAGAGTTAACGGTAGCAAGAAACAAAACTACAATAAATGCTGTTGCAGACCATACTATAGGACTCTTTTTAGGTAAGTAACTTCTGTCCCTAACAACCAAAGATGTATACAGTAAGGCAATTATTATAATTATAGCTCTTGCGATAAAACCCTTACCTGTTATAAATGGAAAATACAGCGACTCCCCAATTATCAGGTCAGCGAAAGGAACTAAAAATACAAGGCTAATTATTGCGTATTTCAAAAATTCGCAAATCGAAGTGTTTGTTTTATTCATAATGGGGGTAGTATATCACAGTTGTTTTATTATTTTTAGCCATAATTGGCTACAAAACACAAACTCGCCCATCTGTCTATTTGTAAAAAATCATTAAAAATCGTACACTATGACGATATGATAACGGTCAAATTAAAGGGTGGTTTAGGAAACCAGCTATTTCAATATGCATTCGGTAGGGCTGTTTCCCTTAAACTTGAGACTCCCCTGATTCTTGACGTATCTCAATTTGAAGACCAGGAATTTGGAGATCTGTATAGGGAGTTTCAATTAAATTACTTCAACATACAAGCAAAAACTTCAAACGCGAACAGTAATTCTAGAATTGACCTAGTTAAAGTCTATTTTGATAAAGTCATAGATACAATTAAAAACATCGCCAATCCATATAATGGTTATATTTTTGAACCAAAAAACCTAGAAGCCAAAGATGGATCTACGCTAAATGGAAGATGGCAAAGTGAAAAATATTTCTCAGATATAGAAACAACACTTCGACACGATCTTGTTTTAAAAGAGAAACTTAGCGAAAAGGCAAAACTTTTTAAAGACAGGATTAAGCAGGTCGACGATAACGGAGGTGTCAGCACATCTCTTCATATTAGACGATGTGATTTCATCACAGATAAATATACAAATGCATATCACGGAACTTTAGACCTGACATATTATTACAAGGCAATTTCCACCCTACAATCAAAGTTGTGCGGAAAACAACTTGTCTTATTCGTCTTTTCAGATGATATTGCTTGGGTCAAAGAAAATCTTAAGACTGAGGTCCCTTACATTTGCGTATCAAGACCTGAGATAAAGGATGCGGAGGATATGTACCTCATGAGTCAATGCAGTCATAACATTATAGCCAATTCTTCCTTTAGCTGGTGGGGTGCATGGCTCAATCCAAAGAAGACTAAAATTGTCATCGCTCCAAAGCGTTGGATTAGAGACCCTAGAGCAAACACAAATGACGTTACTCCGCTCGACTGGGTTAAGATATAGTTTAAAAAAACAATATCTACTATTGATTGATATCTAAAATTCTCTTAAGATCGTCTGGTGTTAGAGCTCCCGCGTGAGAAGCCTTGTCTTCTTCTTGCTTATTTTTTAACTCCCCAGCATCATACTTAACCTCATTGCTCGTAAGGTTATCTTTATTTTCCATAACCTTATTCGCATCGACAGATTCCTTAATCTCTTTAGTCTCAACCTTTATTTCACTATCCCCCATTACAGAAAGCAATGCTTCACGTAAGGCTGCTACGTTTTCAGGCTTAATATCCTTTTGCTGATTCTTTACTTTATTTTCATTACCATGCGATAAGGTATTTAATGATACATGACTAGGCTTAGGTGCGACCGGTGTAACAGCGGGCGCAACAACAGTGTCTGTTGCCATGGTAACAGCAGGGCTTTCAAACATCTTTTCCACAGCAAGTTCCGCTGACTTATCAATCGAGTGATCTACTGGTTTTTCTACTGACCTTCTTGCAATCACAGGCCTGTCTTCATCTCTTGCTCGAATTGCAGCCTCATCTCTACGGCTCATGACAGTACGATCTCGCTCAATATCACGGCCACGAGGTTCTTGTCGTGGAGCTCTTTCTGCTCTGCCTTCATTTATTTTTTCAGAAGATCTATCGCGTGACCTTTCAGTAGATCTTTCTAATGACCTACCAGATGCTCTCTCAGAGGATCTATCTGACGAAGAAGATCTTTCCGACGATCGAGAAGATGAAGGTCTATCGGACGACGAACGCTCGGAAGCTGATGATTTTTCACTCGTCTTTTTTACCACCTCTTTAGCTCCAATCTTTTGCATGTGCCAATCTCTTATATCTTCTTCTACCTTTTCTCTTGGATTAGCAAACTGTGACCTTGATAGGTTAATTATTTCCTCAACATAGGAAATTTCAGGCCTTGCGATTGGGGGCATTCCTATTGCAGAAAATGGCCTGGAAGTTACGCCGTCGATCATCAGCTTCAAATACATTTGATACTGTTGAAGATTGACCATATCCTCTGCGGTGAACTCCGGTGAATATTCTTTTTCAAAAACAGCAGCGTCATATGCTCCAACTCTAAATGTAATCATTGTTCCTACGTTTCCAAAAACAGCAGCCCTCACATCTTCTGTCATCTGTTCTACATATTGGTGAGCAATAGTTAAGCTTAATTTGTATTTTCTAGCCTCTGATAAAATATCCGCAAATGTTTCATTGGCAAAGTTTTGAAACTCGTCAACATATAAATAAAACTGGGGAGTATTTTTTAATTCTTCTTCTTTTAAGTCCGCGCGCGACATGGCAGCAAGATAAATCTTTGTAATCAACATTGCACCCAATAGATTTGCATTAGCCTCCCCTACACGTCCTTTTGATAAGTTAACTATCAAAATTTTCTTATTGTCCATTATATCTCTAATATCAAAGCCAGATACAGGTTGACCTATAATATTTCTCACAAGAGGATTACCTACAAATTGTCCAACCTTATTCTGAATTGCAGGAGCAGCTTCTGCGGCAAACTTTTCTGTATACTTTGCATACTCATCTACCCAAAAAGCTTTAACTGTAGGGTCTGTAACATTAGCAACCACAGCATTTCTAAAATCCTTATCCGTGAGCATTCTATTAACTGACATCAAAGTTGAGCTCGGGTACTCCAAGAGTGCAAGCATTATATTATTCAAAATATATTCCATTCTAGCAGAAAATGCATCAACCCAGATTGTTTTAAACGCACTCATCAAACCATTTGCAACAAGATACCTCTTCGTAACATCGACATCCTCAAGGGCATTAAAGGCGATAGGATAATCAAGATCAAAAGGAGCAAAATACACGACGTCTTTTTTACGATGCTCTGGTATATATTCCAAAAGCAAATCAGCAGACTTTCCGTGGGGATCAATAAAGGCAAGCCCTTCCCCATTCTGAATATCTTGAACAGCTAAGTTTTCTAGAAGAGTTGATTTTCCCATTCCAGTCTTTCCAATAGTATAGACATGACGAGCTCTATCTTTTGCTTTAATGCCAAATCGCACACGCTTATTTCTCGCGTCAGTTAAACCAAAGTATGTTACTTTTTCTTCGTCGTACATATATTAATTATTTATATACAGTATAATGCGAAAAAAGTTTTATTACCAGCGAGAAGCCACAAACTATTCCTTCGACAAAATTTGCTTTGAACTACTATATTTATTTGCAGGGTCCCAAATCATCCAGCTATCCAATCCAGAATCATAAACCCCCCGCATTTGCGCCTTAACCATCTCCGGAGTATAGGTTGCACCTAAATTAAAATCTTGAAGCCATGGACGAAGCTTTTTAGGATCTTGCCCCATCGCTTTCGCTCTCGCCACTGCTTTACTCATAGAAACATGAATAACATCATACGGTCTTGTAGCTGGCTTTGTATAACCATTCCAACCTGATGCAAAGTGTGATGGATAAACCATTGGAGACATGTAATCAACGTATGGTAATATTTTCTCCAACACCTGCCCTATTCCCAAATCATCTGTATTAGTTGCAACCATACCAAACACATCAGCCGAAATCTTTGGCCTATCTTCCCCACTCTTTCTAAGTTCCTTATCCATATAAGCAAAGAATCTTGAAAGAATATTAGCTCGTGTGTTAATTGTTGTATCAGAAACCTCACTCACCTCAAGTGGAGCATCGGTTCCAGCAAGCTTTGTTGACGAAGCGGATATTGTAGATGTGCTTTTTATAGTCTTTGACTTTTGTACAACAGAATCTGCAACAATGTTGACTGGGTAAGATATATCCTTCATGTTTCCGTCGGATGGGAATCTTATATAATCAAGATTAATCTCATCGAAACCAATAGAATATGCAACCCTAGCAATCTTTACATTGTAATCCCAAACTTCCTTTGAACCAGCATATACCCAAGAGATTCCTTTTCTATCTTTCCAAATACCCCCATCACTTTTTCTTTTAACTGCATACTCTGGATATTTTTTTGACAAACAAGAGTCTTGAAATACCGCGACTCTGGCTATTACATAAATACCCTGATCATGGAATTCCTTTATAAGACCCTTAACATCCTTAATTCTATGCTCGACACAACCCATACCATCTATTTCAGGTACACCGGTTTCTGCAGAAAGCATTCCTGTTGAATCTTTAAAATCAATAATCACAGCGTTAAGTTCCGTATCTATTATTAATTTTTTAATTCTATTTTTGATATCATTTGAACCAGCTACCCAACTAGATATATACACAGCCTTTAATGGCGTTGGTGTTTTTAAGTGCGTTGCACCAGCTTGAGTTTTAATTATTGGATTATTTGGATCAAATTCCATTCCTGACATGGAGTTAGCAGTAGATGACGCTGATAGCACCTGACTATTTCCTTCAGATGCCATCATGTCTGTTGATGACGTAATTGCAGCAGATGAAATTGGCACAGCAGAATTGACATCCGCCTTCATATGGCTCGCGTCGAACGTTACAGAGAATATGTTAGGCAAAACAAATAAAACTAAGATTAACAAAAATACCCCTCCTAAGATGTAGGGTACATTTTTGCCACCAAGAAGGTGCTTAATATATTTCCAATTGCTATTTTTTTGTTTGCTGCGCATGAATGTATAGATAAGATAAAACAGCAACTAATAAACCAAGAATTGTTACAATCCAATTCTTTACTCCTCCCCAAACCGATAGGAATGCTGGTATAAGTGCAATCAATAAACCAAGAAACACAAGTATTGTTCTAATTTTCTTCATAGTGTTTAGTATAGCAAGATTAATTGATTGTTCAAAGAATATTATAATGTGCCACAGCACCATTCTCGGTCTTTTATTTTACAAACCACTTCCACATCTTCACAATAGGAGTCAACTTCTTCTCCACCTTCGGCACAGGTGCAGGAGCTTGTACCTTCACCCTAATCTCCAGAGTCAAGTCTCCAACAGTTAGCACCCTTGTCCCCTGCTCTTTTGGAGCGTTCAAGGATAGAGTAATGTTGTTGTTCTTGTCTTTGTTTGGTTTGATTGGATTGTTGTCGAAGATTGTAATAGGAAGAGTCTTGTTTGTATTCTTGATACTGATGTCTATTGTGTCATTTGGTTCAACGGTTAGTATCTGATATGTTCTTCCCTTCTTGTCGATGGATAGTTT